>JACQFV010000076.1 GCA_016199865.1 Candidatus Zixiibacteriota bacterium | reverse complement strand
GAACGATGCGACAAGAATACACCTTGTCCAGCACGGAAACCATCCTTGACGATGTTCGTGGTTTCCAGCGGTGGAGGGTCGTTGTCCGGCCATGTCTGGCGCTCATGTCGATCCGTTATTTGAGTCTTATCGCGACGGACCCTTGTCCGATCGATGCACAAAAACGAATACCCTCTCAGTGTGACGCGGCGGACAGAATCTGTGCGCACGGATCACAATACTTCACCGCGGCGTCGGCGCCGCGAAAGGCGACATTGACCACGTTGGTCACATCCAGAACATCGGAAACGACGCTGTCGCATTGCGGATCGGCGTGACAGGGGCACACGCAGGGGGCCGACCCCAAATCAACGACATCCAGCACTCCCCGGTCAAAGTAACCCACGTACATCTTCCCGCGGGCGAAGTCAAAACCGAAGGCGGAATAGACGCTCACGACGGGGGAAAAGTCCCACTGCCGCAGCACGCCCGAGAGGTTCAGGTCGTACTCGTAGACCCGTTCGAAGAAGCCCGGGGTGATGATGTCCCACAGGTAAATACGCCCCGCGCCCGGATCCAGCCCGATGACTTTCTTCCCCGTGGGAAGGCTCCCGGTGACCGCGCCCGTCGTCGGGTTCACGATGTGCGGCCCCACGAAGAGCCGGCCGCCGGCGTCGTCGCTGAAGAGCAGGTCCAGCGGTGGCGCCGTCAGGTTGTAGCCAGAGATCGTCGAGTACGAAAGAAGCGCCAGTGTGCTGCCGTCGTAGATGTTCAGCCGTTTGGCGTCGGTGTTGAACAGGAAGACACGGCCAAGACTCTCGTTGACCGCGATCTGGAGCTTGCCCGGCCCGCCTCCGTTGGGGTTGGGAGTGAAGCCATCGATCGTGATGGTCAACGGTGACCCGGAGCCATCGGCGTTGACCGCCGTCAGCGTCCCCAACTCCGGGATGACGGCGTACAGCTTGCCCAGGGAGCGGTCCATGACCATGGTGGAGAGGGCGTCGGTGCGCGCCCGCTGCGTGCCGAGCGGGATCGTGCCCACCAGCGCATCGGTGGAGAGGTCGTAGACCGATATCTTCGCCTCGTAGTGGCTGAGGGCGTAGAGCCGGCTCCGGCCCGCGTCCAGGATGATCTTGGTCGGCCAGTTCCCCGGATTCAGTGTGTTGGTGAGCGTCCCCGCGCCGGGATCAACCCGATAGATCGTGCTCCCGCCCAGACGGTTCCGCAGGTAGAGACTGCCATCCGCCGGGTGGACGAGCACATCCTCGATGGTGGTGGCGACGTCAATCGTGCCCAGCAGTGTGTCGTCGGAAAGCCGCAGAACGCCGATCGTTGATCTCCCTGTGGCCGTGTAGAAGAGTCTTCCCGTCGTCTGGTCGATGTCGAAGTACAAGCTCTCCAGATCCGTTTGAATCTCGGTGATCTTGCTCCCCGAAAGCGCGTCTCGCACTTCAAGGACGCCGTGGGAACCGTCGGCGGCGGGCAGGTAGCCGGCGTAGTAGGGGTAGCCGGTCATCTGGTAGAGCTTCCCGCCATAGGTTTCCAGGCCCTGGCCGTTTTCGCTCATCGAGTACAGGGTGCCGGTCCCGTTCGTCTCGTCCAGGACGGAGACCGAGTAGGTGGACAGAGTTGCCCCGTTTACGTATATCTTTCCGCCCGCAACATGGATATGCTTGGGTTTTCCGTCAAAACCGGCGGGCATGTCGTACTTGCGCAGGAATGCCTTGGTGGCGATGCTGTAGACGCTGACTCCCGCCTGGGGCGGCTGGAACGCGTTGACCACGTACAGCTTCCCCTGCGCGGAATCAACGAACAGGTCGCCGGGGGCCGTCACTCCCGAGATCAGGTCCACCGGGTTCAAGAGATCGTCATAGATGCGGACCTTGTCCGGCGACTCCGAGAGGTAGAGCCGGTTGGCGGATGTGTCGAACGCCGGCAGCCCGCCGACGGTGATTGGAGCCGACACAGAGCCGCTAACGGGGTCGATCCTGTACAACCGGCTGGTTTCAATCACGAACATGTAGAGGATGCCGGTGCCGGGGTTCAGCGCGAGGTGTCGTGACACGAAGCCGTCCACCCCGCAGTCGATGGTCCCTATCATCCGAAGGGAATCGATATCGACGACGCCGAGGTAGCGGGAGAGACTCGCCGCGAAGTACGCCCGCCTGCGTTTCTGGTCGACGACGATGTTGGTGATCTTGACGATGTCAGCGTAACTTGACCCCGTCGCCAAGGAGTGAACGGGGATTGACGTGGGTCCGTGTGTAGGCGTTGACGCCGCGTGGGCGGGAAGCGCCACGCTCGTTCCCGGAATCACAAGCAAACTCACGCGGAATAACCAGCGACGAAATGACGGAAACATTCCACACTCCCTGACGGATCGTTGTGTCTGAGCGGGTACCTGTGCGTCAAGTCCCAAAAGTGTTGTAATTTCGGTTGAGGCCGTTTCCGCCGGCGACCGTCTCCGCCGCGTTTCTACGCGGCCAACAGCTTCTCAAACCCTTTGACCACATTCGGTTGCTGCGCCAGCTCGGCGGCGGCCTTCTCTACCGGACGCCGGTGGTTGGTATCCACCACGACCGACAGCCGGCGTGGAGTCGACGAGTTGATTGGTGGCGGCGTCGAACTTGGGGTCTCTATGGCAGGGGCACGGGCATTGCCCGTCAGCACGGATCGGGAGGAGGAAAATGCAGAAGGGAACCAATAGCGCTGTCGCAAGCCACGGCCGAGTCACAACGTTCTTACGAAGCATGCCCACCTCCGATACAATCTTGCCACGCCCAGGCATAACGCGCGGCTGTGACCCACCTCGGCCAATATGGGCCAGGCGACCCCGAATGTCAAGTCGAATTCTCTGCGCCCTGAGCCCTGTTACTCCACCCAATCGGCGATGAAGATGTTCGTCTCGCCCCGCTTGGCGTCGTGGCGATTGGAGGCAAAGACGAGCTTGGTGGCGTCGGCGTTGAACATCGGGAAACCGTCGAAGGTGTCGTTGTAGGTGACGCGCTCCAGGCCGGTGCCGTCGACGTTGATCAAGTACAGATCGAAGTTGCGCCCCTTCGGATCGGCCATATTCGACGCGAATATGATCCGTTTACCGTCCGGATGAAAGTAGGGGCAGAAGTTGGCGGCGCCATTGTGGGTGACCTGGGTCTTGCCTGTGCCGTCCGCGTTCAAGACGAAAATCTCGAGCGTCGTCGGACGAATGAGTCCTTCCGCCAATAGTGTCTTGTAGTCGGCGATGGCGGCGGAGTCGATGGGATGATAAGCGCGGTAGACGATCTTTTTCCCATCGGGAGAAAAGAAGGCGCCGCCGTCATAGCCGAGTTCATGGGTCAGCCGCACCGGGTTGGAGCCGTCGGCATTCATCGTGTACAATTCCAGGTCGCCTTCGCGGATTGACGTGAACAGAATCTTCGAGCCGTCGGGGGAAAAGACCGCTTCGGCATCGTAGCCCGGCGTCTCGGTGAGTCGCACGAGATCGGTGCCGTCGAGACGGGCGGAAAAAACGTCAAATCCCTTGTGGAGTCCCCAGATATAGCCGCGCGCGTGCGACGCCCGCGGCGGACAGGAATCGCCGGCCAAGTGGGTCGAGCAATAGATGATGCGGTTGCCCTTGGGGGAGAAAAAGGAACAGGTCGTCGCGCCCCGGCCGGTCGAGACCTGCTGTACATTGGAGCCGTCGATGTTCATCGTGAAGATGCGGTCGCAGGGCCAGTCGTCGCGCGTCGACTGGAAGATCAACTGCTTCCCGTCGGCGCTGAAATAGGCCTCGGCGTTCTCGCCGCCAAAGGTCAACTGCCGGACCCGGGCCAAGTGTCTCTCTTCGGGAAGCCGAAGTGTCACGGAATCAGCGGCCGCGCCCGGCGAGTACGACCGGGCGAAGCGCACCCGCTCCGACAAGGTCGGATGATCGTACAACCAGAATTTGATGAACGTCGACGGATTGGGATTGGACAGGTTTACGTCGGCCATCTTCTCGAAGGCCGAGGCCGCGACCGGGCCGTTGCCGGTCTGTTCGAGGCCGAACTGGTCCGCCCGGTGCTCGAACTGGCGCCATAAACCGTTTTCAATCGGCGAGAACGCAAAGCTGAAGACGCTCACGCATAGGGCGATCAGGGGAGCGCTGGCGAAACTGGATAAACGGTCGAAACCCCAGCGGGCTTTGTAACGGTTGATGAGCCGGGCCATGAGCAGATGCCCAAGAAAGCCAAAGAGAAAAATCAAGGCGACGATCAACCCCAGCCCGATCCAGACGTGGTGCAAGAGATAGTGCCCCATCTCATGCCCGACGATGAAGAGGATCTCTCCCGGCGTGAGCGCGGCGATGGTGTTGTCGAAGAGCACAATGCGCTTGGTGCGCCCGAGTCCGGTGACGAAGGCATTGATCTTTTTGGTGTCCTTCGAGGCGTTCATTACAAACACGCGCGAATCGGGGATTCCCGACCGTCCGGCCAAGTCCAGGATTTGCGAGCGAAGCGGGCTCTCCGCCATCGGCTTGGTCTCGTAGAACAGGGGCATGATCACAATCGGCGCGAGTACGATGAGGAAGGTCACGAAGGGAACTGACACCAGGCCGACCCACGCCCACCAGGTCTGTGGGCGGCGCCGGATCAGCGCGTAGACAATCGCGGCGGCGATGGACAGCAGAATCAAGGCGACCGCCAGCCCCTTGATCAGTTGGAGGAACCAGGCGCCCAACGACTGGCTGGAGAGCCCATATTGGTGCTCCAAGTGGAAGCCGGAATAGTAATCCAAAGGTAAAGAGGTGAGTTGGACCGCGAGAATGAGCACCAGCATGTACAGGAACAAGGTGAACAGACGTCGATGCCCGATTCGTTCCGACCACTCCAAGAGACGTCCCGACCACCCCGTAAACAAGAGAATCAGCCAGATGGCGATTCCCCAACCGACGTTGACGAAGTAGAGGATGTCTTGGGTGCGGGAATACGAGATCGCCTGTAGGCGTCTCTGGGGCGTCATGGTCCCCCAGCCGACTTCGGATCCGGCCGCCGCGCGGGCCGCGTCTCCAGGGGACAGGATGCTGCCGGCCGGGCTATTCCCCACCGACTGCGCCCCGGCCCCTACATAACCGAGCGCGAGGACAGCGACGACGATCGATGCGAGTGCAGCCCAGAGCCAGACCGGCGTTCCAGTCTCAGAATCCTGTTGATCGTGTGATTGTCCCGCCACGTTGGCGGAATACTACTGCGGGAGATCAGGAGGCGCAAATGCAAACGCGTGGCGCGATCAGATCGTGGTAACGAAAGCCGGGCTCCACAGAGATACAGGACTTCCGTGGTGGCGTCCAAGTCCGCCCTCAACGATTGGCCATGAGAGAGAGCGTCCGCTGCGGCGTCACTGCGCCGAGTCAGACCTGAGGTCGCCGAGTTCCTTGATTCCGCTCCCCATGCCGCGCAGCGCTCCGGGTAGTAGCGAGTACCGCCCCGAGAGGATGTTGTTGACCACCCCGACGAACTTGCTGGGGGCCAACTGCTGCAGCGAGAGGGGGTGCCAGCGGGTTTTCGGCGTCCGCAGCGATCTGGTCATCGTACACCTCCGGCGTTCGGGCAGGCCCGATGTTGCGACTGAGGCGATTCCCTGTGCTGTCTCGTTCCGTTGGAAGATCTAAGTTCCGGCTGGTGAGTGCTCTGCCCTCTTCCAACCTTACTACGCACATTGCGGACTCTTTTGATGGTAAATTCGTGACGCCGCTGCGCAACAAGTCATTTTTTCCGAATTGACTTGGGGCGGGTCGCCTCTCAGATTGGCTCCGCACCATCTGAATCCACTCTTGGACTCAGGTCCAGCGCGGGCGAAGACGGGGCAGAGCGGTGGGCAATACGAGATGACCGGTTCGGGGCAAGACAGCGGATTGCAACGGTTGGCGGGAATGGCCGACCTCTTGCCCCTGGAGAGTAAACGCTGGGTGGCGGCGGAAGCGATCGTCCGCGCCACGATGCGCCAGTACGGATTCGGCGAGATACGCTGCCCCATCATGGAGCCGACCGAACTCTTCGAGCGCGGCACCGGCACGGCAACCGACATCGTCCAAAAGGAGATGTACACGTTTACGGATCGGGGTGACCGCTCGGTCACCTTGCGACCGGAAGGCACGCCCTCCGTCGTCCGCGCCTTTCTGGAGGAAAGTTTGGGCGCGAAGCGGCCGTCGTGGAAATTGTTCTATATCGGTCCCATGTTCCGCGCCGAACGGCCGCAGCAGGGGCGGCTTCGGCAGTTTCATCAGTTCGGCGCCGAACTGATCGGGCCGGCGGCTCCCGAGGCCGACGTCGAACTGATCGCGCTGGGAGACGCCATGCTGCGCAACTTGGACGTCCCCGTGCCGCGTCTGGTGATCAATTCGATCGGTGACAAACAGGCGCGTGCCGATCACGATGCCGCCTTGCGGGATTATTTGACAGCGCCCGCCGCGTTCGCGCGACTGTGTGCCGATTGCCGGCGCCGCACGCAAACCAATCCGCTGCGGGTTTTCGATTGCAAGAACGAGCAATGCCAGGAGGTGATTGCTGCAGCGCCCATGATTGACCGGTTCCTGACGGACGAAGACAGACACCATTTTGACGCCGTGCGGGCGGGGTTGGATCGACTGCGAATCGGTTACGAAATTGACTCACGCCTCGTGCGCGGGCTGGACTATTACACTCGCACGACCTTTGAATTCAAGGCGGCCGGATTGGGCGCCCAGGATGCCGTCTGCGGCGGCGGACGGTACGACGGTCTGGTCGAAGTGCTCGGCGGGCCGCCGACTCCGGCGGTCGGCTTTGCCGCGGGATTCGAGCGGATCTTGGCCGTGAGCAAACTTCCCGTTGATGAAGATCGGCTCGATGTCTTCGTGTGCGCCCTGGGCGATGCCGCTTTCGAACTCACATCCCAGATTCTGGCGGCGCTGCGTCAACTGGGATTGTCCGCCGACCGCGATTTCCTGCGCCGCGGCCTGAAAGCGCAAATGAAGGAGGCCGACCGGCTGCGGGCGCGCAGCGTCCTGATCATCGGCGATGATGAAATCGCAAAGAGGCGCTTCACTTTGCGCCGGATGGACAAAGCCGAGCAGCGGGAAATTGATGCAGAGCCCAGCCAGTGGACGGTGGACGAATTCCGTAAGTAGATTCCACCCTTGTCAATTCGTTGGACGGCTCGGCGGTTCGGCTGCGCTCACCACAAGCAGGAGCTCACCCTCCTAACTTCAATGACGAAGGATGACTATGCTGCCTATTGAATCAATCCAACGCACACACACTTGCGGCCAATTGCGCGCCGCCGAAGCCGGACAGACCGTGCGCCTCAACGGCTGGGTCGCCCACTGGCGCGACCTGGGCGGACTGTTCTTCATCGATCTGCGCGACCGTTACGGAATCACGCAGATTGTCTTCAACCCCGAGTCCGCGAACCCAGACACGATGGCGACGGCGGCGGCGTTGCGCGCCGAGACCGTGATTGGCGTCGAAGGGCTGGTCCGTCAGAGGCCACCGGGAACCGCCAATGCCAAGCTGGTCACCGGAGAGGTCGAGGTCGCCGTGGCGCGGCTGGTGGTGCTGAACCGCTCCAAGACTCCCCCCTTCGAAATCGCGGAGCACACCAACGCCGCCGAAGACCTGCGGCTGAAGTACCGCTACCTCGACTTGCGGCGGTCGCCGCTGCAGGAAAAACTCCGCATCCGCCATCGCACCGCCAAAGCGGTGCGCGACTATCTCGATGCGCAGGGGTTTTATGAAATCGAAACACCTTTACTCATGCGCTCGACACCGGAGGGAGCGCGCGATTATGTCGTCCCCTCACGCATTCACAAGGGGCGGTTTTACGCCCTGCCGCAATCGCCGCAACTGATGAAGCAGATTTTGATGATCTCCGGTTTCGACCGGTACTTTCAGCTGGCCCGCTGCCTGCGCGACGATGAAGCATGTATTTCACGAGGTCCTGGGAGTCAAGATTATCGCCCCGTTCCAGCGTCTGACCTACCAGCAGGTGATGGACACCTATGGCTCCGACAAGCCCGATTTGCGTTACGATCTGCCTATTGTCGATCTGTCGGCCGCAGTCAAGGGAAGCGGATTTCGCGTATTCGATGACATACTCGCCAAACAGGGACGGGTCGCGGGAATCAAAGCGCCGGGGATGGCGAATCTCTCGCGCAGTCAGATTGGCGAACTGGAGCAGGTTGTCAAGGATCATGGCGCGGCCGGGCTGGCGCATATTCTCTACGCCACCGATGGCGTGAAATCGCCAATAGCCAAGTTTCTGTCGCCGGAGGCGCTGGACCGAATCACCGGGGCTACTGAGGCGCGAGTCGGGGATGCCGTTCTGATCGTCGCTGCCGATGTCAAGACCTGCCGCGCGTCGTTGGGCAAACTGCGCACGGCGTTGGCCGAACGGCTCAAACTGGTTGACAGCGGCCGCTACGCGTTTCTCTGGGTCCATGAGTTC
>JACQFV010000078.1 GCA_016199865.1 Candidatus Zixiibacteriota bacterium | reverse complement strand
GCATATCCTCTTTGTCTACTTGATCAACACAACTGCCCCTGACGGTGTTCCCGATGGCGCGAGGAGACAGCCGCCAGAAGCCGTCGTCATCAATCTGAGCAGAATCTGAAGTGGGAAAGTCCGGAAGCGGGGCAGAATCAGGAGATCAGAGACGCGATACCCAATCGGCAAATCGCGCCACACCCTCGCGGATATTGTCGATCGAGTTGGCATACGAGAAGCGCAGATGTCCCTCGCCCCCGGGGCCAAACGAAGTGCCGGCCAGGACCGCGACGCCCGCTTCTTCGAGGAGACGTCGCGCGATCTCGCGCGCGGGCATCCCGAAATCGCTGATGTTGGGGAAAACATAGAAGGCCCCATCTGGGACCAGACACCGAACGCCCTTGATCGCGTTGAGACCGTCGACAATGGCATCGCGGCGACGGCGAAATTCGCCGCGCATGTTCTGGACGGCGTCTTGGGAACCAAACAGCGCCGTTTCGACCACCCGTTGCGAGAAGGAGGCCGTGCAGGAGTTGCTGTTGGTCTGCAGGCGGGCCACGGCCGCGGCGATGGGTGGCGCCATCACACCCCATCCCAAACGCCACCCGGTCATGGCGTACGTCTTCGAGAGACCATCCAACAGGATGACATGGTCCGCGGCCTCGGGCACCACTTTAAGAACACTCTCGGATTTTCCGTCGTATAGAATTCGCGAATAAATCTCATCAGCCAGAATATAGACGCCGTGATCCACCGCCAGTCGGCCGAGCATCTCCAGATCGCCTCGGGTGAGGATCGACCCGGTGGGATTGTGTGGCGAGTTGATGATGATCATCTTGGTTCGTCGGGAGACGGCGTTGGCCAATTCATCGGCATCCATGCGGAAGTGGTTATCCTCGCGGAGCCGGATAGGAACCGGCCGACCGCCGGCCAGGCGGATCACGGACTCGTAGATGGGGAATCCGGGATCGGGGTAGATGACCTCGTCGCCAGAGTCAACCAGGGCCAGTACGGCGAAGAACATGATCGGCTTGGCCCCGGGCGTTACGACCACCCAATCGGGGGTCACCGGGATCCCGCGGGTTTGCTGCACGTAGCGGGAGATCGCGGCGCGAGTTTCGGGCAACCCCGCCGAAGGGCCATAGTGCGTATACCCGTCGCGCAGCGCCTGTATACCGGCTTCGACGATATGGACCGGGGTGGGAAAGTCGGGTTCGCCGATCTCGAGGTGGACAATCTGGCGCCCGGTGGCTTCGAGTTCGCGCGCCCGCGCCAGCACCTCGAAGGCCGTTTCGGTCCCGAGGTCCGCCATGCGTGCCGCGAACGGCACAGATGCTGTCTTCTCAGCGACCAGCATGTCTCATTTGTACAGACGGGATTGGGGGCAATCTGTGAACAATGACGCCGCCGATGTTCCTAAAATACCCGCTCCGGCTTGCGCTTCAAGACCTTGTCGGCGGCCGCGACGATGTCCTTTGCTCTCAGCCCGAAGGCCGTCATCAACTCATCGGGAGTACCGGACTGGCCGAAGCGGTCATCGACGGCAACAAACTCCATCGGCACGGGACAGTGACGAACGACCACTTCCGCAACCGCGCCTCCCAGGCCGCCGTAAATCTGGTGCTCTTCTGCCGTGACGATGGCACCGCACTCTTCGGCGGCACGGGTCAAAAGAACTTTGTCGATGGGTTTGAGGGTGTGCAGATTGATGACGCGGGCGTCGATGCCGCGCCCGGCCAGGGTCTCGGCGGCTTGGAGGGCCTCATAGACCATTACGCCGCAGGCCACGAGCGCGATATCGCCCCCTTCGCGCAGGACCAGCCCTTTGCCGAACTCGAAGGGCGTGTCGGGGTCAGTCACGACCGGAACGTTTTCCCGTCCGAAACGGATGTAAACAGGACCCCAGACGTCGGCGGCGGCGAGCGTGGCCTTGCGTGCCTCGTGGAAATCGCACGGGACAATCAGCTTCATATTCGGCAAAGAGCGCATGATGGAGAACTCTTCCATCGCCTGATGGGTGGCGCCATCCGGCCCGACCGAAATCCCGCCGTGCGCGCCGCCGATCTTGACATTGAGATTGGAGTAGCACACGGTCACGCGGATCTGGTCAAGGCATCGGCAGGCGGCAAAGGCGCCATAGGTAGAGAGAAAGGGAATCTTCCCGATTAGCGACAATCCGGCCGCCGCGGTCATCATGTTTTGCTCGGCGACGCCCATCTGGATGAACCGGTCGGGGAATTCCTTCGCAAAGAAACTGACCATCGTCGAATCGGTCAAATCGCCGACCAGAACCACGACGTCGGGGTTGGTACGGCCCAACTCGGCCAGTGCCCGACCGAACCCCTCCCGTGTCTTCTTCATCTCCGGCATCGCGTTATCTCCGTTGTGGCGGCAATCTCCAAGTCGAATGTTCCCTCACCGGGCGCGGTGTCGATCTCACAACTTGCTGGTTTAATTGCTCAGCAGCCGGGAAGACCACTCCGCGTACGTGGTGCCCAATTCCGCCAATGCCTTTTCGCCCTGCTCCGGTGTCGGCGGCTTGCCGTGCCATTCATATAGGTTGCGCATGAAGGAGATCGGGTACCCCATGATCGTGCGCGCCAGAATCACCGTGGGCTTCCCCTTGCAGGCGCGCGCCTGCCTTAGGGCATCGAGAATGGCGGGCAGATCGTGACCGTCGACCTCGATGGCATTCCAGCGAAAAGAACGGTATTTTTCCGCGAAGGGGGCGATCCCCATCGTGTCCTCTACGTACCCATCGATCTGGATGTTGTTGTAGTCGACGATCGTGCACAGGTTGTCGAGTTTGTAATGCCCGGCGGCCATGATCGCCTCCCAGGTCGAGCCCTCCTGATGCTCGCCGTCGGAACATAAAGCATAAACCCGGCGAGGATGGCCGTCCATCCGGGAACCGTACGCCGTACCGAACGCGATCGACAGACCCTGCCCCAGCGAACCGGAGGAAACCTCGACACCGGGCGTGTCCAGGCAGGAAGGATGTCCCTGAAGTTGGCCGTCGAACTTGCGGAACTTCATCAGGTCACGCAAGGGATAGAAACCGGCCTCGCCCAGGCAGGAATAATGAATCGGCGTGACGTGCCCCATCGAAAAAAACCACATGTCGCGGTCGGGCCATTTCGGCTCGGCGGGTTTATAGGCCAATTCGTGAAAGAAGAGGCAGGTGGCAACGTCGGCAAAGCCCATCGGCCCGCCGGTATGTCCGGACTTGGCCTCGACCAACATGGTGATGATATCCCGCCGGATTTCGAGGGCCTTGTGTTGCAGCCCGGCCATGTCGTAGCGATACGGATTGCCGCGATCGGACTGTTCCATGGTGTTGTTCTCCCGTCGTGGGGGCACTACCCCCGTCAGTCCAACGATACCATTTTCTCCCAGCAAAGTCTCGCCCGTCGTTGCAGAATTGCCGTCGAAGCGTCATTTTTGACAACCAAATTGCAGATTCGCCGACGCGCCGCCCATGTGGCCTGGCCGCCGGCGCGGTCACGAATCTGCCGGTCGGTCCAGCCCTTGCGGTGGAGTCGGGCCCGACGGATTTGCCAAGGGGCCCACACCCCGACCAGCCAATCCCAGCCAATCTGCCCCTGCCCCCATTCGACCAGAAGGGCCGCATCGACCACCACCGCCCTGACCTCCGGGCGGCGCCGCGCTCGTCTGATCTGCCTTTGCATCTCGCGCACCAATGGCGGATGCACGATTGAATTAAGCCGCAGGATGCCGTCACGCCCGGCAAACGCCCGCTCGGCCAGAAGGGCGCGATCAAGATGACCACGGCGAAGAATGTCTGCGCCGAAAGCACGCGCGAGTTGCCACCTCAGTCGGGGCGAGGCATCGACCACAGCCCGGCCTATATTGTCGCCTGAGACAACAACGGCGCCCCAGCGCGCAAAGAGGGCGGACACGACCGACTTGCCGGCCCCGATCGGACCGGTGACGCCGATGATCGGGACCTTATTCCTTGCGCGCGCTGGGCCCACGGGGCCAAGAAACATCACGCGACAATCGACGACAGAGGAAAAAAACTACTTGGGCGCGTCCGGTGGGTTGTCCGGGGGCGGCTCGAGGGGCCAGCGGACGGGATGCTGCCGGTATTGGTCGTCGCTCAGATCCTGCATGAACTGCGCGTAAGGGATGACTTTTTTTGGTCCGAGCATGATGGCCAGATTGGCATGGGGCATCCAGCGAAAAATGCGCGTCAGGTCGGCAAGCACGGTCAGGTTGTCGACTTCTGAACATACCCCAGTGGGCACAAACCGCACCGATCTCCCCGGGAACATGTACCCTGTGATGGCCATGTCGCGGCGCAAAAGAGTGGAGATCGTGTCGGGAATCCGGTTCCAGACACCGAGTTCGTACAGAAATTCTCCATCCCCGGCGATCAGGCAATCCTGGTCGGGCATGAACTCCCCGCCCAGATGAACGGCGAGGCCGCAGTGGGGGATTCCCGCCAAATGCAGGATGGCCGACATGGCAGCGGCTTGGGACAGAGCGGAACCGGCCCGCGTCCGCGCCAAATCGTCGAAGGCCGTTTCAAGCAACCCATAGGACCACAGGATACCCCATGCTTCGGTCGGCGCGGTTGTGTCGGCCGCGACGGCAGGGCGACCGCAAGTCGACAGATATTCTTTCTGGACGGCAGGGAGAGCCACATCCAGCGGTCCAGTTCCCGCCGTCACGGCTAATTCGGCAGTCAGGGGACTGAGACGATCGGCCCAGAACAGTGCGTCGGACGCGGTTATGGCCGCACACGCCACAGTGATCGAATCTTCGCTGCCGAGATACCCCATCCAAGCGGCACGAATCTGAGGATTGTCGACATCCACCAGGCCGCTCGCGATGAGAACAGCCAGTTGCCGGCTGGGTGCATCGGTGAGATCGGCGGCCTGTCGCAGGCGGGTGATCCGCGTCGAATCTGATGGGGACAGATTCAACGGAGCCCGAGCCTGCAACCGTCCAACCAGGCGGGCTAAAGCCGCGTCGCCCCCCCGGTCATCACGCCCAAACAGCGGATAGAAGACCGATTTCTCATTGAAAACCAGAATCGGGGCGACCAAGGAGAGGTCGGACTGCGGGATTTGCT
The DNA here is from genome assembly GCA_016199865.1 of Candidatus Zixiibacteriota bacterium. Taxonomy (GTDB): domain Bacteria; phylum Zixibacteria; class MSB-5A5; order WJJR01; family WJJR01; genus JACQFV01. The sequence goes on along the minus strand of JACQFV010000078.1, from coordinate 27,271 downwards.
TGAGCCCGGCGGAGAGACATACGGTATCGTCGACCAGATATCCCTCACCCCGGCCGCCGATGACGACATACATCCCCTCCGCCCGACGTCCGAGACGCCGCATCTGCAGATAGCGCAGGACGGATGCTTCCAGGGTAGAGAGACGCGGGGAATACGTCTGCAAGAGCACCGACGCGGACGGGAGCCGGCGATCCCGCCATGACTGTCCGACCGAGCCGACGGAATTGTCCGAATCAAAAACGCTATCGGGGACGATTGTCCACTGACGCCAGGTGAACGATGTTTTCTTCGGCTCGCGGTGGGCCAATCGTTGAAACATCTTCAGATCGCGGGCATTCTTCGCCCCGTAAGCGGCGGCGCTGCCGGGTAGATTCTCGACCACGGTCGAGAACAGAGTGTCGGCGCACAGATACACTTCCGGTTGGGGGACCACCAGAGTCCTGGAGGCATAATAGGCGAATCGAACGGCGGGGATTGTGTCGCCCCAGGCCAACGAGGAATCCCAGGCCGCCCAGTGCAGGGAATCCGCAGTCACTGCGCCGGCAGGAGACGCCGAACCCGACACCCCGGCGCATATGAAAGCAGCCGCTGCAAGAGACCGCTTCAGTGTTCGCGCCCTCTTGTTCTCCTGATGGGAATGCCCTTGCCACGATCTCATTGCCGGTCCACCTCTGCTTGGGTCATTTCGCCTCCAGCCAATTGGGTCCGACGCCGACATCGACAACCAGCGGGACATCGAGGGTGACGGCATTTTCCATCGACTCCTTCACCATCCCCGAGAGCCGATCGATCTCAGTCCGGTGGGCGTCAAATACCAATTCATCATGAACCTGCAAGGTCATCACCGACCTTTTACCCCCGTCCCGCAGGCGACGGTCGATTTCGATCATCGCCTTCTTGATGATATCGGCAGCCGTGCCTTGAAGCGGCGTGTTCACCGCCGTGCGCTCGGCAAACTCCCGACGCTGGCGGTTTGACGAGGATAAGTCCGGGAGGAACCGACGCCGTCCGAACAGAGTCCGCACCAGACCATCCTGTCGCGCCTGTTGAATGGTGGCTTCGATGAAACGCTTCACTCCGGGATAGCGCTTAAAGTACATCTCGATGAAAATCTTGGCCTCGCCCATGCTCATATCCGACTGCTGCGACAGGCCATACGCTGATACCCCATAAATGATGCCGAAGTTGGCGGTCTTGGCCAGGCGCCTTTGGGCGGGTGTCACTTCGGCCTCGGGAATCCCAAAAATCTCCGCCGCGGTGCGGGCGTGAACGTCGGCTGCGTCGCGGAATGCCGTCAGCAGCGCCTGATCCTGCGAGAAGTGCGCCATCAGTCTCAATTCGATCTGGGAATAATCGGCCACGAGCAAGACGTGGTCATCGTCGCGGGGAACGAAGGCGCGGCGGATCTTCTGTCCCTCCTCGGTGCGGATGGGGATGTTTTGCAGATTGGGATCGGCGGACGAGAGCCGCCCGGTAGCGGCAACGGCTTGATGGAACGACGTGTGCACGCGACCGGTGGCCGGGTGGACCAGCGCCACCAAAGCGTCGACGTAAGTCGATTTCAACTTCGCCAGTTGGCGGTACTCCAACATCAGGCGGGGCACGTCGTGCTCGGCCGCCAGTTTCTCCAGCACGGCAACGTCGGTCGCCCGCTGCGCGGTCTTGGCGGTCTTGCGGCCGGGGGACAATTTCAGCACATCAAAGAGAATGTGGCCCAATTGGACGGGGGAATTGAGATTAAATTCCTCCCCGGCAGCGTCGTAGATGCGCCGTTCGAGACCGTCGATCTGACGCTTCATCGTCTTCGACAATTCCTGCAAATAGGGACGATCAATTCGAACTCCGGCCTGCTCCATGCGACCCAAGACCGGCGCCAATGGCAGTTCAATCTCGGCGAACAGCCGGTCGACCCCGGCCGGGGCCAGTTGCGGTGACAGGACGTGGAAGAGCCGGAAGGTGTAGTCTGAGTCTTCAGCCGAATAGTAGGTCGCCTGCTCGGCCGGGACCTCGCGGAAGTTTTTCTGGTGGGAGCCGCTGCCGATCAGTTCGGTGATCGGCTGCATCGTGTGGTGGCAATACTGCAATGCCAAAGCGTCAAGCCCGTGGGCTCTTCCGCCGGGGTCCAGGCAGTACGAGGCCAACATCGGGTCGAAGCCGATCGGGTGCAAATCGATCCCCTGGCGAGCAAAGACCTGGGCATCGTACTTGACATTCTGCGCGATCAGACGCGGGCCCTCTCCCGTGAGAACCGGACGGAGGCATTTGAGTGTCTCCGGCATGGGCAAATTCGCCGCCGCTTCATCATGTCCGACGGGAATGTAGTAGGCCTCGCCGTGTGCAAACGACAATGAGATGCCGACCAGATCGGCGCCGACCGGAGACAATGACGTTGTTTCAGTGTCAACCGCCAGCCATTCGGCCTTTCGCATGATCCCGACAAGTTGCTCCAATTCCGCTATCGAATGGATTTGGTGGTAAGAGCCCTTTGTGTCGCCCGGCGATGCAGCAACAATCGCCCCGGGGCTACTGGCTGCTCCCTCCGGCTGGGGCGCGGAGAGATCGGGGCCAAGCCACTTCACGAGCGACTTGAAACCCAGTTCCATGAACATCCGCGCCGCCGCGCGCTCATCCAGGGACGTGGCCTGCCATTGAGCCGGAGTCCACTCGATCGGGCAGTCCGTATCGAGGGTCACCAGGCGCATCGATAAGCGGGCTTGGCCGGCATGAGTCGAAAGTTTCTCTCTCAACGCCGGACGTTTGATCGCCGGGATAGACGACAGGACGGACTCCAAGTCGCCGTACTCGTTGACCAGTTCGACGGCGGTCTTGGGGCCGATCCCCGGGACGCCGGGGACGTTGTCCGATGTATCGCCCATCAACGCCAGAACGTCGCGCACCCGCTCCGGAGGGACCCCGAACTTCTCTTTGACTCCCGCCGGATCGAGCCGTTCGATTTCGGCGCCACCTTTGTGCGGGTTATAGATCGTCACCCGATCGTTGACCAGTTGCAAAAGGTCTTTGTCGCCGGAGACAATCACCACATCAAGGTCGGCCTGCACCGCACGCGAAGCGAGAGTCGCGATCAGATCATCGGCCTCCTTTCCAGCCATTTCGATCAACGGGCACCCAAGCGCTCCGGCCACTTCCTTTACGAGAGGCAGTTGTTCAACCAAGTCTTCCGGGGTCGGCTGACGCGTGGCCTTGTATTCGGCGTACATCTCATCGCGGAAGGTCGGCTCGGGCCGGTCGAAGGCGAAGATCCAATAATCCGGTTTCTCCTCGCGGCGGATCTTGAGCAGGGAATTGGCGACGCCATACACCGCCGAAGTAATCTGCCCCTTGGCATTGCGCAGAGGATTGCGAATGAAGGCAAAATGGGCGCGGTAGGCCAGCGCCGTGCCGTCAATCAGGAAGATGCGCGGTCGTGCGGCGGCAGCCATCAACTTGAGGGGGTTGTTTGAAGAAGACGCCCTGGCTGATTCGGATCAACTCACGGCGCGCAGCCGCTGCAGCATCACATCGGCGTCGACAAAACCGAAGATGACATCTTTGACGGCGCCCGTCGAATCGATCAGGATAATCGTCGGGAGTGAATACTGCTTGATCGAGAACAATTCGAGAAAGCGCCGGGTTTGGGGCGCATCGTTGGTTTCCAGTTGCAATTTCACCGGCACGAATCGGGCCACTTCGGCGGCAACCCGATCATCCGACCAGGTTTTCGCATCCAGTTTATGACAGTTGGCGCACCAGGTGGCCCAAGTGTCGATGACGACGGGTCGTCTCTCCTGCCGGGCGGCGTTCAGTGCCGCGTCCAAGTCAGTCTTCCAGGGGATTGTCTCACCGGCCGTCGAGGTTGCGCCGCCACCCAGCGAGGCGCGATCAACAGGCGGCCAGATCAGACCGGAGGCCAACAGGTATCCGGCCAAAAGATAGATTCCAATCAACGTGCAGAGAACACCGAACACTTTTTTCAATCGTGGGAAGAACCCTGCATCCGACGCCAGATGGCCAAAGCCACCGCCGAAGACACCGGCGGATAACAACAACAGCCCGGTCAGAAGCGCCAGAAGTTCAGTCGAGATGAGAGTGCGCAGAAAGTACAAGGCCATGAGGAGCAGAACGAAGCCGAAGAATTTCTTGACCGATTCCATCCATTCGCCGGCACGGGGCAATGCCTGAATCGCCGAAGAAAATGTCCCGATCAGGAGGAAGAATGTCCCCAGGCCCAGTGCGAAGGTGAACAGAATCGTGAACCCCAGAAGGGCGGAGCCGGTGGTCGCGATGTACAGCATGATCCCGGCGACAAATGGCCCGACGCAGGGCGACACGACCAGGGCGGCGACGGCTCCCAGCACGATCGCGCCGCCTATGCCTTCGCCCCCCTTCCCCGCCATGCGGGTACGCATCCCCTCCGGCACCTGCAATTCATAAAGTCCGAACATCGATAGGGCAAAGATCACGAAGATCGCGGCGATGGTGCCGACGACCGCCGGGTGCGCCAGCCAGGCGCCAAAGACGCCCCCGACCGTGGCCACGACTGTTCCCATGCTCCCATAGAGAATCGCCATCGTCAGGACATAAAAGAGCGACAAAACGAAACCGCGCCCCGCGCCCCGCGCCTGACCGGCGAATATCGAGACCGTAATCGGAATCATGGGGTAGGTGCAGGGGGAAAAGGATAGAAGCAAACCAGTGCCGAAGGCGAATAGATACGCCAGCACATACCCCCAACGTCCGTGCTCCTGCACCAGCCGGGCCAGATCGGAGGGGGGCGTCGCGCCTTGCGTGAGGTTGACCGGAGCCCATGTCGTAGCGGCGACTCCCGACTGGACCGATGCGAAGATCTCCGCGTGCTGCGGCACACTGCGACGGTCAGCGATGGTAATGGTCCACGCCAATTCGGCGTCATCGGGCGCGACGCAGGATTTGTCATCACACCCCTGGTAGTGCAAAGTCCCCGTGAGTTTGATCATGCCCGGAACGGCGTCTGACGTAACGACCGCGGGCAGGAGAATCGTCGTGCCCGATTCGTAGACGGACATGGAATCGCCCAGAAGGGAAATCAGATGCCCAGGCGGGTAGAGAAATTCCCCGGCCCGGACGGCCGGGGGAAAGGCCGTTTCCAGCCGGGTGGGAATGAGATAGTCCTGGCGCGGCTTGGCGGAGTTGACATGCCACCGGGGCGCGAGATCGAGTTTGACCGCCAGCCAGACGGTGTCGCCCACGGTGGCCGAATCATTAGACACATACACCGACGTCGAGACGATCGGCCCCGCGTCCATTTCGGACCCGCCCAGGGGCCGGACTGCGGAAGCCCTTGTCCCCAAGCCAGGACCGACAGCCGTGACCAACAAGAAGACGACAACAGGTATCTTGAGCAGTCGCAAAATCATCCTCGCGGTGGGTGCAATCCTTGCTGGCATACCATTGGGCGCCATGTTCGGTTCCCAATATGTGGGTGCGGCGTCATTCTGCCAAGTGGAGAGCGGGACGGGACGGATCTCATAACAGCCCGTCTGGAGAATGTGCCCTCGCATAGAGGAGTGTGGAATACTCTGAGTTCCGACTCGATGCGCCAACCCGCGAACCATTCATTGGGAGGGCGAGGCTCCTGCCGAGCCGTCTGCTTTCGTACCGATTCACCGCGGCTCGCCCTCCCGATCTGGAGCATATCATCAGTCGGTACTCTTCCACCAGGCCAGTGGTCTCGGGCACGGGAATCCGATTACTTTTGGGATTCGGAGGTCAGGCGGCGCGAGGCACGTTCCAGAGTCGCCTTTTCTTCGTCCGTGAGATTGTCGTAGCCGACCTGATTGATCCGGTCGAGCACGCGGTCGACGGCGTCCATCAACTCGCGGTGCTCGTCCCAGCGGCGGCGGAGCAAATGGGCCCTGTGGCGGGCGCGCCACTGCCCCATCCAAGCCAACGGACGCGGAAAACGGACCGGCCGATCGCCGACGCCAAACTTCAAGTACAAGAACCCCACGGCCAGACCGCCCAGATGGGTGAAATGTCCGATGCCATCCGGGCTGTACTGCAAGGACGAGATCAACTCCATCGCGCCGAAGAGCATGACCATGTACTTGGCCTTGATGGGCAGGAAAAACCACAGATAGATGTAGCGGTCGGGGTAGGTCATGCCGAACGCCAAGAGGACGCCGTAGATGGCGCCAGAGGCGCCGATCGTCGGGGCCGTCTGGCCCCACAATGCCGCCAGAGTGACGACGCCGGCGCCGAGGCCGCAGACCAGGTAATACTTCAGGAAGGCCCGGCTGCCCCAGTCGTGTTCGAGGTCGCGGCCGAACATCCATAGCCCGAGCATGTTGAAGGCCAGGTGCAGGAGGCCGCCATGCAGAAACATGTAGGTGAACAATTGCCAGATCGCGCCATGGACCACAAGCACCGGCGAGAGGCCGCCAAAACGGACCATCGGCGCATCGAGGAACAGCTGCACGACGAAGACGGCCACATTGGCGGTGATCAAGGCGCGCACCGCCGGCGGCAGGAGGCCTCTCCCCCAGGGGTTCGGGGAACGAGTTGGCTGCCAATCGTCTCTTAATGCCGGCATCTATCCATCCGAACTGGAAGTATCTCTACCAGTCTTATCGACCATCTCCGCACTCGATTGTACCGGACCGATCCTTCATGCAGCGGATCGGCCAACCGTGATACGCAGAGGACCCGGATGGTGTTCAGAGTTGCGGCCAGAATCGGGAAGCCGATCGGCCAGCCGTGTTTAGCCAACAGGGGGCAAAGCGCTCCCTGCCCATACCGTATCAAACTTCGCGTCCGCTGCGTACGGGGATTAATGGACGATCGAGTCGATTTTCTTGACCAGATTTTGCTTCGGGACCGTGCCGACCACCTGGTCGACTTTCTGACCGGCCTTGAAGAACAACAAACTGGGAATGCTCATGATGCGGTACTGACCGGCCGTGGCATTGTTCTTGTCCACGTCCATCTTGACTACTTTCAACCGTCCTTCGTACTCCTGGGCCAGTTCCGCCACCATCGGGCCGATCATCTTGCACGGGCCGCACCATTCCGCCCAGAAATCGACCATGACCGGTACGCTGGAATCCAGAACGTCAGTCTTGAAACTGGCATCCGTCACATCAATCGGTTTTGTCATCTGTTCCTCCCACATCTTCAGTCACGTCCCGTTGCGTCCGTCCGGCGACGTTCCGCTGCGACAGTATACGTTACCGCCGCTTGAGTCAATCACTCTTTCCTCAGGCGGTATCATGATTCAAACACGGCGACGAACGAACTGTTCCCGGAACCGGACGCACCGGAACGAACTCTGTCAAAATTTGACGCCACGCTGAGCCGCGGCCAACAGAATGTCCCGGCGGCTGACATGCGCGCGCGGCGGCGTCCTTCCTGCCTGGCCCAGCAGCGCCTGTGGCATCAGGGCTCCGAGGAGATGGTGCGACCCCGTCACCAGCACCGCACCGGATGGTCCGGCCATTCGTCGAGCGATCGACAAGGCTGCCCGGGGCGAGCCGGCCCACGTGAAATCGCAGCCGGCATCCAAGGCCGCATCCTTCTGCTCCTGTGGTCCGATCCCGGCGCCGCCAGGCAGCGGGGAGCCGATCCAATGCGAAGTGAATCCTGACAAAACGCCGGCCATGGCACGGTAATCTTTGTCAAGGCGTGCGGTCCACACACACACCGGGCGGCGACGGCCGAAGACCGTCCGCCAAGTGTTCGCCAGCGCGCCGACACCGTCGGGGTTGTGGGCGGCATCATAGACAACGGTGGGATGTCCCGCCACGATTTGGAAACGACCGGGCCAGATCGTGCCGGCGATTCCCCGACGGTTCGCGCTCCGGCCAACACGGATACCCTGTGAATCCAGGATCGCCAGAGCCGCCAGCGCGATGGCCAAATTGGCAATCTGATGCTCGCCCGGCAGAGGCAGGGGCCAACGTTCCGATGGACCGGGCAGGAAGGGCGCGGCGTCAACGGAGTCGAGAATCTCGGACGCCGACCAGAGCGGCGCCCCACGCTGATCGGCGACACGGCGGATGACACGATCCGCCGCAGGGAGCAAGTTGCCGGTCAAAACGGGCACACCGGACTTGATAATCCCGGCCTTCTCGAAGGCAATCCGTTCGGGGGTCCGCCCGAGAATCTGTTCGTGATCGCGCGCGATGCGGGTGATAATGGACAATTGCGGCGCGATGACGTTGGTGGCGTCGAACCGGCCGCCCAGTCCGACTTCCACGACCCCGATCTCGACTCGGGCCCGCGCAAAGGCGTCGAACGCCAGGGCCGTCGTCGTTTCGAAGAACGTGTAGCGCTCTTGTTTGATCCGCGACCAGTGGCGACCGACGAAATCGGCAACGGTGTCGCGCGCAATTGGGCGACCGCCGACTTGGATGCGTTCGCGAAAATCCCGCAGATGCGGTGAGGTGTAGCGCCCGACCCGATGCCCCGCGGCGCGCAAGATCGCATCGAGGAAGGCGCAGGTCGAACCTTTGCCGTTCGTGCCGGCGACGTGAATGGATAGAAATTGAGACTGTGGGTCGCCGAGATGACGACAAAAGTCGCTGATGTTTTCCAGACCCAGTTTGATCCCCCACATTTCGAGGGAATACAACCGGGCTGTCGCCTCTCGGTGAGTCACGGACAGCGGCAGGGCGAATACGCCTTACAGGGTTTCGGCCGACTCAAGAACGGTATTGGGGAGGGTGTGTCCGCTCTTCTCGACCACACCCGCCTTCGGCCCACAGAGGAAACTCAAGAGCGAGATGATGGTGGATTTCAGATCCTTGCGCCGGACGATGCGATCCAGGAATCCATGCTCGAGGAAAAACTCAGAACTCTGGAATCCCTCCGGCAGTTCCTGGTGGATCGTGTCTTTGATGACGCGGGGGCCGGCGAAACCCAATTGCGCCTTCGGTTCGGCGATGATGACATCGCCGAGGGACGCATAGGAGGCCATCACGCCGGCGGTGGTCGGGTTGGTGAGCACCGAAATGAAGGGGATCTTGGCTTCGGCCAGTTCGGCGAGGAGCAAGCTGGTCTTGGCCATCTGAAAGAGCGACAGAATTCCTTCCTGCATCCGCGCTCCGCCGGAACAACTGACAATCACCAGGGGAATCTGCCGGGTCATGGCGCGCTCGATGGCGCGGGCGACCTTCTCCCCCACCACGGAGCCCATGCTGCCGCCGATGAAAGCGAATTCCATCACGCCGAACGAAACACCGCGGCCGCCAATCTTGCCGACGCCGCAGACAATCGCATCGGCCAGGCCGGTTTTCTTCTGCGAATCGGCGATCCGTTCCGGGTACTTCTTCTTGTCGCGGAACTTGAGCGGATCCTGCGCGACCAGGCCGCGATCGTACTCCTCGATGACGCCCTCATCGAGCAACAGGCGGATGTAGTCGGAGTGGCGAATGCGAAAGTGATAGTCGCACGTCGGGCAGACCCAGAAGAGCCGTTCCAACTCCAGGGCATAGATAATCTCGCCGCAGCCGCCGCACTTGGTCCAGAGGCCATCGGGGATGTCCCGTTTGCTCTCGCCGGAGAGCCCGGCCTTGGCCTTACGAAACCATTCCATTGCTCATCTCCATCCGTGCTTGGTCCACCCCGGATCGGGTCAGGGACTTTGAGAGGACCAGAGCATCGCCCGGCGGTTTGCGGTAATAGCCACGTCGACGGCCGATGACCCGATACCCCATGCCAAGATACAACGTCAGGGCAGCGACGTTGGTTTCGCGCACGTCGAGGATGGCGTATGCGGCGCCGCACTTCATCCCCTCGGCCTCAATGGACCCGAGGAGCCGGTCGGCGCATCCCCGTCGGCGTAAACCTGTGGCCACGGCCAGATTCTGAATTTGGATCTCATCCGCCACGCTCTGCGCGCACAGATATCCCGCGAGCCGATCCTCTGGATCGATTGCCACCAGAGTGACGCGATTGGCGACGGTCAGGAGTTCCTGAAAGGCCGAATCGGGCCAGGGATCGGAGAACGAGTCCCGCTCGATCGCACTGACGGCAACAACGTCCTCAGAGCGCATCGCCCGGATTGTCCAGTCAGGGGCCATCAACGCTCACTCTTCTTCTTGAACTCAGGCGGGAGGCCATAGTCTAAAGGGGATTGATCCGGCCGCAATATGTTGCCCCGTTCCAATTCCATTTCACCCCAGAGCGCCAGCGTGTCACCGCCGACGATGGCGTCCTGGTCCTCTACGAGTCGCGCTCGCTCTCCCAAAGCCGAACGCCAGCGTTCACGATAACCCAAAATCCCCGGTCCGACAAGTCGAACAGGATATTGGCCGTTGGGCCGCCATTGTCCCAAGGTGACGGCATCGGGCCGAGAACTTGGGGCTGAGTCCTCCAATGTGTAGCAGCAAAACTGGTCACCCCGATGATGGATCAGGCAAAAAGTTATTTCTGCCGGTGATGCCGGTCCCCCGGACTGAGACTGCATCCCCTGAGCCCATTGACGATGTTGCACGACCGGAGTCGGCCACCCGGTCACCGGAATGCCTGCGGCCTGCGCCCATCCAGAGGCGGTAGCCCATCCGATCCGCATGGCGGTCAGCGATCCGGGGCCGGTAACCAAGGCAAGACCGGCGACGTCGCCACGTCGCCAGCCGACGTCGGCCAATGATTTGACGATCAGCATATCCAACGTGTTGCCGCGGCCCTTCTCGGATGGCCTGTCCCAGCGTCCCAATGGCTTCTGCTGCTCTGCCAATCCCACGGTGACGATCGGCCCGGTGCAATCAAATGCCAATGTCCTCACGTTCCGTCCTGCCTATTGGTTGCTGGACCGAACCGTGCAATCTCGATGCTGCGATCGCTGTCGCGCGTGATCGCAATCGTGACGATCCATCCCGCCGGGGGCCAAGCCGATCGCACCCGCTCGGCCCATTCGACCAGGCAGATTCCCGGCCCGGAAAAATACGGCAAGATGCCCGCGAATTCCAGCTCGGCGTCCGAGCTAATCCGGTACATATCCATATGATACACCGGGCAACGTCCCGTGTGCACGGTCATCAAGGTGTACGTCGGTGAGGGCATTTCGCCTCGGACCCCCACTGCCCGGCCCACGGCACGTGCAAACACGGATTTTCCGGCGCCCAACGGGCCGATCAGACCAACCCAGGCGCCCGACTGTAGAGTTCGGGAGAATTCGACGGCGAGCGCCTCGGTTTCGGCGACGGAATGGCAGAGGGATGTGATCATTATCGCGACGCCGCCAATCCTACTTCGGCGTCAGCGTTGCCACGGGCAGGACCATTTCAGGCAGCGAGATGCCGCCATGCTGAAAGGTGTTGGCGAACTTGCGCTGATACTCATTGAAATTCGTCGGATAGACGAAGAAGAAGTCCTCCTTCGCCAATAGATAAGTTGTGCTCGGGGTAAAGCGCGGCAGGCGCCAGAGTTTGGGATCGGTGACGAGAACGGCCTCTTTGGGATCGGCATTGAGGTTGTCCCCGTACTTGTACCGGAGATTCGAGGAGGTGTCCCGGCGGCCATGCGCAACGGTGCCGCGTGTCCCCATGATGCTGCCATGGTCGGTGGTCACAACCACCACGGCGGCGGGATCGCGTGCGATCTTGCGCAGCACTTTCAGCCAGGATGAGTTGACAAACCAGGTCTTCATCAATCCGCGGAAGGCGGCCTCGTCGGCGGCCAGTTCATGGAGGATTTCATCCTCCGAGCGGCCGTGCGACAGATGATCGATGAAATTGTACACGACCGACAGAAGCGGCGCGCTCTTGTAGGATGAAAACTTTCGGGCGAGATTCTCTCCCTCATTCATGTCCAGAACCTTGACATACTTGGCCTCGCCGGGAAGACGCACGCCGAGGCGGGCCAGTTGCTGGTCCAAGAGTTGACGTTCCAGCCGATTGCGTGAAAACTCGTCCTTGTCGCCGATCTGCCACAGTTCGGGATAGAGTCGTTGAATTTCATCGGCGAACAGACCGGAGAAAATGGCATTGCGCGAAAACGGGGTCGCGGAGGGAAGAATGGAATAGTAATACTCGCGCTCGATCTGAAAATACTCCGCCAATTCCGGTTCGATCCCCAACCAGTGATCCAGCCGCATGCAGTCAATGACGAAGAAATACAGCTTCCGCCCTTCTTTCAAGTGCGGCGCGACGTGGCGCGGCACGATGTCGATGGACAAAGGTGGACGGTCCGACGCCGACAGGTCCACCAGCCAGGTCGGGTACTGCCGCTCGACCCAGCGTCCGAATTCGGCATTCAATTCCCGTTTGTGCTCGCGATGGGTATCGTCCAGGCCGAGATTGGTAAAGCGATCCAATTCCACGTCCCATCGCGACATCGTCTGATGAACCTGAAGCCAATGGCGCCAATCCCGCTCGGCGGTGGTTGTCTCCTGAAGGCGGCGGAAATCCTCGACATACTGCCGGGCCAGATGTTCCGACTGAATCTTCCGGCGCTCCAAGTGCTTCTTGACCACGGAAATGACCTGAGAGGGATTGACCGGCTTGGTCAGGTAGTCGTCGATCTTCTTGCCCAAGGCCTCGTCCATGAGGTGTTCTTCCTCACTCTTGGTCACCATCACCACGGGCAGATTGGGATCGAGCTTCTTGATCTCCACCAGAGTCGAGAGGCCGTCACGGCCCGGCATATGCTCATCCAGGAGGACCAAATCGAATCGCCGCTTCTGGATGTATTCCAAGGCATCATCGCCCGAGTGGGCGCCGGTCACCTCGTAGCCGCGTTCCCGCAACAGCAGGAAATGCGAGGCCAGCATGTCGATCTCGTCGTCGACCCAGAGAACGTGTTTGACCGTGGCAGCCATGGACTCCCCTCTTTATGGTCGCGGCGTCGCCGGCATTTTACCGGAATTGCCCGGCAACAGGAGAATAAATCGTGTGGCCTCGTGGGGAATGGACGAGTCCAGATACAGATCGCCGCCGTGATACTCCATAACGATCCGCCGCGCCAGAGTCAATCCCAGCCCCCAGCCACGTTTTTTCGTGGTGAAGCCGGCATGGAAAATCTTGCGCTGTTCCCGGATCGTCATCCCCCGTCCGTTGTCGGAGACGCTGATCTGGACGCCACCTTCCGAACTGGGCGTGAGGGCAATCTCGATTCGGCCAGACTTGGGATCAACCGCCTCCAAGGCATTCTTGATGAGATTTTCCAGCACCCAAGCGATCAATTCGGCGTTGATGGGAACCGATTCGGTCGGCGCGTATTCTTCGATGATGGCCACGCCTTTACCCTGATGCGGCAGACGGGCGCGGAAATAGGCGGCCACCTCGCGCACCACCGGCTCAAGGGGCTGGACCTTGCGGTCCGGTTCCGATCCAATCTGACTGAAGCGCTGCGCCACCCGATTGAGCCGGACAACGTCGGCGCGCATGGCCACAGCAATTTGCCCCAGTTCGGAGCCAGAGGTCGGCGCAAGACCCTTCCCATCGGGCGCAGAGATGCTCTCCAGACGCTCCAACCAGCCCAAGAGCGACATGAGCGGTGTGCCGAGTTGATGCGCGGTTTCCTTGGCCATCCCCACCCAGATGTAACGTTGCTCGGCGCGCTTGATGTTGCGGAATCCGACATAGGCGATGAATAGAAACAGCACCATGACGGCGACGCCGATGTATGGCAGGCGGCGCAGGGCATTGACCAGCTGGAAATTCCCGTAGTGCAGCCGGTAGAGCGTCTGGCCGTTGTAGGTGATTTCCTCCGGCGGATAGTCCTTCCCCATCCGGTCCATCATTTGGAGGATGCGATGACGGGTTGTGGCGGTGGTGTCGTGGTCATCAATGTCGGGCAGGCCGCGCCAATACAGGGGCTGACCCTGCGGGTCGGCCACAACGATGGGAAAGTCGCTGCGGAGAATGATCTGATCGAACAGGTAGCCGATCTCGCTGGGGTCGGTGGATTCGGCGGCCCGTTTCCAGTGTCCAGCGTACGCCTTGGCCAGCCGCCCCTCCGATTTCTTCAGTTCACTGACGAGCGCATGCGTGGAATAAATTAGAACCCCGGCAATCGTTGCCATGCCGAGGATCAGCACCCCTTTGAATGCCAAAGGCAGGCCGGTGTATCCGGCCCGGTCATGGAGGATGCGCCGCAGGCGACGTTTCATGATACCCGATTATCGGAGATCCAAGCGGCGCGGTCACACAACCCGGGCCCCGAAGAGATCATTCCATGAACGGGATCAGGCGATCTCCTCAAGCCCGCCCATGTATGGGATGAGGACTTCCGGAACGCGGATCGATCCCTTGTCCGTCTGATAATTCTCCCAGATGGCGATCATGGTGCGGGGCAACGCCAGGGCGGAGCCATTGAGCGTGTGCGGGTGATAGGGCTTGCCGCCGTCTTTGGGCCGGACACGCAGGTCCATGCGCCGCGACTGAAAATCGGTGAACATCGAGCAGGAGGAAACCTCCAGCCATGCGTCGACCCCGGTGGCGTAGACTTCGAGATCGTAGCATTTGGCGCCGGCGAATGACAGATCACCGGTGGCCAGGAGGCGGACCCGATAGGGAAGCTCCAGCGCCTGGAGGATCGCCTCCGCATCGGCGGTCAGGGTCTCCAGTTCCGATTCGGCGGTTTCCGGTTCGACGATTTTGACCAGTTCCACCTTGTCGAATTGGTGCACCCGCATCATACCGCGCGTGTCCTTGCCCGCGGCGCCGGCCTCGCGGCGGAAGCAGGGCGTGTAGGCAACGGACCGCAAAGGCAGCGACCCGGCCGGCAGGACCGACCCGGCGCGCAAATTCGTCAGGGGAACTTCGGCGGTGGGAATCAACCACAGATCATCCGATTCGATGTGGTACATGTCCTCGGCCAACTTGGGCAGCTGCCCGGTTCCCTGCATGGTCTTGGCGGTGACCAGATACGGGAGACGGTGCTCAACGTACTCGTTGGCCACGTGGCGCTCGATCATGAAATTGATCAGGGCCCGCTGCATGCGAGCGCCGGCGCCACGGAGCACAAAAAATCCGGACCCGGCAACAGTGGTTCCGGCGACGCCATCATAGATGCCGAGTTTCTGGCCCAATTCCCAATGGGGCGCCGGAGTGAATGCCAGCGCGGGTTTTCTCCCCCATGACCGCACTTCACGGTTCTGTGATTCGTCGCCGACCGGACAGTCGGGATGGGGCACGTTGGGAATGCGCAGCTGCCAATGGAGAATCTGCTCTTCGATCTCGCGCAGTTGAATATCGAGAGACTGGGCACGTTCGGAGACAGCCCGCATGGCGACGATCGCATCGGCCGCCTCCCGACCGGCCTTCTTGGCGTCGGCGATCTGCTGAGAAACCACGTTGCGTTCGTGCTTGAGCGCTTCGGCTTCCCCAATCACGGCGCGGCGGCGTGAGTCGAGGCCCAAGAGTTCATCCAGATGGTCCGGCGCCTTCTTGTCACGGATGGCGCGCCGGACCAGATCGGGATTCTCGCGGATGAACTTCAGATCAAGCATGGTCGCACAACACACGGGCCTGGATCGCCGGGCGGGGACACGGACTCATCTCAGCAGGAATGGGAATCATGCCTTGGGAATCAGATCTTGCTTGGGCGTCTTTGATTCGGTGCGCCCGGTCGCGCGGCCGTTTTTCGGCGCGATGGCCGACGCCTTGTAGCGTGGCACAATCTTCTGCAGCATCTCTAGCGTTCCCGGTTGATCGCCGGTGCGGGCGACGGATAGAAGCTCGGTGACGCGCGATTCAAAGTCGCCGTCGGCGTCGTCGACGGCATCGACGATCCAGATCCGTTCATGCCCGGATCGCCGGGGGATGACGTCCGGCTCGAAGAAATCCTCGGTGAGGCGCTCACCCGGACGCAGCCCGATGAATTCGATGGGGATATCAACGTCGGGACGAAGACCCGACAGCAGAATCAGGTCGCGCGCCAGATCGTAGACGCGGATCGGCTCGCCCATGTCGAGGACCAGCAGTTGTCCATTGTCGCCGATGGCGGCCGCATGCAGCACCAGGATGGCCGCCTCGCCGGCGGTCATGAAGTACCGTGTCATGTCACGGTGGGTGACGGTGACGGGACCACCGGCACGGATCTGCCGCTCGAACAACGGGACCACCGAACCATCGGTCCCCAGGACGTTGCCGAACCGCACGCTGACGAATTTCGTCTGAAACTCAGCGGCGCGGCGCATTGCCAGAATCTCGGTGATCCGTTTGGTGGCCCCCATGACGCTGCAGGGCCGCACGGCCTTGTCGGTGGAGATATTGATGAACGTCTCGACGCCCCGTTCCAGCGACCAATCCATGAGATAGCGCGAGCCGCCGACGTTGTTGATCACGGCGGCATCGGGGTATTCCTCCGACAGCGGCACCTGCTTGTAGGCGGCCGCATGGAAGATGACATCCGGGACCCGTTGCGCGAACAGCGCATGAAATCGGTTACGATCGCAGATATCGACCAGCACTCCCTCGACGGGCGCGCCCGTCGGCGTGCGCGAGAGTTCGTCCAATAAGTCGTGCAACGGATTTTCCGCCCGGTCGACCAGATAGACAACGGAGGGCTCAAAACGAACGATCCGACGCACGAGCTCGGCGCCGATCGATCCCGCGCCTCCGGTGACCATCACCCGCCGTCCGGCGAGCCAGCGGGCGACCGCTTCGGGATGGGCGTCGACCGGCGGACGGCGCAGGATGTCCTCGACTTTGACATCGCGCGCCTGCCGTACGCTCAATTGTCCGTCGATGATCTCGCGCAACGACGGCGCGGTCTTGAAAGGCACGCCGGCCCGGCAGCAGGCGGCCACGATCGTTCGCATCTGTTCGCCTGTGGCCGAGGGGATGGCGATCAGAATCTCCGCGACGCGGTGGCGTTTCACCGCTGCTCCCACGGAGTCCAGGCCGCCCACCACGGGAATTCCGTGGAGACGGGCGCCGTGCTTTTGCGGATCGGAGTCGACAAACGCCACCGGCACGAGAGGCCCGCTCGGATCCTTCCCCAGTTCACGCACCAGCATTTCCCCGGCGTCTCCCGCTCCCACGATCAGGATCCGTCGCCCCCGACGCAGAAATCGCGGCGTCGACTCGCGCAGCACCCTCAAGGCAAACCTCAATCCACCCAAGAAGGTCACGATCAGGAACCAGTCGATGATGAAAACCGAACGGGGATACCCGGGGACACCGAAGAAGAACACGGGCAGAACCAACAGCGTCGTGCCAACAGAGGCGGCTTTGAGAATCGACAGCAGATCATTCACTGACGCGTAGCGCCACACACCGGAATACAGTCGGAAATAGGTGAACGAGGCCACACGGATCAGGAATACCAAAGGCAGCATGTTCCAGAAGGCGGCCCAGGCATCGGCGGGGATGTGCCCATCGAACCGCAGCCAGAAGGCCATGTAGTACGAGGCGAGGACGGCGATCCCGTCCGCCGCAAGGATGGCGAGCCGGCGCGGGTTGATGACTCCGCCGTCGCGGCGGCCTCCGGCATCGGCCTGAAGGGCGGGAAGCAGCCTACCGCCTCCCAGAAGCAGAAGCAGCGCCGCCCAATAACCCACCAAGGTGGTTCGTGAGTCGGTGAAGGGCTTGGCCGGGTCGAATGTAACCACGGCCAGGAGCAACACGCCAAATGTCACGGCATGGAATACCCGACTCAGCTCCGCCGTGCGTGACGCAAATCCCTCCTTGCGGTAAAGTCCAAAGGCCGCGAACAGGAAGAGCCACCCAATCGCCATCCAGCCCGCGGGCCCAACATAGTCCCCAGGCGCCATGGGCCACCCCGAACTGGGCTGAGCGCCGTGGAAGTGAGACCATAAAGCCACGGCGAACGCGCCTTGCAGGGCCGCCAAATCCCAGACGGCCCAACGCCATCGCCCCAGCCAATGCGTTACGGAGTTCATCAGTCGACGCACCACAACACCCCCTGCCCATGATAGCCCAATGCCACGCCGGCAGCCAGCGCAATTGCACCGGGTGTCAGCTCGTGTGCGGTGACCAACGGCAATTGGGTGAGGGGATCAAACGAGGCAACAATGATACGGCCCGGGGCTCCCCGGCGCGGGTGAAAAACGAGAGGCGGAGTCCTCTCTCCCTCATCAAAGTACTTGAAGACGGCTCTGGATGGACAGGTGGCCTGGCGGCGGGGTCACCTTCTCGCCGATTGGAGCATTTCGTGCAAGGCATCCGTCAGCTCAGTGCGTCTCCGCCCGATGTCGAAATTCTCGACAATGCGTTGCCGCGCTGCCAAGCGACGGCTCTCCGGTGCCAGTAGCGCTTCCCGCACGGCCGCCTGCGCCGACTCCGCCGTGAGGGCGTCTATGTAGAAAGCGGCCTCTCCAGCCACCTCCGGCAAGGCCCCGCGACGGGACACGACGGGTATGCATCCGCAGGCCATCGCCTCGGCTAAGGCAACACCGAAACTCTCGTGCGCCGATCCCTGAAAATAAACTCTTGCCGTCTGGAATTGGCGGCGTAGCGACTCTCCGGTCAATTCACCTAGCCACGTCAGATTAGGTGGCCGCCGTGCGATCATCCCGCCACCGACAGCGTCGGGCGCACGACCTACCGCGATGAATGGTACGTGGGGTAAGAGAGCCGCTGTATTCCAGAACAGCTGCCAGCCCTTCTTGTTCACGGTCTCGCGATTGATGGTACCCACACAGAGAACTCCCCCTCTCACCGCAGACGGATCGGTTTGAAAAGAGGCCGTGTCGACCCCGTTGTAGATTCGCTGCGTTCTCTGGTTCACCTGCGGGAAACGTGTTCTCATCTCATACAGAGTATGTTCGGAAACCGGAAGAAGCAGATCAGCCGTTGATAGGATGGCTCGCACGGTTCGTTCCCGGAGCGAACGCGGCGGAATTCCATATTCGATCTCCGGCACCCACGCGACTTCATAACCGCCGACGACGACGGCGACTGGCCGACGATGCCAACGTGCAGACACCATCGCGGGGGCGGCATGCCGACCCGCGAACCAAATTACGAGCCCGTCGGACTCGCGGCATGCCCTCTGGAGACCCCGGATGGAGCCCATTCCCAGGTACACAAATATAGATGCTTACGATACGGGGGCAGACGATGAGAATTCTCGGTCGGTGTGCACCGTGGGCGTCGGCAGTCTGGGCGGACCTCGATGTTTCCATTTGACCCATCGTTTGCGCCTTCAGACCGAACGGTTGCGATCCAGGAAGAAGACCGCCTCCAACTGCGGCAAAATGTAACGCCGTGCGATGGCCGTCCACGTGATCTCACGCGCCGCGGCCACGGCGCGACGGGCATGGGACTTGCGGTCGACGGCCAGGGCAAGGGCAATCGCTTCTTCGAAACCGGCGGACTCGTTGGGAGTCCGCCAGACAAGATCACCGTGGGCGCGCAGTTCCGGCAGATCGGTCGCCACAACCGGGAGGCCGCACGCCAGATATTCCCCCAGTTTGAGCGGGTTGAGCGCCCGGGAGAAATCATTCAACTTAAACGGGATCAATCCCACGTCCCATTGGCGCAAGAGCGCGGGTACCTCTTCCAGAGGACGTGACGGCAAGAAATGAACATTCGGCAATGCCCGCAGTGCGCGGATCTGAAGTGATTTGTCAATGGGACCGGCCAGCACCAGGTGCCAGTCGCGTCGTCGACGGAAAACCGCTGCCAGTAGATCGATGTCGAATGGCGGGCGGGCGTTGCCCAGATAGCCGATGCGGGGGTGAGGTATGACCCCGAGCGTACCCGACTCGTTGTTCGCCGCATCGAAGAAAAAGTCGGGCACCCCGTTGGTGATCAACGCCAATTGCCTGGCGGCCTGCTGCCTGGGCTGCACGAGTGCCCCGGCTGTAACAATCGTCAGATCTGCCATTCGTAGTAGAGATCGCTCCTTTCGCTGGCGCGACGCAACGAGCCGTCCATCCGGAGCGCGGGAGTACTCGTCATAACATTCGTAAATACGACCCGCGTCGGGAAGTGCATCGAAGACCCATCGTTGGATTGGATGATAGATCCACTGGATAGTCCGCCGTATGTGTGGATAGTGCCGACGTAAGTGCCCCTGCAAGATTCGCCGGAGCAGACGGGCATTGGCCGCGGGGGCACCGGGTATCTTGGCGGCCACGATGTCATGCAAGAGGAGCCGCGGTGTCAGAACGTGCAATCGACCATCCTGATATGTCGCCGCTCGTCCCCAGAATTTTCGCGGGTGTTTCCAAATGGTCACATCGAGCGTGATCGGGCGATTGACGCACAGCAAGGCAACATGCGACGGCAGGACTTCGGCCAGCGCCAGCAGCATCTGGCGGCGGTGAAATGTCCGCCATTCGCGTGACGCATGGACGATCAGCACGGTATCGATCGGCTGGTTCATACGCGAAAGCGCCAACGGGCATGCGCTTCAACTCCCTCAGTTCCTCCACCCCAAAGTGACGCGGAGTAATTCGCTGAGCGCCACGTCGACCTCGCGAATTCGCAGCCGTCGACCCAGGAGTAGGAGGGCACAGGCCCCGCTGACAATTCCCAGTGCCAGGGTCAGGGCGGAAAATCCGAAAGACAGGCGATCCATTGCAGGCGCCAAGACCGGCAGCCCGTACGAGCCCGACGATGCCGGCGGAACGGGTCCACCACCAGCCGCAAAGCGCTTTGGTTGTCACTCCAGCCATCGCACCCAGAAAAAGGGGGGTCCACCGACGTGTCACATAGAAGACTCGCGACCCGACCGCCGCCAGAACATTGGGGACGAGACCTATGCTGAAGGCCGCCAGGACCGTCGCCGTGAGCTCGCGCGAACGGGCGTCGAAGGCACCGCGCTCGAAGAGTATGCGGACAGTTTGTTCACGGAAGACCATCAGCCAGACAACGATGGGGATAACGCCGAACAGAGACCAGCGCACGGCGCGGTCGAGGATCGCCTCGACGTCCGCGTCATTGCCGGAGGCCACCGAATCACTCAGGTAGGGGAAGATCGCGGTGGACAGGCCCACGCCTACGATCGAATAGGGCAGGAAGGCGACGAGATTGGCGTATTGCAGGGCCGCGATCGAGCCGGACGGGAGATACGAACCGAAGTGCCGATCCATCACGGTGAACAACTGCCCCATCGCATCCACCAGCAAAACGGCAACGACCCAGCGTCCGATCCCGGATGATTGATTCTGAACCGGTTCACCTGGGGCATCTACAGCGGCCTCGGCGCGCCCCGCGAGAATGAGAACGAGATTCCATCCTGCGGCCAGCGCCGTCCCGACGACGAGCCCCCACATGAGCGCATGGGCACCGTGTTCGGACCACACAATGGCGGCGGCAATGATCGCGGCACTCTGCCACAGATAGGCCAGCCCCGGACCCAGGAATCGTTTACGCGCCAAGAGATGGCTGCGCCCGAGGGCCTCCACGGTCGACAGGGGAATCACCCACGCCGCCAGACAAACGAGCGAGCCGACCTCGGCCCGGGCTGATTCCGAAAATCCGGATGCTACGAGAGCCGCCATGGGGCGCCCGAAGAGGCAGATCACCAGCGAGAGCACGGTCATCGCGCCCAAGAGCCCCCAAGCAACGGCCCGCGCGCGGATTTTGTCGGCGCTCGCCGGAGTGAAGAGTGGGACAAAAGCGTTGGGGACTGTGTACGTGATCGCGGTCGCAACCACCATCGGGACCACCAGCGCTGCCAGATAGAGATCAACGGCGTGAGTGGTGCCGAACACAGCGGCGACGACCGCTTCGCGCATAAAACCGAATCCCTTGCCCAACAGCGCGACGCCGATTACCGTGGCTCCGGCGCGTCGCAGGGAAGGAGAGGGCATGGCGTTGTGGTCGTGAACTTCGACGGGAGTAGTTTATCGACGCCCTTACAGGTGGATCAGCTCCCGCGCGAGGCGGCTCGCGACCCGCTTGGCCGGTTTCCGGATGCCGAAAACCCGATCGTCGGCTCGCCTGCCGCCGCCGCGGCCGGCCAACGCGCGCCGAACACGATCACCGTTGAGGCCCGTGAGCACACCGGCGCCGCAATCGATCAACTCACGCCATTCCGTCGCCTCGCGCAGCACCACGCAGGGAGTGCGCGACCAGTAGGCCTCACGCTGGACACCCCCGGAGTCGGTGAGGACGGATCGGGCATTGGCGATCAGCACGAGCGAGGGGCGGTGCGGCAGAGGCGCCGTCAGCCGAAGATGTCTTGTCTGCTCCAGCGGTGACCAAAGATGCAGCCGCCGCAGATTTTTTTCGGCGCGCGGGTGAACGGCAAAGACGGTGATTCGATTCAGGGCGCAGAGGATATCGACCAACCGCCGCAAACAGTCCGGATCATCCACGTTCTCGGCACGGTGGCAGGTGACGAAGTAGTATTCACGTCTGGCGATTCCCAGCGGGCGCCGATCCGTGGGAGTCCAACGCAGCCAGTTTTCATAGAGGACGTCGCCGGATCCGATCACGCCGTCGGTAATCCCCTCGTTGTGCAGGTGAGTCATTGCCGCACGGTTGGGGCAGAAACGCCAGGTCGCCAGATGGTCAGCCAAGACGCGGTTTTTCTCTTCCGGCGCGCTGCGATCGAACGAACGCAAACCGGCCTCCACGTGGGCTAAAGGGATACCACGGTAGGCGGCGGCGATCGCCGCTCCGGCGGTCGTGCTCGTGTCGCCGACGACGATCACGCCCTGCGGCCTGAGTCGTCCGAGCCGCCCATCCAATGCATCAGCGAGCCGTCCGATCTGCGCCGCTGCCGGAGCCGAGCCGACACCCAGGTGGTAATCCGGGCGCCGCAGGCCGATCTCCTCGTGAAACGAAGCCGCCAACGCGAAGTCGTAGTGCTGGCCGGAGTCAATCAGAATGGAGCGGAAGTGCCGCTCCAACGGTCGCCAGAGAACCGACAGCTTGATGAACTGGGGACGGGTACCGAAGACGGTCACGACGACCGGACGGGCTCTGCCCGCCTGCCTGGGTGTCACGGTCGTTTGTCTTCCCACCCGCGTTCGGCTCCGTCGGGCAGGATCAGTTCTCTTGGTAGAATCGTTTGATGCAGTCGATGACTTCGGCCTGCTCGCCTTGGGTCATCTCCGGAAAGATGGGCAAGGACAGCACGGTTGCGGCGGCCTCTTCCGCGACCGGGCAGTCACCGACCCGTCCCCCGAATGCGGCGAAGCACTCCTGCAGATGCAGCGGTCGGGGATAGTAAATCTCCGAACCAATCTTGGCGGCAGTCAGATACTGCCGCAGCGCGTCGCGCTGTCGGGTGGCCACCGTGTACTGATGATAGATGTGGCGCGCGCCCGCGGATTGCGACGGGAGGATCAGATCACCGACACCGGCCAGAGCGCGGTCGTAGGCCGCGGCGTGTTGCCTCCGCCCTTTGGACCACTCGTCCAAGTGAGGGAGTTTGGCCAAGAGGATAGCGGCCTGGAGGGCGTCCAAGCGCGAATTGTACCCGACGACTTGATGATAGTATTTCGGTTTGGCGCCATGAGCGCGGAGCAGACGAACCGTTTCGGCCAGCTGCGGGTCATCGGTCACAACCATGCCGCCATCCCCGGCAGCACCCAAGTTCTTGGTGGGAAAAAACGAGAAACAGCCGGCGTCGCCGCAGGTACCCGCCGGTCGGCGCTCGTACGAGCCGCCCAGGGCCTGCGCCGCATCCTCAACAAGGTACAGCCCATGCTCGAACGTCAAGGCGCGCAGGGCGACCATGTCCGGCATCTGGCCGTATAGTTCCACGGCGATGATCGCTTTGGTGTTCCGGCTGATCGCCGCGGCCACGGATTGCGAGTCAAGATTGTAGTCGGCGGCATTGATGTCGCAGAAAACTGGTGTTGCGCCCAAACGGGTCACGGCGCTGGCCGTGGCGAAGAAGGTGAAGGTTGGCATGATCACTTCGTCGCCGGGGCCGATCCCCAGGGCCCGCATCGTCAAGAGCAGGGCATCCGAGCCGGAGGCCACCCCGACGGCCTCGGCCACACCGCACCGTTCCGCGATGGCCGCCTCAAAGTTCTTCACCTCGCCGCCCAGGATGAAGCCGCCGTGGCCGAAGACCCGGGCGATAGCGGCATCAATTTCCGGTTTGATGGCTTGGTATTGACGCGTGAGATCGATCAACGGAACCGGCATGTAATGCGCATCCTTGCGATGATGAGACCGTTTGCGCCGTCGACAACAGACCCCAGCGCGACGTCCACGGCCCCCGATTGAACAACGCGTCCGATCATGAAGTTCGTTTCACGTCCGGCCAGTTCTGGGCATCGAGCAGTTGCTCCGAAGGAACGGCACGGAACGCTCGGGCCGGCACGCCAGCCATGATCTGACGGGCCGGGGCATCGGACGTGAGCACCGCGCCCGCGGCAATCAGGGCATCGTCACCCACGGTCTTGCCCGGCAGAATCACGGCGCCGACGCCGATGCGTGCCCCACGCCCGACGGTCACGCCCTTAAAATGCTTGAACCGTTCCTCCGTCCGCCCGACAAAGTTGTCATTCGAGGTGAGGGCGCCCGGCGCGACGAACACCCGGTCGCCGAGCGTGGAGTAGGCGGTGATGTACACGTTGGTCTCCAGCTTGCAATAACGGCCGATCGTGCAGGCGTTCTCGATGGCCACGCCGCGACCGACGATCGTGAAGTCGCCGATCGTGACGTTCTCGCGCACGGTCGACAGATCGGCGATCAAGACCCTCTGCCCCAGTGTCGCGCCGCGATAGATGACGACGTGCGCGCCGATGATGGCGCCGTCGCCGACCTGGGCCGGGGGCAGCGGCTGGTCTTTGGTCACGGCGGTGTTGGCGGCGCGCATCGGTAGCTTGCCCAGGATCGCACCGTCATCGATGCGGACCCCGGCGCCGATCTTCGTTCCGGCGGCTATGACGACATGATGGCCGATCTCGCAATCGGGGCCGATTTCCACGTCGGCGCCGACCACGCAAAATTCCCCCCAGCGGATGCTGGTGGACAGATGGGCGGAGGGATCGATGATGATGCTCATCGTTGACTCGCGGCAACCGGCGGGGCCGGCTGGAGGGGAATGTCGACGGGAATACCGCCTGAGTCCAGCGATTGTTGGGCACAGGCCAGAACCTGCAAGACCCACAGCCCGTCCTGCCCGTCCGAGCGCGGACGCCGCCGTTCGCGGACGCAGTCGATGAAGTGACGGCACTCGATGGCGAGGGGCTGGGTGTTGTCCACCAGCGGAATGTGGACCTCGCCGGTCCGCAACGTCAGATACTCGGCGTAGGTCTCATAGTTGAGGGAGACGTCCACCCCCTTGTCGAAGATGGTGATCTTCTGCGTCGGTTCCGTGTCGGAGAAGACCGCCATCCGCTTCTGTCCCACCAAAGTCAGCGAACGAACTTTGTGGGGATCCAGCCAACTGGCATGGACGTGCGCCAGCCGGTTGCCGGGGAATTCCATGGTCATGAAAACCACGTCCTCGATCCCGCTACGCAGGTAGGAGTGCCCGACGGCCGATACCCGCCGGGGGCGCTCATCCAACAGATACCCGATCATGGAGATGTCGTGGGGCGCGAGGGACCACATCGCGTTTTCGTTGTCCCGCAACTGTCCCAAGTTGACGCGCGTGGAGTAAACGTAGTAGACATTCCCGAGTCCTCCGTCGGCGATGTACCCCTTCAGCCAGTTCACGGCGGGATGATACTCCATAATGTGTCCGACCATCAGGATGCTGCCTTGGGCATCCGCTTGGGAGACGAGGCGCTCACCGGAGGGAACATCCAAGACCAAGGGCTTTTCGACGAAGACATCTTTGCCGCCGGCGATGGCGGCCGAGGCCAGTTCGTAGTGGGAGCCGGGGGGCGTGGCCACGACGACCGCGTCGAGATCGCTTCGGAGCAGCTCCGATGCGGAGTTGGTCAAGGGTATCCCGGGATGTTGGGCCTGGGCGCGATCGCGCGCGGCGGCGGCGGGGTCGCAGGCCATCGCCACAACGGCTCCGGGCGTGCGGGAGAACTCACGCAGCAGGTTCTTCCCCCATGCGCCCAGACCAATGCACCCCACGCGCACGGTTTGTGGTCCAGCTCGATTCATCGCGTCACTTCCCCTCGGCATGGCGCCGGGAGGGCGCCACGGATTGCCAGAGGGCCACAAGAGATTGATGTTTCGCCGGATCAGTAAGGGCCAGTTTCTCAAGGTAGGCCCGGACCAGGATTAGAATGGTGATCAGCCCGAAGGCCGCGATCAAGGTCCCGAGCGCTATCCAGGCACGTTTCGGCCTGACCTTGGGACCGCCGCCGACGGCCCAGTCTAGAACGGAAAAAGTCGGTGTGTCGCGGCGCTCCTGAATACGGGCATTCTCGTACTGTTCGTTCAATAACTCGTAGAGCGTGCCGGCAACTTTGACATCGCGCAGCAGTTTGGCCAGCTCCTGTGACAGCCGCGGCAATTCCGCCACTCCCATGCCGAGGAACCCGCGGGCCGTGTCGTCCGACTGGGGGGAATCCAAGTCACGCAGCTTGTTACCCGTCTCCTGAATGCGGGTCCGGAGAGCGCGGATTCGCGGGTGGTCGGGCGCGAGCGATTCCTCGAGAACCGACAGGTCGATTTCATCCGCCGTCTGCTGCGCCTTGAGAGTGGCGGCTCCTTCGATCATCGCTTTGACTTCGACGTCCAGGGCGACGGTGCGGTGCTCATTCTGGAATCGCTCCAAGGCGTGCGAAGCGCTGTCCAGGGCGGCCTGGGTTTCGGTCAACCGCTGTTCCACGAATTGTCGCGTGCGTGAGGCCTTGGTGTTAACGATCGATTGGTTGATCCGGTCGGCTACCGTTACCATCGTATTGGCCAGCGTGTCGGCGAACCACGGGTTGCGATCCTCCGCCCAGAATTCCAGGATTCCGGCCGGCGAAACGCGGACTCCCGTGCATCGCAGGAGACGCTCGCTGGCTTCTCCGGCTGGATCGTGCCAGCGCCCGGTCAAATTCATCCGGGCAACGACGGAATCTCGCACCGTACGCGAGGTGAGGACCGCCGCGAGAATGTCCGACGGCGTGGCCATGACCGGCAACGCCATGCCGCCGGCGAACAAGCCCTTCAATTCCCCCAGCGGTTGACTCACGCTCTGGAAATCGCGCTCGGGTGGCAACACCGTCACCTGCGAGCGATAGGTGTTGGGAAAGAGAAATGACAATGCCGTCAGGACAAGGGTGACGAAAAGCGGGTAGCGCCACAACCAGTGTCGGTGTTCCGCCAGAACTGCCAGAAGCTCGATGGCCCCTCCCCGGCCGGGCATCGCACTCCCGGACCGCATGGTCGGCAAGTCAGACGGTGGATTCATCGTGTGGCCTGGTTGACGACAAGGTACAGCGTGGCCAGACTGGAAGCCACCGTGAGCGTATCACGAAAGCTGGACCACCATTTCTTGCCACGTTTGGTAGGCACGA
>JACQFV010000081.1 GCA_016199865.1 Candidatus Zixiibacteriota bacterium | reverse complement strand
CACCTGTATCACGGCTCGGCAGGAGCCTCGCCCTCCCAAAGTGAAATGAGAGTGTCCCTACGGGTTCACGGCCGGGTGAGACCATCCGGCTGTCTTGCTATGCGTTCAGCCGGTAAATCGAACGCAGCCCCTTCAGCGTCAAGGTCGGATCGACCGACTGGATCGTTTTCGAACCGCCGGCGATCACGGGCGCCAGACCGCCTGTGGCGATGACCTTGGGTGAACCGCCCATCTCACGGCTGATCCGCCCGACGATCTCATCCACGGCGCCGATCGTACCGAAGTACAATCCCACCCGCAGCGCTTTCTCGGTCGTGTTGCCGATCGGCGATTCGGGCGGCGTGATCGACACTTTGAAAAGTTGCGCCGCCTTCTGCGACAACCGGTCGGCGGAGGTTTCGATCCCCGGCGCGATCGCCCCGCCCAAATAGGCGCCATCGGACGAAATCACATCGAACGTTGTCGCCGTGCCGAAATCGACCACGATCCCGGCCGTGCGGTGTTCGACCCAGAACCCCTCGGCATTGGCAATACGGTCGGCGCCGACCTGTTCGGGAAGTTCGACGGCAATGCGGACAGTCAGCTTCGACTGGTGACTGACCAGATGGGGCCTGTGCCCGGTAACGGCTTCGATCGCCTGATCGATCACCGGCGTCAGAAGCGGCACGACCGAACCCACGATCGATCCTGCAATCGCGCTCGGGATTATCTTGGCATCGGCCAACAGTTGCCGCAGAAGCAGCGCCGCTTCATCCAGGGTGCGCGTGTGGGTCGACGCCAGACGGAAGGAATAAGTCAGCCGGTCGCCATCGAAAACACCCAGATGGGTGGTGGTGTTGCCGATGTCGATGGCCAGGAGGGGGGAAGACATGCGGGAAGTATAGCACTCCCGGTCAAGGGGCTGAAGCCCCTTGTTTTCCGTGATCGGACGGGCACGGCCTATCGAAAGATGAAAAATACTCCCAAGATGACGAGCAGCACCTCCACGAGATTGAGGAAGGCCTTCGGCGTGGCGCGGGTGAGGATGAGCGTGCCGACCCAGGTGCCGATGGCCATGAGGGCGCCGATCAGAAGGCCGGTGCTCATCAGGGGGCCGCTCAACAAGTTGAACTGGCCATAGGTGATCGTTCCGGTCAGATGCATCACAAAGGCGCCGAGCGCCACGGTCGCGACAAAGGCCTCCTTGCGCAGACCGGCGGCCAGAAAGAGCGGCATCGCCGCCGGGCCGATCACGCCCAAGATGGTCGAAAAGAAGCCGACGATCGCCCCCAAGGGATAGAAAATGCCCCAGCGGGTCAGCACGGGACGGTTTTTCTGCCAGCGGGAGAAGATGACCGAGACGATCAGAAAGCCGCCGATTCCCTTGGTGACATACGTCGACGGCAAATGCACAAAGACGAACGCTCCCAACGCTGCGCCGGGGATGGCGCCGATGCAGTAGCGCAAGGTCAGCGGCCAGACGATGTGTCGCCGCAGGATGACCAGCCGGGTGAAGTTGGAGAAGAGCAGGCCGAAGGTGATCAACGGCACGGCGGCGCGGGCCCCGACCACGGCGACGACCAGGGGCAGATAGAGTACGCCGCCGCCGAATCCCGCCACGGCGGAGAGGACGCCGGCGAGAAGGGCGCCGGTGAGGAGAAGTGAGAGATGGAAGGGATCGGTCGGCATGTTTGGATGTTGGGCAGATCGCTCTTGTAGGTCAGGAGCCCTGCGCTCCTGACGCATGGGCTGCCGCCGCTTAGAAGAGTCGGGAGCGCAGGGCTCCCGACCTACAGTCAATAACTATGAGGTCGAAAGCGTCGCTTCCCCAGAAGAGATCACCACCTCACGTTTGCCGCTGCGAATGATCAACGCCCCATTGTCGTCGATCCCGGTCGCCACGCCGCTGATCGTCTGCTCTCCCTGACGGATCGTGACGTCTTTTCCCAACAGGATCGAGCGGCGGCGATAGTCGGGAAGGAAGGGCGCGATCCCGCCGCGGCGGAAGCGGCGGTAGAGCGTCTCGAACCGCTCCAGAAAGGCGCGATAAAACGCAATGCGATCAACCGGCTCACCCGCCGCCATCGCCAATGAACCCGCGGCCGGCCGCAACGATGGCGGGAAATCGTGCGGTTGATGCGACACATTAATCCCCGTGCCGCAGACGGCATGATAAACCCGGTCTACTTCCGCGGAGACTTCGGTCAAGACGCCGAGAATCTTCTTGCCGTCGATCAGGCCGTCATTGGGCCATTTCAAATCGACGCGCAATCCCAATCGCTCTTCGGCCACCTCCGCGAAGGCGAGCGCCGCCAGAAGTGAGAGTCCCGAGGCGCGTTGCAGAGGCATCTGCGGGCGCAGGATCACCGACGACCAGATCCCCAGCCCCGGCGCGGAGTGCCAGGAACGCCCCAGCCGCCCCCGCCCGCCGGTCTGCTCCTCCGCGACGACGACGGTCCCCTCCGGCGCGCCCGACTCGGCCAACTGGGTGGCGCGGGTGTTGGTCGAGCCGATTTTGCGATAACAATGCAGTTGCCGGGCGAAGAGTTTGGTCTTCAATCCCGACAGGATTTCGGTGTCGATCATCCGATCCGGCGATGACACCAGCCGGATCGCTTCGGAGGACTCGACCTGTAGGACATATCCCAACTCGCGAATCTCGTCCAGTGCCCGGTTCAGACGGGCCACGGGAATGTTCAACGCCGCCGCCAGACCCGCCGCCGATGTCCCATGCGCCGGGCGTTTGGCGCGCAGGAGCACGACGATGTCGGTGAGAAGGGGATCCATCGAGGGAGCTATTCGGACCACTCCATCGAAAAGTTGACAGCAGGGGCGGAGTGAGTGATGCTCCCGGCGGAGATGAAACGGACACCCGTGCGGGCTATCGCGTCAATCCGTCTTGCGGTGACATCGCCGGAGGCCTCGATGGTGACACGAGTATGATGCTCCCGCTCGAACTCACGGATCAAGCGGACGGCCCGCCGCAGGCGGGCAACGGTGAAATTGTCCAGCAGGAGCCATCCGGCCCCTTCCCGCAGAGCAATCCGGATTTCCGTCAGGTTCCGGACTTCACAAACGAGCGGCCTGGGGCCACGTTGCCTGCGCGCGCGACGAATGGCGAGGGGCAGATCGCCGCAAGCCGCGATGTGGTTGTCCTTGATCATCAGGGCATCGTACAAACCCAGCCGATGGTTGACAGCGCCGCCCAAGCGGGTGGCGCGTTTCTCGAGCAGACGTAGCCCCGGCGTGGTCTTACGCGTGTCCAGAAGGCGCGCCGTGCCGCGCGGAATCCGTTGCGCCAGTTTCCCTGTTGCCGTCGCCACGCCGGACAGATGGCCAAGGAAATTAAGCGCAGTTCGTTCGCCGGTGAGGAGGGCATCGGCGCGACCACGGACGATGACGATCGTGTCATTGGCTCTGAACCGGCCCCCTTCCCTGATCCGCCAGACACAGCGGGCCTTGGGATCGAGTCGACGGAAGACCGTCTCGAAGCAATCGGCGCCCGCCAGGATGCCGGGATTACGGGCGATGACACGGGCGCGGCCGGATTTTCCCTTCAGGCCCAAGGCGGCGGTGGTGCGGTCGCCGGACCCAACGTCCTCTCGCAGAGCAATTCGCACGGCAAGGGACATTGCCTTTCCGTAGGCCGCATCTTGTCTGGGTCGGGCCTTTGCTTTACGCGGTGTCATGTCGTCACCATCCATGGCGGTGGCTCGCCCAAACCCCAGTTGGGAACCGCATCAATCAGGGGCGCATCGCCGGAGTCGGGCTGCCAGCGGTACGAACCGACGGCGGCAATCATGGCGGCGTTGTCGGCGCACCATTCGGGAGGGGGCACGATGGCGTGACGCCCGGTACGCTCCGCCCAGGCCGTGACGACGCGTCGCAGCCGCCGGTTTCGGGCAACGCCCCCGGCCAAGGCCACGGTCGGGATCGATTGATCGTCGGCGGCGCGAAACAGATTCTGCGTGAGCGAGTCGACAATCGTCTGCTCGAATGAAGCGACCCAATCCTTCATCTCCACCGCGGGTAAGAGTCCCCGTTGGCGTTTATCCCAATCCAATGCCGCCGCCGTCTTGATGCCGGAAAAGGAAAAATCGTACCCCTGGCCCTCGAAGCGGGTTTTGGGAAAGGCGACGGCGTTGGCCGCGCCATCCTCACCGGCGCGATCGATGGCCGGCCCGGCCGGGTAGTCAAATCCGAGGAGTTTTCCGACTTTGTCGAAACATTCACCGGCCGCGTCGTCGCGCGTGCGGCCGAGACACTGGAATTGACCGGGCGCTTCGACCATAACCAGTGACGTGTGTCCACCGGATACAATCAGCACCAACTGCGGGTACCCCAGCTCCGGATCGGTCAAGGCCGGTGTGTGGGCATGCCCTTCGAGGTGATTAACGCCGATGAGGGGAATCCCGCGCGCCCGCGCGGCCGCCCGCGCATAGGCGACGCCGACCAACAGGCATCCGACCAGACCCGGTCCGGCGGTCACGGCAATGCCGGCCAGATCGCCCCAGCCGATCGGCGCTGCCGACAAGGCCTCGGTCACGATCGCGGGGAGACGCCCTGAGTGTTCGCGCGAGGCCAGTTCGGGGACAACGCCGCCATAAGCGGCATGCAACGTCTGCGAGAAGATGATGTTGGACAGAATCCGGCCGTCCGGCGAGGCGACCGCGGCCGCGGTCTCATCACAGGATGTCTCGATGCCGAGAATGGGGCCGGGGGTGAACACGACGCTGTAGGGTAACCGAATCGGGCTCGACCTTCAAGACCGAGAGGGGCGGCGCAACGGTGACCTGCAGCCCGACCTGCGCGCCGGTCGTGTCGTCGGCTGCCGCCCGATAAACGACTTGTATCGATTCCGGGCTGGCCGCGACCGCCGCCGACCGGGGGCCGCCAATCTCGACGGTAACAACATCGGGTGTGACACGCAGTGAATCGTCGGCCCGGGCGCCGATGACGCGCACCGGCACAGCCGTCAAGGCGCGCGTCGCATACGGTTCGACCTGGCGATAGAGTCCCACGGTGCGGGGTTCCATCTCGATGTTGTAACCCGGGGGTTGGATCAGTGAAATCGTCGTCCGCACCGTCTCGCGCAGATCTGGCATGGCCGTAGAACGAGTCCGCACCCCGTCGATGTCCTCCAGCGCGCCCCGCGGTCCGGTCAGACGAACGACGTGGGGCGATAAAATCGGTTCTCCAACGAACGTGAATCCGGCCGCCGGCTGCAGAAGGGCGCCCAGTTGCGCCGGCACAGATTTGTGAACGAAAGAATCGACCAAGAGTGACAGGCCGTCGGGGGAGTCGATGGACACGGCCTCCAATCCCAGAAGACCATAACGGGGCGTCGCCTCGGGCCGCAGCCGGACGGTCACCGCCCCTACGTCGACGGCGGACAGATCGACAGGCCAGCGCCGGTCCTGCCACAGAAGCCGCAGGAGTGTCTTGCCGGGGCCGCGCAGACGGACGCTGGCTCGCACAGGTGGCGGCGCCGCCAAAATCAAGGTTGATGGGAGATTGACATAATCCAGGCCGTAGTCGACGTCCAGCTCAAAAACCTGATTGGTTACCACGTGCAGCCAGACCAGCCCGGCCAAGACGAGCGCGAGAATCTTCAGTTCCCAGTGTCGGACAATGGCGTACAGGATTCTCATGATCGGGCCTGAAGCGGGCGGACTCTACCCGAGCGGGAGAAGATCGGTGCAAAGCATCGTCAATTGAGCCGGAACCTCTCCCCCAGATAAATCCGGCGCGCCTCGGGATCGTCGGCGAGAAACTGTGAAGTCCCTTCTTTGAGTATATCGCCATCGCACATGATGTAGGCGCGGTCGGTGATCGCCAGAGTCTCGCGGACATTGTGGTCGGTGATGAGAATACCCAGCCCCTTCTGCCGCAGGCGCGCGACGATGCTCTGGATGTCCTCCACGGCGATCGGGTCGATCCCCGCGAACGGTTCATCCAAGAGCATGAATTTGGGCTTGGTGGCCAGGGCGCGCGCGATCTCGACGCGGCGCCTTTCGCCGCCCGAGAGTTGATACCCTTGGGACTTGGCGACGTGGCCGATGGCCAGTTCGGCAAGCAGTTCCTCCTGCCGGTGACGCCTCTCGGCTCGCGTCAGTCCTTGCGTCTCCAGAATCGCCATGATGTTGTCGGCGACGGTCAGCTTGCGAAAGATCGAGGGTTCCTGCGGGAGATAGCCGATCCCGAGCCGGGCGCGGCGGTACATCGGCAGGGCCGTGATCCGGCGTTCACCCAAATACACGTCCCCCGAATCGGGCTTGATGAAGCCGATGGTCAGATAGAAGGTGGTGGTCTTGCCGGCGCCGTTGGGACCCAGAAGCCCGACGATCTCGCCGGGCGTGATGGCCACCGACACGCCCCGCACCACCTGCCGGCGCCGGTAGGATTTCGCCAGCGCGACGGTGTGCAGTCGCACCGGGTCCGGCGGATCGAGCGTGCTCACTCAGGCAAGATCATCGTGTCCGGTGGGACGATCAAGCGGGAAGTGGCGGGCCGGAAATCCGCCAAAATCATTTCACTGGGTGAAATCTCCGGGAATAAATGGGCCCCTTCCTGAGTAATTGCTTCGGGAGGGATGGGAAGCCATGTTCTCGGCAAGAGGACAAGGGGCTGCGGTGGTTGCCATTGCGCTCTGGGCAGGGGCACAGGGGTCTGCGCGCTCCCTGCGTCCGAATTCCCCGGTCTCAAGCGCCGCTGTCGCGTCGCAACGCGTTGTGGATTACCGTACCCACACCGTAGGTGATCTGCGAGCCGCCATTGCCAATGACGGCACCTTTGGCTCCGGCAGTTGGATGGTTCCGTGGCTTTACGGTCGCCATGATTTCGAGTACAATCCTTCATTCGAGTTCCCGGCCGGATCATTCCACGACTACCTTTACGCGGGTTCTCTGTGGGTCGGCGGCATCGTCGGCACAGACACACTCGTCAGCGCCGCGATTAACGGCAATAGCGGCACCTCGCCCTTGAAGATCGAGCAGGTTTCTCATGCCTGGCAGAGCGCGCCCTACGACCGTTTCATCATCATCGAGTACACCGTCAAGAACATCTCGGCGGACACGATTCATCAAACCCGCATCGGCCTGTTTGCCGACGCCGACATCTACTCTAAATTAGGCGTTTTGAGTGGACCCGGCTACGCGGACGACGTCGCGGGCTATTTGCGGGATCAAGGCATCGCGTATGCCATCGACAATGATGGGGATCCTCATTCTGACAGTGTCAGGATATGGAATCAGTCGTCCAGTCGTGGCGCCATCGGCATCGCTCCGATCTTTGTGGATCCGCCCTCTTGTTGTACGACTTTCAACTGGTGGACCGCGTTTGGGGCTTACTTTGACTGGAGCCCGAGCCACGCTAACAGCGTGTGTTGGCAGTGCCCATCCGCGGTCCCACCGCTGAGGGACGTCCAAAAGTATTACATCATGCACAACGGCGAGATCGATTACGACCAGATGTGGTCAACTGTCGATTTTTCTTCAGATGGATGGAAACCACCCTTGCCTCAGTCCCTCGCCACTAACATCGCGAAAGGCATCGACACCCGATATCTCCTCGCATTTGGCCAGTGGGACCTTGCGCCCGGAGACTCGATCCGATTTGTGGCGGCGCTGGTCGCCGGTGATTTGGTGCATCAAAGCCCCGGCGATTTCGCGCAATATTTCGATCCGCTCAATCCGAGCGCTTTCTACCATCGGCTGGATTTTCGTGATCTGATCGACCAAACCACACGGGCCCGCACGTTGTACCTGAGCGGATTCGATCTGACAGGTGCTTCCCCGGCGCAGATCCACGCGACGGTCACAGGCGACCGGACAGTCAAGTGCCGATGGACCCCGGCGCCCTTTCACGGCGCCACTGGCTACCGCTTGTACCGGCGTTCTTTGGACGACAGCGGTTGGACACTCTTGGCGACTCTCGAATCCGATGAGCGCGGCTGGGAGGACAGCAGTCTGGAAATCGCGCGGACGTACCAATACAGCGTCTCCGCGCTCTATAGCCACGGCTTGGAAACTCCCAAATCTCACTTTGCCGCCGTGACGCCCGGCTATCCGCCGATCAAGCCGCAGATTGAAGCCGTGGCGGGATCAGATGAGGTCACCATCAATTGGGTCGTACCGCGGCCGGGGCCGACATTCTCGCCTCCGAAGTACCTCGACATTTTTCGCCACGCGGAATTTGACACCGGCTCTGTTCTTGTCCACCGTGTCGTGTTCCCAGCCGATTCCGGCGAAACAACTTCTCGAGCGCATGATCCG
The DNA here is from genome assembly GCA_016199865.1 of Candidatus Zixiibacteriota bacterium. Lineage (GTDB taxonomy): Bacteria > Zixibacteria > MSB-5A5 > WJJR01 > WJJR01 > JACQFV01. The sequence goes on along the minus strand of JACQFV010000081.1, from coordinate 26 downwards.
GCCGCGATCGTGAAGTCTGCATCGTC
>JACQFV010000071.1 GCA_016199865.1 Candidatus Zixiibacteriota bacterium | reverse complement strand
TGGCGCGGCAGTCCCAGGTCTTCCTCATCACTCATCTGCAACAACTGGCGGCGGTCGCCGACGATCATTACCGGATTATCAAGAAGACGGCGCGGGGGCGCGCCCGTGTCGTAGTCGAGCGGCTCGAGGGGGACGACCGCGTGCAGGAACTCGCGCGTATGGTGGCCGGTGACGATGTGACGGACAGCACCCTCGAATTCGCCGCCTGGAGGCGCTTCTTGTGAATTACGAGATTGTGAAGCAGGTGTGGGAGGTGGGTGGTACAGTGTTACTTTAACACATGCCGCTACTGTTCGATCATTCAATCAACAACAGCGATCCATCTCGCGGAGGATTCGTAAGTCGGGCCGATCGGCCCTCAACGCAGCAACACCATCTTTCTTGTTTCACTCACATCGGGCGCCGTCAGACGATACAGATAAATCCCGGATGCCACCGATTCGCCGTGGGAGTTTGTGGCGTTCCGCGGAGGGCACCGGAAGTCCGGATACCTGTCACCGCGCCTTCAGCCCAGACGACTTCCGCCAAATACTTCTCCTGGATCTGCCACGAGGCTGGCGGTGCTGTCGATTACGAGGAAGACCCCGTCTATTGCACCTTTGTCGAGTTTCAGGGTGGCCAAGAAGTTCGGAATGTGATTGGGATAGGCGAGTGTTATGAACTCTGATTTAAGAAGAAGTACCTTTCGGCTATAGAGCTGAAGCTGACGAAGGCGCGGCATTTTCTTCACAAGACTTCGGCTCACTGAGTATTCGACCTGCTTTGTGAGACTTGTGTGGTCCGATACCCTATCGCCACCTCTTGTGCCAGGTCGAATGCCAATCAAAGCGGGCCCGCCCGCGTGTGCAGCGAGACGCTCTTTCTCTCGTTTCCACCGTGGCCTTGGGGTTGGCCCCGCGAATATTGGCATGTCAAATTCTTGCAGACTCTCGGAATCCACAGGTGCCACCGCGCTCAGGTTTTCCTCAATGGGACGAAGGACGGAAGAGAGACCAATAGGCTCTCCATCGGGCCCTACGACATATGGATGGAGTTCGGTTACTTCGACGGCCCAACGCTCGTTCCCTACGAAGAAGACCCAGTCGGGCGGATTATCACCCCGTTCATAATTGGAATCAACTCCGCGGTTCTTAAGGAATTCTTTCAATGCCGTGGCCGATGCTACTTCGCTCGCTGTCGGCGAAACTCTTCTCATCGCTTTCCGTGCCCCCCGTCCGATTCAAGATTGCCCAGCGCCCTTCTTGATGCAACGCAGAACAGTTACTTCGACCCCGCTCCGGGGGTGATTGTCCAGAGGCCGGGAAGGGTGTAGGGGCGACCCGCTGGGTCGCCCTCTTGCATGTCCGACGCATAAACGGGCGAGGCAGCGCCTCACCCCTACAAGAAGACAATGATGATGACCACCCTGATCGGCACGTTGGCGGCCCGGCCGCCGCGCCCATCTGCGGCACAACCCGATGCCAAGGCGGAATGGGTCCGCTTGATCAACGAACGCATCCATCCCCCGGTGCCGGTCGGCGCCGCGGACGTTCACGTGCGCATGTTGCGCCTTGTCTCCGATGAAGTGAACGATCATGGCGGGCGATTTCCGCGCGACGAGCACGTGCGGCTGTGTGAACTGCTCATCGACACGCCGGTCTTGATCGGCCATGACCGCACTCATCTCCCGGTGGCGCGCAACTTTGCCGCTCGCTGCGTGGATTCCGGCGGCCGGCAGTGGGTCGAGGTCTGGTTCTACTGGTTGCGTGGTGACGGGGCCAATCACGATCAATTGGCCGCTGACATCGACGCCGGATTGGTCAAAGAGGGCTCGATCGGCTTCGAATTCCGCAAGCCGCAATGCTCGATCTGCGCTCGGGACATCCGCACCTGCGACCACGTCCCCGATCACGAATACGCCGACGCCCAGGGGTCGATGCAAACTGCTCATTATGAATACCGCGACATCGTGCGCGTGCTGGAAACGTCGCTGGTCTACCGCGGCGCGACGCCGGGAACACACTTTGCCTCGGGTCCGGTCTTCTGCAAGATGGCGGGACCGGAGCCCGATCCCAAACCGCTCGAACGGCCCGCCATGTCCGCATCAAAATCGTACGCAGTCGTTCTCGGCCGTGACGAATTGCCCGACGGTTCATTCCGGCACTTGGCGGCGCGGCGTGATCCGGATGACCCACTCTCATGCGGTGAACTTGAGATTCTCTCGGAAATTCCCTACGTGGTGGGCGAGCGTTTGGTTCAGGAATCCGGTCGCTGGATGAGATTCATGCCCGACGACCAGATTGATCGCCATCTGGCGCCTGCCGTCTGTTCTCCAACGCCTTTTGCTCGACCCCTTCTCCGGGTGTGGTTGTCACGAAAGCGCCGTTGCCATGGGGTGACGGTACGGCGTGCGGTCTCGCGGGCCCGCCTCCGACTCATGTTTGGGGCGGGCCGCGGCCGCGATTTGACGGGATTCAGGGTGCTCCGATGAAAAAAATCACCTCCCTGTCATCCTGAGCGAGTCGCCCGCTGAGGCGGGCGACGAGTCGAAGGACCTCTATAACCGGCCCCTTCTGGTTGGGACGCTATAGAGATGCTTCGCCCCGTCCCGCGGAGGCGGGGCGGCGCTCAGCATGATAGTGAGACGTGGGCTCCGAAAAGGAAAACCACAGCGCGCGTGACGCGAGAATGAGCACATGACCAATCACCCGGCAAGCCGCCACTTCTTGACCCGAGCCAACGGCTGGCTCCGACCGACTGGGACGATCCTGGTCATGGTGGCCGGGGCGTTGACGGCCTATTACACGACCGTCTATGGCATCCGGCTGACGGTGAACGAAAAGGCCGACCGCGCCACGGTCGATCAGATCGATCGCCGTCTGGTGGAAATCGAAACCGTGTTGCGCACCGACGTGGCGTCAAAGGGCGACCTGGCGGCGATGCGCGCCGGCATCGACAACCGACTCACCCGAATCGAAACACTCTTGGAAGCGGGAAAGGGATTGCGCTGATGTTGACCCGGTTGACTGATGCAGAACATGCTGTCGCGCCTGGATCGCCGAGCGGCCAGATCGTCGATGGCGAGTGCACGGCCGAAGACAACTGGCGCATCCTGCGCGCCGCGCTGATCGAGCGCATCCGCCGCCGGGCCTTGGCGCTCCAACGGCTTGCGCCCGACACCTTCGCAACCGAGACGGTCGACGTCGAACTTGCCGCCATCGGCGACAACGCCAACGCCCTTTGGCGCCTCTCCGAACGGCTCGACCGCGCCCTCGATTTTGCCTTCGCGCCGCGGGCGCGCCGAATTTCCACGACGGACACATCCGGCCGCAACGCGACCAGACCCAGTCCCGACGAATTCAAAGCGCGTTGAGGGCCTTCAGGCCCGCGATTTCTCACACGGCTTCACAGAACCACAACATGCACAAAGACGATTTGGGAGGAACACGATGACCGTACGTGACCACAATCTGGAGTCGATCGGCGAAGTCTTCGCCACGTTCAAAATCAAGCAGACGGCCGGGGTGGACGATCTGAACGACAGCCACCTCGGCAAGGCCGTGACCATGACCGCTTCCTACGAAGTCGGTCCTGGCCTCGACGGCAACACGCTCTTGGGAAAACTGGTCGATCTGACGCTCGAGGATCGCGACACGGGGCGGCGTCTGGCCACCGTGCAGATCGCCGGTGTTTGCAAACTGCCGATCACCACGACCTATCCCGTCATCGGCAACCGAGTCCTCTGCGGCGCCAGCGCGACGGTCAAGCAGGCGCCGGCACTGGCGGCGAATGACCCGGCCGGCGGCAACGTGGCGCGGGGAACGGTGCTCGCCGTCAACGGCACGACCGATTGCACGATTCTCTTGAATTGACGCATTGCCTGACGCACTGCGCCTTGGCGGGCAGGCACAGGGGCCTACCCCTACAAGAGGGCTCCAACGCAGGTGTAGGGGCGGCCCCCTGTGGCCGCCCGTTCGAACTCGACACAGAGGAGATCTCATTCATGGACATCGACAAATTTTTCGCCGAACAATCCGGCGCGCTCCTGGAACGGGCGGCCGCCGAGCCACATCTCGACGGCGCCGTCGATCTGCGCCGCGCCAAACAGATCAACGTCACCCGCGACGCCTATCTCGAGGCGGACGCGAGCGGCATCACGCTCTCCGAACTCCTGGAAACGCCGGACTACGATCCCTCGCCCTTCGACTCGCCTTTGGACGCCTTCGAGCGGCAGTTGGCGGCGCGCGGCATCAAGGTGGGTGGCCCGCACCCTTTGACCGTCGAACTCTTCTATCGCGGCGCGCCGGCGCTTCTGCCGGAATTCATGATGCGCGAGATTCGCCACGGCCAATCGATGCGTCCCGAACTCAACGGCCTGGTCGGTTCGAGCGCGCGGATCAACAGCAACCGCTACACGCCCTTCGACATCAAGGCGCAGGCGACCGACACGCGCTGGTCTCTGCGGCCGATCGGCGACGGCGCCGACATTTCCGCCGTCGTGGTGACCGAAAGGGTCAATTCCCTCGACGTGAAGGACTACGGGCTGGCGCTGAAGGCCTCGTACAAGGCCCTGCGGCATCGCACCGCCACGCAGTTCAAAGTCCTGTTGTGGTACATCGGCTACCGCATGCAGGTCGACAAACTCGGTCTGCTGGTCGACGTCCTGATCAACGGCGACGGGAACAGCAATGCCGCCACGGTGATCAACACGGCCGTTTCCGGCACGCTGGCCTACGCCGACCTGGTGGCATTCTGGGCGGAGATTTATCCGTTCGAGATGAACACGATGGTCTGCGCCAAGAACAACATCAAGACAATCCTCACCATGAGCGAATTCAAGGATCCGATGGCCGGATTCCGTTTCCAAGCGACCGGCGAACTCGTCAGTCCCCTCGGTTCGTCCCTGGTTCGCTCCGATGACGTTGCCACCGACCGGATCATCGGAATGGATAAGCGCTTCGCAGCCGAAGAGGTGACCACACAGCCCCTGACGGTCGAATACGACAAGATCATCGAGCAGAAGTTCGAGGAGGCAGTGATCTCCGAATCGGTGGCGTACGCCAAATTGATTCCGGATTCCGTCAAGGTCCTCGACAGCGTTTGGCCGTAAGCACGGCCACATGGGATGTGTCATCCTGGGCGAATCCCCGCCGATGGCGGGGATGAGTCGACGGATCTCTATACGGTGCCTCGATCCACATGATGCCAATCGGGATTCTTCGCCGTTCCGTCCCGCGTTGCGTGACGGAACGACTCAGAATGACAGTGAAGAGGTACATCGGGTTCATTGAGGACGAATAGCGACATCTGCCATGATCCACAAACTGATCGCCCCCGAGCACCGCCGGCACACCGACCGGTCTGCCCACGCAGAGCAAACTTTTTCGCGTTCCGAGCGGACCGTATGCCGGGCGGCTGGTGGCGCTCTATGCGCGCACAGCGACCAACCTGGCCCTGTCGTACGCCGATCCGCCGTATACGGCATGGCTGAGCCCGGCCGATTTCGTCACCGAATCGGCCAACCAGCCGTTCTCGGCGTTGATGGACTCGGGCGGCAACCTGTATGTCGCCTACACGCAGCAGACAACCGATGCTTTACGTTGCGTCAAACTGGTCTACACCAGCGGCACGTGGGGGACCCAAACGCCCGTCACCGTCTATGATTCGGGGACGTCCTCAAACAAGTTCGCTTCCATCCTCAAGGACGCCTACAACCGTATCTGGATTGTCTGGGCCCGCGACGACGCAGGCGTCGTGTCGCAACGGGTGAAGTACTCGAATGATGACGCGCTGACTTTCGGGAGCGGGTCAGCCGACGCCGGGACTGATCTCTCCGGCGCCACGACGTCGGCCTACGGCCTTCTGATTGCGCGTGCCAACTACATTCATTGCCTGTTCGCAATCGCCGGGACGACACTGAAGAACCGCGCCATCGATCTGGATGCCGCATTTTGGGGCAGTCCCGACACGCTGTATACTGGCACGGGGCTGGGCGCTGATCTGTCGGCCGCCGTTGGGCGCGACGGCATGCTCGGCGCATTGTTCTCGGCTGACGGGCAACTGTATCTGAAGGAATTCGACGGCGCCGTGTGGGGGGCGCTGCAGACGGTGTCCAGCCAGACGGCGCAATCGCCGTCGTTGCGGTACATCGGCACGGCGCCGTATGCGCTCTTCCTTCACTCCCTCGGCACGGATCAGAATCAACTCTATGAGTCGCACCGCGTCGGTGGCGCCTTTGCCGCCGCTGTCCCTGTGTTGAGCCAGGAGACGGCTTTCGCTTCGGTGTTCTGCCTCGATGCCGATGCCGGAACGCCCTACGCTGATCTGACGGCACCGGCGGCCGGCGGCGGGGGCGCCGACGTTTTTCATCCCGCCTCAGGGGCTTTGGTCAAGTCGTTCGGCGACGCTTTGTTTCTCGGTCTCGATGATCGTTTCTCCTTCGCGCGGATCATGCTCTCGACCACTGGCACAGTCGGCGCCGTCACCTGGTCGTACTGGAACGGATCGGCATGGACCAATTTCATCCCCAATTCGGGGTCGTACAATTTCGACGCTGCGGCCGCCGGTGTCCGGCTATTCAGCGACGGGACCGGAACTCCCGCCGATTGGCAGAAGACCGTAATCAACGGCGCCAACCGGTATTGGATTCGCGCCGTGGTGGCGGGCGCCTTCACTGTCGCACCGATCGGCTCACAGATCACGGCAGTGCCAAAAGCCGAAAACGTCATTCTGAGGCGCGATTGACCGTCTCGGGCGTTCAGGAAATCTGACCCATGGCCTTCACGTCACCAGAACTGGTGCGCACGCACCTGAGCAATGTCCGGCTCGGTGAGACGGCGATCGCGGATCTTCCGGTCGTCCTCAACGGCACGGAGACGGTCCAACTGCCGCACACCGGCCTGGTGGCCGGCTCGGTCGTGGTCACGAGCCGTCGCGCGACGGCCCCGACTCAGGAGAGCAAGTCCCTGGCCGCGGCCTGGGTCGGATTGTCATACGCGCATCTCGTGCCGGAGACCGTGGTCGTCGCGAAGGACAGTTCTCTCGGGACATTGTACTTTGAGAATATCGACTTCATCGTCGATTACGCCGGCGGACGGATCAAACGCATTCCGGGTGGATCGATCACGAGCGGACAAACCGTGGTGATCTGGTATGAGTATTACCACGTCTACGTTCTTGGGGATGACTACACCGTCAATGAGGCCACCGGTCAGTTGACGCGCCGATCCACCGGCGCCATCGCCGACGGCCAGACGGTTCGCTTGGACTACATCGTGGCCTTGGGCACCGTCTCCGATGACGTCATCGAACGGGCCATCGCCGAAACGGCCGAGACGGTGTTGAGTCTGATCGATCCATCGTACCAAGATCAGCCGGCGGACGGAATTGTGATCGGTGCGACGCATTGGGCGGTCGCGGCCGTCTGTCGCATGCGCGCCGGAGCCACGTTGGCCGACAATGCCATCACTGCCGGCGCCGCCCGCACTGCCGCCCAGACCTGGCTTGGGTTGAGTACCGAATATGACCGTACCGGACGCGACCATCTGTCCCGCTTTGCGGCACCGGTGCCGACGTTGCAACCGCCCCGGCGAAACTGAAGCCATGCCACGGGTCTTCAGATCCGCGCGTCTCTTTCACGGATCAAAACTTTCTAACTGAATGAATCTTGAGGGAAAGCGGGTCGCACTGTGGAGGCCAGGCGTCCCCGCCTGGCCCCGATTGCGCCGGGCGAGGACGCCCGGCGTCCACGGACTTACGTGTCATTTCGTTGGAGGGTCTTCGAAGCCGTAGCGCCGGATGTCGTCACGATTCCGCGAGCAATCAAATCGCAGACAATAATCTGACCAACCCATGAACAGCACCTACGCGCAACTGACCGGACGCCGCGCCTGGTTTGTTCCAGCCATCTCGGTCTGGGGGAATCTGCAGGCGGAGACCCTCGATTCGGTCGCCACCGAGATCGATGATGGCGCGACCCGGGTTGCCTTTCAACGCTTCATCATCGGCGGCGCGATCCAAGAGATCCCCTTCGCGTCCCTGACCGACCACCGCGGCAACGGGCTGCCCGTGACCATCGATCACCCCGTCGTGATTCCGGTGGGGAAAAACGACGTCACGGTGGCGGTCGTGGGGCAGTCGGGAACCACGTCCTTCCGCGTGGGGAAGACCGCCATCACGGCACAGGACGGGATCATCGATCTGTGGATCATCGAGGCGAAGTGACCATCGCCCGCCGGAGTAGGTCCCTTAGGGACAAGAGCCGCGCTGACTCCCGCCGGTCGCGTCAAGAGGGGAAAATCAGTTCTCTGTCCGTGGCGGAAAAAACGCGCGAGCGCCCGGAGCCGAGGGTAACGTTTTCCCTTGCCGATGATGCTGCGGTTGCTCCCGCAACTGGAAATGGGCACAACCCCGCCAAAAGGCGGGCTCTCCCCAGTCAGATGTTGCCCCCAGCGGGCTCACGGTCGGACACCCCGGACAAATCCGCCGCGCGCGATCTGGAACTGGTCGAGCAATTGATCGAGCGCTGCCGCCGGGAGATCGACACCGCGGATTTGAACGTCAAACTCACCGATCTGGTTCGTCTCCTGGAATTCAAGACGAAATTGCGCCCCTCGGTCGATGCCGAGCGGGCATTCTGGACCATGATTGATCAGATGCGCCATGAAGAATTGGGGGGCTTCGGCGAACCCGATTTCGCCGACCGAAGTAGGTCCCTTAGGGAAGCGATTCCGCCGGAGTAGGTTCCTTAGGGAGCGGTGCGTTCAGAGGATGGATTTGACACTTCAACAGGGTATGACGATGGCCCGCCTCACCGGCGGGCGCCGAAGTAGGTCTCTGCCCCTAAGGGGCCTACTCCGGGCGATCATCTTCCCCCTAAGGGGTCTACCCCGGTCCTTAAGGGATCTACTCCCCCTCAAGGGCCTACTCTGGTGGCTGGCGCTCCTGGCTTGTCCGCGATTGGCCGTTGCGATAGAGCCGATTCGCACGCCCTGCTTCGGGGACACGGTAGTGGAGACGGCATCGTCATCGACGATTGAGGATGTCCGGCGCGGGGAATGGAATATGGTGGCCACGGATTCTCTACGAACGACGCCGCGACAATCGGGAACGGTTGACACGCTCTGGGTCTATCTGTCTATCGCAGCTGGTTCCGCCTACACGGGAACCGTTCGATGTGCGATCTATGATACCAATTCATTCGGGATCAACGCCCCCCTGCGTGCCGTGACGGAAGAACGGTCGTTCAGCAGCAATTCTCTGGGTAACTGGTTTGGTTTCAAGTTCACTTCACCCCCATTCGTGGTCGCTGGTGATGATTATGAATTGTGCGCCTGGGCCTCGACTGACGCCGTGGGCAGTTGCGCGATGGTCAGAAAAACCGGCGCTGGTTCTCCGTCTCCGCGCTTTAACAACGAGAGCGTGACCTATAATGGGACTTGGCCCGATCCATGGAACGCCGGCGCCGCGGCCACCCAAGTTGCCAGCATCTACGCGCACCTCGTGGTGACTTCGGCCAAGAACATGCCTCGTCGTCGTAAAATGATTGAATTGGGGAGTGGCGGATGATGAAAAGACTCGTCTCTCAGGGACCTACTTCGGTACTTCTCGCGGCAATTTTGCTGTGCGCCCGCCTCACCGGCGGGGCCTGGGCGGGGATCGTCAACAACAGCGGGTCATTGGCGGCGGACTCGATCTGCATTCCCTTTCAGTTGTTGGACACGCTGGCCAATCCCGTGCGGCTGGCTTCCGGGGATTCTCTGTGGGTCTATGTCTGGTACCCGAGTGGTGCGTTGGCGGCGGCGGATTCCGCCCGGATCACATCGGACACCAAGATCAAGACGCGGCAACTTCAAGCCGGATCGAAAGCGGCGGCGTTTTACTCCTATCAGAACTCGGTGACGGCCCTTATCGGGACAGCCAAAAACGGTGTCTACAAATACACGGCGATGGTCTATGATTCATCCCTCGCTTTGCTGTCGACGGTCAACGGCGAGTTTCAGGTTTTGCTGACGGGCGATCTGGACGCCACGCTGGATTCCACGGTCAAGACCACGATACGTGGCCGGACATTCGATGTGTCGGCGACGGGCGAGGGCGGGATCGACTGGGCGAATATTGGATCGCCGACGACAGCCGTCAACCTGTCCGCAACGGAGATTCGTCGTGCGGACTCGGCTATGAATGTGGCAAACCTCGCTTCAACGGATACTCTCACCACGATCTTGGGGAATGTGAACGGAACCGCCGGAGTGAACTTGGGGAACGTTGCGAATACAGGCACGGCGGTCAATCTGAGCGCCACGGAGATTCGCCGGGCCGACTCGACGATGAACGTGGCAAACATTGCGAGCACCGATACTCTCACGACGATTTTGGGGAATGTGAACGGTTCGGTTGGGTCTGTGACGACGAACAACGACAAGACCGGCTACACGTTGACCGGAGCGGGATATGCGTCCGGCGCCGATTCGGTTTGGGCACATGACACCAGCAACGTCCTATGGAACGGGCTGGCGGGAAGATTCGGTTACTGGAACGCGAAGCAACAGATCGGCGGCGGGGGAGCCGGGAACGATTCGCTCCAGATCAGGCGGTGGGTGTGGGATTCGACGGCGTGGCGGTATCACGAGCCCGGCGGCACGCGGTACAAACGCACGGTCGATACACTTCTGGAAACATTGGCCGAATGCGGCGGCACCGGCGCCTATCCTTGCACGCTCTTTGTCTTCCAGTCGCCGGGCGGCGTCACGGCGCTCCAAGGCGTCTTCCTGCGCGTGTTCAACTCGACCCAGACCGCCACGGCGGCCACCGGCACGACCGACGCCAATGGCCGGGCGATTTTCAGTCTGGACGTTGCCGTCTACAAGGTCTACGGGTACCAAGGTGGATATGCGTTCAACCCGCAGCCCCTGAGTGTCACCGTTACCACGTCGGGCGCCAACGATACGCTCCTGGCGACTCCCTACAATCCCGGCGCTCCGGCCACGCCCGACCTCTGCCGTGTCTATGGGTGGGTGTCGGATCTCTCCGGCGACCAGATCGCGCAGGCGAGTGTGCATGCCCGCATTTCCGAGTCGCCGTTGCGATTCCAGAATCTGGTCATTTCGCCCTATGAGCGTGTCACCAGCACTGACAGCTCGGGGTACTGGTATCTCGATCTGTTCCCGTCGTCGGTCCTGAACCCAACCACCACGCGCTATGAATTCGAAATCCGCTTCACCTCGGGAGCGATTCTAAGGCGCAAGGTCGCAGTGCCCGATTCGGCTCAGTGGTTCTTTACGTGGTGAGCCCCAGAAAGTGATCCCGGCTCGATATCTCGCTGACTGAATCTGTCACAGGCCGCCCTTACACTTGACGCGGGCCTGCGAATCGTCCGGCACGGACCTGCCCGGGTGCTTGGCCAGTTCGGAGGGCACTACCAGGGCTCGCAATTCACCGCGAGCCACCAAGTGGTCCGGCGCTTGCGGGACCACTGCCGTTTTGATCCTGCCATCAAAATCCAGTTCGAATTGGTAACTTGTGTCGTCCGGGATGGTAGGGGCGTATTGCGATACGCCCCTACTTAGAGCCTCTAACAAAATGACCGTGCGCAAGCCGGGACCCTCACCCCAACCCTCTCCCTGAAAGGGAGAGGGGGATAGAATGATCCCCTCTCCCCATAGGGGAGAGGGTAGGGTGAGGGGCAGCACATTCGACATCAC
>JACQFV010000064.1 GCA_016199865.1 Candidatus Zixiibacteriota bacterium | reverse complement strand
TGGTGCCCTTGTAGGATGCGTGCTTTGCACGCACCGCCCGGCAATGGTGTATTCGGGGGGCACACAGACGAACTAAGATGGCAGGCACACAAGCCTGCCCCTACAATTGATGACCGGGAGAATCGTAGGGGCGGCCCTCTGCTTGCCCCGAGCAAAGTCGAGGGGTGGCCGCCCCGCCCCGCCGACACCACTTCGGGTGCATCTGCTTTCATCAAAGTGTGACCACAAGCTCTGCTCGCGGACGGCGCAGCCGACAAATTCCGTGACCAAGGTCACGGGCACACAAGATCAAAGACAACAAGTGTGCCACTGGCCTCGGTCAGTGGCCGGATCGACAGCGGGTATTGGACATTCCCTCCGACGGAGTTGAGTTACGCGAACTCTGACCGTGGTTCGGCAGGCTCACCACGACGGGTCAGGGCCACAAGGCCGGAGAGGCCGAGCGGTCTTTTGAAGAGTCGATCATTGCTTCAGTTGGGCCCGAAGCGAAAGCTCTGAGTTTGCAAGAACGCGCAGTTCTTTCTTGTATGGTTGATAACCAGTGGCTTTCACTTCTACCACGTGGATGCCAGCCGATAGCTTGAGGGTTGATGGGCTATTGCCAACAAACATTCCATCGACGTACACTTCCGCATTATCGACATCGGCGGAGAGGAGAATCGTCCCAAATGCCTCCGCGTTACCTGAACCTAGTCCGGGAACAATCACTGTTTGCTGCTGCTGCTGCTGTTGCTGAGTTGGCGTTGTGGGAGCAGCGATCATGGGTTCGAGGACTGCAGTGTAGACTCTTCTCACGCCCTTGAAACTAGCGTAGGACACGAAAATGTCCCCGAAGATAGGTGTGGTTTTTTCCTCTTGAAGGACTTCATAGATTCTGTGGGGTTTGTATCCATCTTCGACGACAGTGCACTTGAACGCTACATGAGCCTCGCTCCCTCCGAGAAGCCGTTCCTTCTTCCAGTACTCCAGAGTCCCTTCAACTGTGGGACCGCATATACACGACCAACTGTCTCCATCTGACCAGTATTTCAGTTCAATGGGTGTGGTTCCGATCAGCGTGCCAATGTTTTCCCCTGAAAGTCCGTAAACCCCTGCACCGGAAGGACGGCTCTCAACGATAATGGTGAGAATTTGCGAGGAATCTTCCCAGTCCAATGGTGGGGGTGGAGAGCAGCCCAGCAATAGAAGGCTGCAACTCAAGATAAGCCCAGCTACAAGAGTTCTCATCATCGAATCCTTCCTTGTATGTGAAAAAGGCGTAACACTCGTTCATCCACGCACCGTACCTCTTATCGCGCAGACGCTCTCAAGGAAGCATGGCCGCTATCTACGATCGCCAGCGGCGAAGCCGACAAGTGTCCAAATCGCTCACGTGTCGCAATCACAGACTGTGACGACGTGTCCATCAGCCGGAGCATTGGCACCTAAACGCAAAACCCGCCAGCGCGGCCGTCCATAAGAAAGCGGCCACGAGGGCGGAGCCGACCTTCAGACCACGAACCCTCATGCCTCGAATCCTGTCACGACGGGTCACCTTGTTTATGCCAGAACTGAGGCACAATTCTGCGGGCAAGTTGAGGAGGATCTCGACTTGCTCAATGATCGTTTCGTAATATCCCAACCAGCAAAGCGCTCGCCACTGGATTATCCACCACGCCCACGAAAGCGCTGCTCCTGCAGCGGAAACGACCATGCCGACAGGAGGGGGTGGCACTTTGCCGGTTGTGAACAGGGCTACAAGCAAGACAGCATTTGCAGCGCAAAAGACGCCATAGACAGTCCACACGATTTGATCTTGCTTTGCGGCCATCGTCACTGCATGACCAAGTTGATCTTGGAGCTCGGGCAAACTGCACGCCCGGGCCCCATTCTTACCATTGGCTTCAGTCATTTCCGACGCCTACGCAGACTTGCCCTGCTCCCCCGCGAACTTCTGCGCCGCGTGCATGAAGGGCGCAATCACGTCGATCGGTAGCGGGAAGACGATAGTCGAATTTTTCTCGGCGGCGATTTCGGTCAGAGTTTGCAGGTAGCGCAACTGCAGCGTCGCCGGGTTCTTCGACATAATCTCCGCCGCCTCGGCCAGCTTTTGCGAGGCCTGGAACTCGCCTTCGGCGTGGATGATCTTGGCGCGGCGTTCGCGTTCCGCTTCGGCCTGCCGGGCGATGGCGCGTTGCATTTCGATCGGGAGATCGACCTGCTTGACCTCGACCACCGAGACCTTGATCCCCCACGGCTCGGTGTGTTCATCGATGATCTTCTGCAGTTGCTTGTTGATCTGTTCCCGGTTGGCCAGCAAGTCGTCGAGGTCGGATTGGCCGAGGGTGGAGCGCAAGGTGGTCTGCGCGATTTGGGATGACGCCATCATGTAGTTCTCGACGTTGACAATCGCCTTGTTGGCGTCGATGACGCGAAAATACACGACGGCATTGACCTTGAGGGTCACGTTATCACGGGTGATCACGTCCTGCGGCGGAACGTCAAATGTGATTGTGCGCAGATCGACCCGCTGCATCCGGTCGATGATCGGAATGAGCAAGATCAGCCCTGGCCCCTTGGCGCCGATCAGCCGTCCCAGACGGAAAATCACCCCGCGTTCATACTCTTTCAAAATGCGCACCGCGTTGGCCAGTATGATCAAGCCAACGAAGGCGACTGTGAGCGGACCCAATGCCAGCATGATGCCTCCTATGCAATCGGTTTCACGAGCAAAACCATTCCATTTGTCTTGATGACTTCAATCTTGTCACCCGCCTTGACCGGCACGGAGGTCGTGGCCCGCCAGTATTCACCGGCGACGTGGACCATCCCCGACGATTCGAACGATTCGCGCGCCGTGCCGATCTGGCCGATCAATCCCTCGGCCCCGGTCGTCGGCGGCAGTCGACGCGCTTTCATGGCCAGCGCCAGCCCGAAGACGAAAAACGCTACGACCGTCCCGACCACGGCCAATATCACGCTGAATGAGATGTGCACCGCCGGATCGGGGGAATCGATGAGCATGACCGAACCGATTATCATCGCGATGGCGCCGCCGATGGTCAGAAGGCCGTGGCTCACGATTTTTAGCTCCAGAATGAAGAGAATGATGGCCAGGATGATCAACGACAGCCCGGCATAGTTGATGGGCAGGGTTTGCAGCGAATAGAACCCGACGATGAGGGAGATGGCGCCGATCACGCCGGGGAAGATCGAACCGGGATTGTAGAGTTCCATCAGGATTCCAATCCAGCCGATCGACATCAAGATGTACGCGATGTTTGGGTTGGTCAGCACACCCAGCACCTTCTCGCGCCAGGTCGGTAGAATCCGGTTGATGGCCGCGCCGGTGGTGTGCAACGTCACATCGCCGCGCGGCAGGGACACAGTCCGCCCCTCAAGCGAATCGAGCAGGTCCGTAAGATTGGCGGCAATGAAATCGATGACGTTGGAATCGAGCGCTTCTTTGGACGTAATCGATTGGGAGTGACGCACGGCCCGGTCGAACCACTCGGCGTTACGATTGTGCCGATGCGCGATCGAGCGGATGTTGGCCGAGGCATCGTTGGTCGCCTTGTCCGACATGGTTGAGTCCATTTGCCCCTCGAGTATGACCGGATGGGCGGCGCCGGCATTCGTCCCCGGTGCCATCACGGCAAAATGCGCCGAGGCAAGAAGGAACACCCCGGCCGAGGTGGCGCTGGCCCCCGAGGGCGCGACATACACGACGACCGGCACATTCGCATTCAAGATGGACTGTGTGATCTTGTGCGTGGTCGACACCAGGCCACCGGGCGTGTCCAGTTCGATCACCAGCACTTGAGCGTTGCTCTCTTGGGCGCCATCAATGGCATGATCGATCGTCATCGCCGTGACCGGTCCGATCGGCCCCTCGATCCGAATTACATCGACGGTCGCCCCGATACCCGTGACGGGCGCGAGGATCAATGCCAGGGCGAATAGGAGGAAGGCCGCTGAACGGAACAGTCCCGATGGACGCGTCCCACGGTGCAAAGCACCTTCGTGGTGTCGCAAAAACACGTGTATACGAACACGATTGCGGGTGCAAACGTCAATAGCAAAAGGGGGAACAAGAGAGGCGGGCTGAGCCCGCCCTACACCCCGTACGCATATTCGCCATCGACGAAAGTCATCGCGACCTGCGTCTGGAAGATATCTGTCGGCTTGACGGTGAAGATGTTCCGGTCGAGGACAACCATATCGGCCAGATAGCCGGGGGCGATTTTGCCTCGTGTTCCGGTGTCGCCGGACGCAATGGCGGCGCCAACCGTGAATCCCCAGACTGCCCCCCACACCGACAGACGTTGGCCGGGATACCATGCGCCCCGCCGGTCCCTCGCCCGGCAACGGTAGATGGCGGCGCCGATTCCCTCCAGTGGCGCCAGCCGTTCGATGGGAACATCGGAGCCGAAGGCCATTATCACGCCACGGTCCCACAATGTGCGGAATCGGAAGGCGTTGCTCGCGCGTTGTCCCCAGTGACGGTCGGCATAGTCACGGTCAGTCAGGAGATGGGAGGGTTGCATCGAGGCGATAATGCGCGAGCGGACCAATTTGCTCACATCGCGCGGGTCGATCAGCTGCAGATGCTCGATCCGAGGGGGCTGGCAGCGGGGAAATCTGCTCTCGTGTTTCCTGAGAACCTCTATGGCCTGCCCGACCGCCGCGTCGCCGATGGCATGCACACAGACCGACAATCCGTGTGCAGCCGCGCGTCGAACCGCGGCGTCGAAATCCGCCCGCTCCATGCGGCAGATGCCGTAGTTGCTCCGGTTTCCCGCGTATGGTTTGTACGTCCAAGCGGTCTGGGAGCCAAGGGCGCCATCCAG
Source organism: Candidatus Zixiibacteriota bacterium (assembly GCA_016199865.1). Taxonomy (GTDB): domain Bacteria; phylum Zixibacteria; class MSB-5A5; order WJJR01; family WJJR01; genus JACQFV01. Next base: position 16,244 of record JACQFV010000064.1, on the reverse strand, counting down.
AAAGATTTTGACAGCGCCGATTTTGATCCAACGGTCACCGACACCCGAGCGCAGTCCCACGGCAATGGCAGAATCGAGATCCTTGAGGGCGACGGATTTCCAGAGTCGGACCTTCAGTTTGCCCTTCTCTTGCAACCCTGCGAACGCCCGCAGTGTCCCCGGCTCACCCATGTCGGCGATGGCGGCCACGCCGACCTCATGCGCCTTAACCTGTGCCTCAAGAATCAGACGTTCGGCTTCGAGTGGCGATGGTTGCGGAATACGATCCCAGACCAACCGATACGCTGTTTCGAAGAGAAAACCAGTCGGGTCGCCGCCTGCGTCGCGTTCGATCCGCCCGCCCGCAGGATCGATGCTCTCGCGGCCGATTCCGGCCAGCCTCAGCGCTGCGGAGTTGACCAACAGAGCGTGCTGGTCGTGTGTGAAAAATGCCGCTGGGCGCTTGGGCACGACACGATCCAGTTCGTGGCGCGTTGGCCGACGATCCTTCCATGAATTCAGGTCGAGGCCCTGGCCCGTGATCCAGCCGCTGCGCCCGTTTCGCACGGTCGCGTGCTGCCCGATGCGACGAAGCGCCTCTTTGATCGTAGTCACGCCGTCCAGATCAATCGACCGCAGACTGTGTGCGAATTGCATGAAGTGAGTGTGCGCGTCCGAAAACGCCGGAAGAAGGAGCCGTCCCTTCAGGTCAATCGCCCGGGCGCGGCGATATTCGACGGGGGCGCTACCGCGACGGCCTGTCCAGACGATCCACGGTCCGGCGGTCACCACTTCACCCACGACCGGTTCGTCGGCGTCCATCGTCACAATGGATCCGCCGGTGAACCGGAGACATGAGTGTGATTGTCTCAAGTGATTTCACTCAAGTCGCAATTCACCATGTACGCCATTTCTCGGAAAAGCCGGCTCGGCAGGAGCCTCGCCCTCCCAGGAGACCGCTTCACTCATCGTGTCACTCTTGGGTTCCTTCTGCGAGCACTCTCACATCGCCGACCCGTCGCGTGATCCCCTCGCGGTCGAGGGCCTCGCCGATGGGGACCGCGTACTTGCGGGTGGTTCCGAGAAGGTCGCGCAACTGGCCGGCGGTGAGCGAGGGCTGAGTGCGCAGCGCGGTCTTCACGGTCTCACGGAGTGCCGCGAAGGTCTCGGACGGGAATATGACTCCATCGCCCAGCGACACCACCTGACCGACGGCAATCCAGTATCCCACGATCGCCCGGGCGTTGGCGGAGCGCGCTTCGAGTTCGTCGCGCGTCAGCGGCTGAAGATTCCCTCCGACAAGAGTCGTCCAGAGGCGCGCCGATTCTTCCTGCCACTCGGCCGGTAGGGACGGCTGATGCGTGGGAAGATGATAGGCCTCGCCCGTACGGGCGACAGTTCCCTCCCCGACAAGCCAGTCGGCCATGGCCGGCATTGGATCGGATGGCGTGCGTGACTGAATCCGCCATTCGGCCAGATTCAGCCCCGGTAGATGAGGATGATCGCGATGTGCCTGCGACAGCGCCGTCAACATGTGTTCACGGCAGGAGCCCATCCAGGATGGATCAAACAACCAATCGTCCGCGGCAATGAGTTCGCTGCGATCCGACGCGGCTTGAAGATCGGCGGCAATCTCGATATCTGAGAAGGGGCTGTGCCGCAAGAATCCCTGCCGGGCGCCGAAACCGTGCAATTGGAGCTCCGTGGCCCGTAATGTCGCCAGGGTTCCGTCACGGCGTTTGATCAGTTGTTCCTGCGCCAGGGCGTCTCGGCGGAGGTGCCGCAATCCCCCCAGATGGAGCACGGTGCCGCCGCCGATCGTGACCTGCGGGGTCGGCCAACGGATGACGAAATGATCGTTCAAGCGCGCCTTGATGGGAGCGGCCAGCCGGAACTCGCAGAGTCCTTCGCCGCCGGGAGGAATCGCCGCGAGTCCCAACGGATATGCCACCGCCTCCGGTTCGCCCGTGCCCAGCATGACCAGAACGCGACGGCGTTCCTTCAGCGGATGTTCGATCTCAGGAAGCAGGTCGACATGAGTCCACAACCGATCCGTCGTCGCTTCATCGTCGGGATGCACAAGACACTGTCCTCGCGACAACGCCGCCGCATCGACGCCGGCGAGATTGACCGCCAGCCGTTGCCCCGGCGCGGCTTCACGCAGCGGTGCCTTGTGCGTCTGCAGTTCCCGGACACGGGCGCTGCCGCCTCCCGGCACGATGGCGACCGTCTCTCCAACCGCGAGCGAACCGTCAATCAGCGTTCCGGTCACGACCGCCCCGCGCCCCGGCATGGCGAACGCCCGGTCGATGTACAGCCGCGGTCGGCCAATATCGCGGCGCGGCGTCAACGACCGCGCCATCCGATCGATGGTCGCGCGCAGTTCCGCCATCCCCGATCCGGAGAGAGAATCGACGGCGACGACCGACGGATGTTCCTCGTCCGCAAACGCTCCGGCGATCTTGTCTTTGACATCGGCTTTGACCAATTCCAGCCACTCCGGATCGGCCCAATCGCGTTTCGTGATGACCACAATGCCGCGAGGGACTCGCAGGAACCGCAGGATCGCCAGATGCTCGGCCGTTTGCGGCATCCAGCCGTCATCGGCGGCGATCACCAGAAGCACAAAATCAATTGCGCCGACACCGGCGATCATGTTCTTCACGAATCGCTCGTGGCCAGGCACATCAACAATGCCAAGAGTCTCGCCTGAATTCGTCGTCATCCAGGCAAAACCCAGATCGATGGTCATGCCGCGCGCTTTTTCCTCGGGGAGACGGTCCGGATCGATCCCGGATAGCGCGGTGACCAGAGTCGATTTGCCGTGGTCGACGTGTCCGGCGGTGCCCATTACGTACATGGTGTCCAACTCCGAACGGGGGCAAGGGGCCTAAGGCCCCTTGCCTCATGGCAACTTGTGTTGGGAGTACGAACTGAGGACACGATCACCGGCCTCGGACGAGTCTAAATAGGCGGAAGCGGCTCCGACAGAAACTGCGCCACGACGGCATCATCTTGTGGAAACATCGTTCTCAGGGAGAAGAGTACGGCTTGGTCATTGACCGTTCCGACGATTGGCCGGTCATGCCGCCGTGCGGCGGCTGCGATAATGTCGGCGGCAGGCGGCGGATCGAGTCGCAACCCCCAGCCGGGAATCGTTTTCCCCGGCGCCGCGCCGCCGCCAAAGGTGTCCTGTGTTGCCACGACCGAGCTATTCCAGCCGGAACGCGTGGCAGTCTCCGCCAGCTTCGCCGCGCGCGCGCGCAAATCATTCGCGCTAACGTCGAGCAATTGGTAGAGCGGCACCTCGGCACTCGCGCGCCCGGCCCGATGGGCCGCAACCGTCTTTTCCAGCGCCAGCAATGTGCCCTTGCCCGGCCGCAGCGCGCGATAGAAAGCATCGGTGCGCAGGCGGCCGATCAGATCGGCGCGTCCCAGAATGATCCCGGCCTGTGGTCCGCCGAACAGTTTGTCCCCCGACGCCGTGACCAGTTCAACGCCAGACGCGACGGCGCCGCCCAACGTTGGGTCGCCACTGTACTCACAGACTAAACCCTGCCCGACAGCGCCCGAGCCGACATCCCACACGACTGGAATGCCTCGCCCTTTACCCAGACCCGACAGCGCCTTCGGCTCGACCTCGGAGACAAATCCGATCTGAACGAAATTCGAGCGATGAATTTTGAGGATGAGAGCGGTTTGCGGCCCGCATGCTGCCTCGTAATCGCGCAACGTCGTCCGGTTGGTCGTGCCGATCTCGCGCAAGCGGGCGCCGCTTTTGGCGAGAATTTCCGGAATACGGAAGCCGCCGCCGATCTGGACCAATTCACCGCGCGAGATCACGACGTCTTTGCCCCACGCCAGCGCCGTCAACACCAGATAAACGGCCGCTGCATTATTGTTCACAATCAACGCACTCTCAGAACCGGCCAGAGCCGCCAACTCCGCCTCGACCGCACTGCCCCGTCGGCCACGAGCGCCTGTCACCAGATCGTATTCGAGTGAGAGATAGGATGTCAAGCGTTCGCTGATCGCCGCCAGCATCCCGGCATCCCACGGGGTGCGCCCGAGATTGGTGTGCAACAGCACGCCGGTCGCATTGACGACACGGCGCGGGAACATTTGCGCCTGTTCCGCGATTCTCTGCTTGACGGCTTTGATAATCTCTTCGGCGTCCGGCCAGGCGGCGCCGGGTGCGATCTGGGACCGCATCCGGGCAACGGCGGCCCGCACGTGCTCGGTCACGACCGGGCGGCCAAGCCGCTGGATCGCTTGCACCAATCCCGGATTCGACAGAACAGTTTCGACAGCGGGCGGTCGTGTCATGGACGAGGAAGAAGGGCTGGGCGGCGTCTTGCTCATCCTGTATTTAAGCGGAAGGGGTGGGAATCGAACCCACCGCGACCCCGTCTGACGGGGCCGCCTACGGATTTGAAGTCCGCGCCGGCCACCAGACCGAATCCTCTTCCGGCCCCAAGATACACGAGTCCATCAGACAGCGTGGCCATTTTCTTCATGTCTCGTGGGTGCTTTGCACCCACCTCTTCGCCCAGCGTCCAAGGAGGGTGGGTGCGGAGCACCCACCCTACCAAGACTTTCTAAATCGACGGTACCGACATCTTCAATGGATCCTCGATTTCGATCGTCTCTTTGATCACGTAGGCCTCGGCGTATTTTTTGTGAAGCGCAGAAAGGCGGTGTAGAGAATTTTGCGCGGCCGGTGCGGCTCGCCGGGAAGATCCATCCTCTTCAACCCGGCCAGAAAGCAGGCATCGTAGGCGATTTCCCCCGCGACCCGGTGGTCGGGATGCCGTTGCCGCCAGTGCGGGAGGATCACCAGACGCGGACGCAGACGGCGCAGCACGGTCGCGACGGCCATCCGGTTGGCCAGTGTGTTGTCCAATTTGGCATCGGGCATATTGAGGTTTTCCCGATGTGTCAGTCCCAGCACATGGGCCGCGGCCGCCGCTTCAGCGGCGCGATCCTCAGCCGAGCCGCGGGTGCCCATCTCCCCGGCGGTGAAATCGACAATCCCGGTCCTGTAACCCAAATCGGCGAATTTGATCAACAGGCCGCCGCAAGTGATCTCGATGTCATCGCGGTGGGCGGCCAGCGCCAATGCATCAACGTTTGTTGGAGTATTCAATCAATTCACCTCTTGTCGGGTGGGCTCTGCCCACCAATGACGATGAATACGCAAGAGACGTGGGCGGAGTCCACCCTACATGGCCATGATCTTGCGATAAACGTCCTCATACAACGGCACGACGGCCTCGGCGGTGAATCGCTCGCGCACCGACTTCAAGCCCGCGCCACGGAGACGAGTGGCAGTTGCCGGGTCAGTCAAAATCTGATACAATCGGTCACCGCCCTCTTTGTACTCATCCGGCCCAATGAGGAAGCCGTTGACACAGTCCTCGATCAACTCCGGTACGCCCCCCACCCGCGACGCCACCACCGGAATGCCGCAGGCCATCGCCTCCAGCGCCGCCAGCCCGAAGGCTTCAAAATTCGACGGCAGCAGGAACACGTCGGCGGCGCAGAGAATCTGGTCCACGTCCTCACGATTGCCAAGAAATTTCACGTCACCGGCCACACCCAGCGACTGGGCCAAAGCGAATGCCTCCGCCGTCTGCGGCCCATCCCCGATCAGGAGCAGTTTCGCCGGCATACGCCGCCGGAGATGCGCGAACATCTGGATGACTCCCGTCACATTCTTGACCGGCCGGAAATTGGAGAGGTGGGTAACAACTCTTTCTCCCGGCTCGGCGAAACGAGACCGGCATTCCCCTTCCGGTCGCGGATAGAAACGCGACGTGTCGACGAAGTTGCGGATGACCTCCAGCGGCCGCTGGGTGCCAAATACGCTGATCGTCTTGTTCTTCAGGTATTCCGAGACGGTCGTGACAGCGTCGACGGCGTCGATGGAGAATCGGGTAATCTCGAAAAAAGACCGATCGGAACCGACCAGCGTGATGTCGGTGCCATGCAGCGTGCACACGGTCTTCGGCCCGCCCGGTCCCAGGGATTGCTGGGCCAGGTAAGCGGCGATGGCATGGGGAATGGCATAATGTGCGTGAAGGATGTCCAAGTGAAACTGCTGCGCCACTTCGATCATCTTTGACGCCAAAGACAGGGTGTAGGGGGGATACTTGAACAGAGGGTAAGTCGGCGTCTCGACTTCATGGAAGTACATTGGGACGCCGAAGCGCTCCAGACGGTAGGGGAGGGCATGGCTGATGAAATGAATCTCATGCCCGCGTTCGGCGAGTTTGGCCCCCAATTCCGTGGCCAAGATCCCCGAACCGCCGGGCACCGGATAACAGGTGATGCCGATTTTCAGCGGACGGTCGGTCATGTCAGGGGTAGAATTAAGGTTCGATGATCTGGTGGTCCGGGGTGCCGACCTGCAGCTGGTCGCGCACGCGGTCGAGAACGCCCAGGTGATCCCAGGATGCGGCGATTTTGCCCGCATCCACCTCAAATGTCTTGTCGAGCGTTGGTTCGAACGACACGACCTGCTCCTTCAGGCGGCCCAAACGGGTCTCCCATTCCCGCTGCTCGACGGCAAAACGCGATTCCAAGTCGATCGGGAACGAGCGCTCGAAGTGACGATTGATCAATGCCTCGACGTCACCGAAAAACTCGGCGACGTCGTGCCCCAATGATTCGGCCGCGCTCTGGATTTTCTTTTCCAGTATGGTGACTGCGCCACCGGTCTAAAAAGCACGCCCGGCGAGAAGGCGGCGGGATTTGACTGCAGACGTTCGAGCCACGCGCCGGGCAAGCGCGGAGTCTTGGCCTCCGGTTCAATCCACAGCCGGCCATTGTTGGCCGCCAACGCGTGACGTCCATTCTGGAGATAGAAGAGGTGTGTATGGTCCCCGGCGTGCGCCACCTGACGATGATACCCGTACTCCTCCAGACGGTGCCCATTGTCCTGGAGGGCCGAGGCGGTCTCGGCAAATCCTTCGATCTCGCGCGCAAACAAGGGCGCGCAGAGTGTCTTGGCCTCCACGTCGGCGGGATTGAACATCACCAATCCGAACCGTCCCAGAAGCCGCGTCATCCACCGACCAAACGCCTCGACGACTCCGTTCTCGGCGCTGTAGTCGGTCCCTAGTGAGAAAAATATCTCCTCGGAGAACTCTGTCGGTGTTTGGGCGGCACGCAACTCGTCCAGGAGTGTCTCGATCTTCCGGCCCAATTGTATCTGGGAGGCCGGCGCCCGCGGCGGCAGGACATCGACTTGCAATTCTAAACGTCGGACTTGATTCTGCGTGTCCGGCAGCGCCGTCCAGCGAATCTCCTCAAAATCATGATCATCGGCCGCGATCCAGAAAATCGGCACGACCGGCCGCTTGAGTGCGCCTTTCAGTCTTGCCGCCCAACCCAGCAGCGTAAGCGCCTTGTAAATCGTGTACAAAGGTCCCCCAAACAGCCCGGCCTGCTGTCCGGTGAAGACGGCGACGGCGTCATCGGCGGCCAGTTCCGCGGCGGCCGCCATTGCCTCCGGCGGCGCGCCGAACTCACGGTTCTGCCGCTTCAGCATCTCGGCGGCGCGGGCCCGGGGCACTGCCGGATGGACCAGCCGCCGCGCGCAGGCCTCGAAGGCCGACGTCGTCGGGTGCGGCCAGAGAAAAAACGCCCCGGTGCGATCGGGATCGTAGAGAACATCCAGGTACAACCGTTGACGGCCGGGAATGCGGGAACTATGGATGGCGGGCTCCGGCATCAGTGTCCTATAACATGGCGATGGTCCCAACGTCTGGAAAGGCCGATTCGCTGCGGATTATCCATGAGCCGTAAGCAGAGTACGTGGGGCTGCCCGGTTTCGCTTGTAAACGTCGCCCCAAGAGGCGGTACACCAAGCAAACGTCTCAATCATCCTGGCTTGACAGATTGAGAAAAAGCGACATATTGAGCGTTGGTGTCCCGGTATAGAATGTGAATAAATCAAGACCAAGCGTCGCCGCCCGAGTCGCCATGATGGCGCTCTTGATCGTGGCATTGTTGTGCCCGGTCATCGTCCATGCCACAACTGAGGATCAGTCCGCGAAGGTCCTCTTGGCGACCGCCGAACCCCGGCTCCTGTCGGCCACAACCGGATGGGCGGGGCGACGCGACCTTCCTGTCTCAATTCCACGCAATGTAGTGCCGGGAATTCACCGCGAACGGGCATATCTATGGGCTTCGTTCTCCGCCGGATGCATGATCGAGGCCTACCGGCAATCACAGGCCTCATGGGGTTCTTCCACGGGCCATTTCCATTTCAAGAGTGACTGGACCGGCGATGGGCTGGCCCTGTCCGATGAAACATCGCATCTGTTTGCCGCCTACCAGCTCAGCCGGATCATCAATGGCGGTTATCAGTGGGTCGGCCTGAATCCGGATCGGGCCCGACGGGCGGCATTCGTCGAGGCATGGCTCCTGACGTTCCTGGTCGAATTCCCCATCGACGCCTACAACCCGGGGCAGGGCCTGGGCCTTTCCGACCTCATGTTCAACACCGTGGGCTCGCTGGCCGCGTATCACCATGCCAAGCCCAACTCCCGGCCGATCTGGGACCTCAAAGTGTCCGTGAAACGATCGTTCTTCGATGGACAGGGCCGGGTGATTGCTTACACGAACAGGCAGTACGACGACTACGTCTATTGGCTCACCTTGCGCCCCCTCCGGAATCGGCACATTCCCATCTTGTTGGGCGCCGGTTATTCGACCGCGCATTCTGACAGTCCCGGGATCACCAAGGAACTCCATCTGGGTGTGGGTCTCTCGGCCGAAGAATTGGGCGCCATCTTTGGGGAGCGAACCGCGCGGCATCTGCGTCCCCTGAACTTCTTCTTCCTCAACTGGGGAACGAAGATCAGTTGGAGGTAGTTGCGGCCCATCGATTTCTTCACGGTCTGTCTGGAATGACCAACAAGAGGAAGATGTGCGCGTCATGCACCCTCGCGTGACGCGGTGCCACCCGAGGGCGGGTGGCGCGCACTTTGCGAAGGACAATATATTCTCACCCTGTGGACACCTCGCGTTCTTCAGCATGAATCCTCACGAGCCGGATCATCTTAGCCGTGACACCACTGCCGCAAGTGTTGTAAACTGACCCCCCACATGTTCCCCGCTTGGGCCAGACGACGTGATGTGATCGGCTGGTGTCTGTACGATCTGGCCAATTCGGTTTATGCGGCCGTGATCCCGGCCACCATCTGGTCGGCGTACTACGCCGACTCGATCGTCGGGGCGGGGGGAGAGGGGGCGCGGTGGTGGGGGAGAGCGGTATCGCTCACGATGGTCCTGGTCGCCGTGACCTCCCCGTTTCTCGGCGCGGTCGCCGACCGGGCGGGGTGGCGCAAACGGTTGCTCGTCATCTACACACTGGCCTCAATCGCCGGAACGGCGCTCCTGGCGACCGTCGCGCCGGGAATGATCATATATGGCTTGTTAATGAGTGTGCTCGCCGGAGTCGGATTCGAAGGGGCGATGGTCTTCTACAATTCCTTTCTCCCCGACCTGGTCGGTCCCGACAAGCAGGGCCGCCTGTCGGGAATGGGCTTCGCGGTCGGATACGCCGGCTCCTTCGTCGGTCTCCTCGCGGCGTTGCCTTTGGTCAAGGCCGGGCGCTATTCCGAAGCATTTGTCCTGGTCGCCGTCTTGTTCCTCCTATTTTCACTCCCGGCATTCCTCTGGCTTCCCCGCGACCGAATGGCCGTCCACAGTGTCTGGCGGGCCGGGGCGGAGGGATGGCAGGGTACCGTGCGCACGGCCCGTGAGATCATGCGGACTCCCGATCTACGCCGCTTCCTCATTTCCTTCTTTCTCTATGACGATGCCGTCAACACCGTGATCGCCTTCTCATCCATCTTCGCCCGCGAAGTTCTTGGCTTTGCCATGATCGATCTTCTCTTGGTGTACCTCTGCGTTCAACTGTCCGCCCTGGTCGGGGCGTCGTTGTGGGCCAAGCCGGCCGACACGCGCGGGCCGAAGTTCGTCGTGATGTGCACTCTGATTCAATGGATCATCGTCGTCGGGCTGATCCACTTTGTCCACACGCGGACGCAATTTTTCATTATCGCCGCCCTGGCGGGAACCGGATTGGGCGCGGTTCAATCGGCGAGCCGGGCCTTCATGGCGACCCTGATTCCCAAGGGGCGGGAAGGGGAGTTCTTCGGATTCTATTCGCTCTGCGGCAAGGGGGCCGCCGTGCTCGGCCCTCTGGTCTTTGGCGAAATAGCGGCGATGACTGGGGGAAATCTACGTCTGGCAGTCTTGTCGGTTCTGTTCTTCTTCATCGGCGGGACCGTGATCCTGTCTACGGTTCGTGCCGGTGGGCCGACCGTGGCATCTGTCGCCCGCCGCCACGAAGTCGGTAGTCCCTCTTAGGCAGTCGATCTGATACTGTGCACGCCACCCGCCCTCGGGTGGCGGAGGAGTGTCACGCGAGGGCGCGTGACGCGCACATTATGAGTTCGTTGGTTACCGGCGTATATGCCGTTGGGTGATTGTGTGCTCAAACTCCCGACATCGGAGATTCCAATCGTCCCGCTGTTTCACACTTCCGGCGGCTTCATCCCGAATGGATCCCATTCCTCCGCGTCGGACCATAAATCGACGGCGAACGCAACCCGGCCTGACGCATGAACGCCGTCATCCGCCCGCGGTGGTGCGCCTGGCGCATTATGAGGGCGGTCAGCCCTTTCAGGGTGAACTCTCGGGCTGACGCCCCTGCGTCGCACATTGAGGTCAGCGAACAGTGAACCACTTCCAGGAGCGAATTCTGGTGTGTTACGAGCCATTCTCGTGTGTATATTCTATCTTTCGGCCGCTCTGGCTCTCATGGAGCGGACGGCCGATAAAGATACGGGATAAGAACGAACCGGGAATCGGCCCCAACGGGCCATCAGGAGCAGACACGTCATGGTGATGAAAGTCATGCGGGCCGGGACCAAGCCGGTCCTGTGGATTGTGGTGGCGGCATTCGTGGGCACGATCATTTTTGCCTGGGGGATGGAATTCACCCGTCGCCCGTCGGCCAAGGGGGTCGTCGGCAGCGTCAACGGCGCCGACCTGAAACTCGACGACTACTCCTATCTTTACCAGAATGCCCTGACGCAGGAGCAGCAGAAAAACGGCGATGTTACCGACGAGACCGCCGGCAAACTGCGCGATCAGGTCTTCGGGCAGATGGTCGGAAGCCAGATTCTGCGTCAGCAAACCGAGCGGCTGGGGCTGACCGTCGGCAACAGCGAATTGGCCGAGCATCTACGCCGTTTTCCGCCGCAGGAAGTCAGGAACGTCGAGTTTTTCCAGACCGACGGCAAGTTCGACTACAACAAATACCTGCAGGCCTACCAGAACCCCGACCCGCAGCTGTGGCTGCAGGTCGAATCCCTCGTCCGGCCGCGTGTCCTGCAACAGAAACTGTACGAGTACGTCACCGCCACGACTGTGGTCGACGATCCGGAAGTGCGGGAACTCTACGATGACGCCGCCGAGAAAGTCCAGGTCCGGTACCTCCTGGTGTACTCGCGGATCTACCAGGATTCGGTGGGCGCAGTCGACTCCGCCGTCGTGGCGCAGTACTATCAGGACCACCCCGATGAATTCCAGCATGGCGACCGCGCCCGGCTGAAGTACATCTCGTTCGACAAAGTCGCCTCCGCCGATGACTCGGCGGCCGTGCAGAGAGAGGCGGGAGACCTGTCCAAACGCGCCCGTGGCGGCGAGGACTTCGCGTCGCTCGTGCGCCAGTATTCCGAAGATGTCTCCTCCGGCGACGGCGATCTGGGCTGGTTCGGCAAGGGCGCGATGGTCAAACCGTTCGAAGAAGTCGCATTCACGCTCGATTCGGGCCAGATTTCCGATCCGGTTCAGTCCCGCTATGGCTGGCATATCATCAAGTGCGAGGGGCGGCGTGGGGTCGGCGACTCCATTCAGGTAAAGGCCGCGCACATTCTTCTCAAAGTCGAAACTTCATCCGCCACCTTGTCCGACCTGCGTCAGAAGGCGGAACAGTTCGCTCAGGATGGCAAGTCGCAAGACTTGGACACGCTGGCCGTTCATGCCGGCACGCGCATGCGGGTGACCGGATTCCTCGAGCGCGGACAGGACATGGGTGGGACGATCGGCACAGACGCCGAAGTCACCGAGTTCGTCTTCAGCCACGCCAAAGGCGAATTGTCAGGTGTGTTTGAGACAACGCATGCCTTTGTGGTGGTTTCGGTTCTGGCCCGCGATCCGGCGGGGCGAACGCCGCTGACCGAGGTGACATCGCGGATTCGTTTGAAGATGCAGGGGAACGAAGCGCGCGAGAAGGCATACTCGTCCCTGAGCGCCATCCATGGCGAACTGGAGAATGGCCTCTCATTCGCCGACGCCGCCACCAGGGTCAGAGGCGTGGCCGACACCACCAGTCGCTTCGGCCGACTCGATCCGCTTCTCTTGTTCAGCAACGATCCCGTGATTCATGGCGCCGCGTTTGCGCTCACCAAGGGTCCGCAGATCTCCCCGGTTCTACGTTGCGACGTCGGCGCGGTCGTTCTGCAATTGATCGAGCACGTCGCCGCGGACCCGCAGGTGTACACCGAGAAGCGCGACTCGATCATGACCGCCACACTGCAGGCCAAACAACAAATGGCTTTCAACAGTTGGTACGAACAGATCAAGAAGTCCGCCGACATCAAGGATTTCCGCTACCAGATTCCCGGCGGGTATTGATCCGCCGGGTTGTAATCTCCCGGTCGTGCTGATCGGAACGGAGCGACCGTTCGCTTCTGACTTCCCGCCCAAAAACCGGGCGCCTGCTCTGACCAGCGCACGGAATCGCTGACAGTTCGCCTCAAGTACAACTGCATATAGATGCCGCAACACGTTGGCATGGCGCGTGTTGCAGAATCGTTACGTGAGCGCCACATTCTGGCATGCGCTTTGACCCTGTCTCTTCGGACGATGGTGAAGGAGGAGACAATGCGCGCCTTCAAATGGATCAAATTAATGGCACTCGTGGGTGTTCTCATGCTGACGGCGGGGTGCGATGATTCCAAGACGGTCTACGTTACCCCGCCCGACACAACCCCGCCGTCAGTGCCGCGTGGCGTCTCGTCGGTGACCGGCGATCAAGAGGTAACGATTCTCTGGTTCGCCGACAATGATCTGGATTTGGCCGGGTATTTCGTCTATCGCTCGAATCTGCCCGATCGGGACTACGTTGAGATTGCACAGGTCGCGGCCAAAAGCGGCAACGATGGCGATTATGTCGACGGCGGGGTCACCAACGGCCGCACCTACTACTACGCCGTCACGGCCTTCGATGAAACGGGCAACGAGAGCGGCCTATCGTACGAAGACGTCTTCGATACGCCCCGTCCGGCGGGATACAATGTTCTCCTCGATTCGGATTTCCCTGACCTCGCCGGCTTCGATTTCTCACGTGGCTCCCGCGTGCCGTTGGGTGACAGCCGTGCCGACATCGAAGTGCTTTACAAGAGTTCCGTCGGCACGCTGACGGCCCGGGTCGCTGATCTCGAAACAGATATTCAGGACTTCGGCTTCACCGACAATCTCGACGCCGTCGACTGGGCCCCCGCGGACGGCTGGTCGAATGTCGGCTGGGTGGAGTTGATCAAGGGGCACAGTTACGTCGTCTGGACCCGCAATGACCACTACGCCAAGTTCCGCGTCTCCGATATGGGCGGTTCATCGGTCCTGATCGACTGGGCCTATCAGATCGACGTCAGCAATCCCGAACTGAAACGGGCCGTTGATTCGACTATCACGCGCGGCGGGCATTGAACAAAGAGAAGGAGGCAACCCAGATGAAACCCAAATATCCCGTGGTGTGCGCGGCGATCATCGCCGCAGCAATGGCATGGTCGGTTACGCCGACCCAATACGCGGGGGCGGATGTTCAGATGGATGCACGTTTCCAGATCATCAGACACCACAATCCGAACTTGCAAGTCTCGGTCTGGCCGGACAGGGGAGAAGGTGCCCTGTATCAGTGCGGCGACCCGATCTCGATCCACATTGAGGCCACGCGCGACTGCTTTCTGATTCTCTACGACATCGATACCCGTGGCCGGCTTCACATTCTGTTTCCGACTACTCCGGGAGAGGACAATTTCGTTGGCCGGGGGAGCGACCTCTGTCTGCCCCGTCCCTCTGATCCCGACTTGTGGACAGTCGACGGTCCGCCGGGGATTGAATATGTTCAGGCCGTGGCGTCGGAATTCCCCATCGCCCCCCCCGATTGGCCCGTCTATCTGCATACATTGGACGGCTCGGGTCTGGGCTACGGCGATCGGGAGCTGGGCGAGTTTCGCTGCGGCGATGATCCCGCTGCTTACATGAGCATCATCAACCGGAGGATCACCGGACGCTATTGGGGCTGGTGTGCCAGTGATCTGGCGACATTCCAGGTTGTGGCGCGTCCATTGTTTCACATCAACGACGCCTGCCCGGTCTGGCCTGATGAATTCTACGGCGCCATCACCATCGGCTGGCCTGTGGGCGCGCGGATTTACCTGGACGGCATCTACGTCGGCATTGCCCCGTTGCGGCTGGCCCACCCGGTCATTGGGCATCATGTGATCACTGGCTACGACGGTCGGCGAATGATCCGGCGTCACCCGGTGAACTTGTATCCCGAGCGCACCCGCGGGTACGTCCCCGAGAGGCCGCGCGAATATCGGATTCGATTCGAGGCGCGTGCGCAATCGTCGCATGGCGACCGACCGGAATGGTCGACACAGAGGAGCAGACCGGCACGATCTGACCGCACCGATGACATGAACCGGCGCAAACAGCGGAGGGATGGCCAATAAGACCAATGACCGAATGCAGGAGGCGACCGGCTAAACCAATACGTGCGCGTCACGCGCCCTCGCGTGACGCGGCGCCACCCGAGGGCGGGTGGCGCACACATGTCGCTTCGGACATCGCGGGCATTCCATCAGACATCCTCAAGCTTGCTCGATGACGACGAAGATCAAAAATGGCCAGGGCGTTTCCATGGTTGCAACCCGGCCGCTGGCGATGTATAAGTCGGTCGGCGAAGCGCCTTAGAGGCCAAGTAAACATGTCACGGTCGCCAACCATATTAATCTGGGCGCTGGTGCTGATCATCGGCCCCGGCCCAGCGGCGTGGGGGATCACCGTGCGCGCGAAATCCGCCGACACGTCTCAGGTGGCAACTCCGCCAACTCCTTCGGATGTCGCTGTCCCGTCCGACAGCATGCGCACAGTGGCGCCCGCTGGGCCGCTATACCGCGCGATAGCCCGGAGGCGCCTCTTGGAACGACTCCGGCGGCAGGTCCGACAGGCGCAGGCAGCCGGCAGAAAGCAGTACGATGATTACATTGACGCCGACCACGATGGCGTGGATGACCGCGTAGAGGTTCGTGGGCGGCCAATGCCTAAACGCGCGACCGGATCCATTCCCGATTCGACTAAGAAGCCCGTGATCAAAAGGAAGAAACCCTGAATGTGAAACCCGTGTGCCACGCACAAGACCTTGGGGCCGGGGCCTCAAGGGCTTGTGCGTGGCATCCGACTCCATGGCGGCGCGTTACACTCCTTCTTGCCGGAATCAATTATGAGGGACCGTCAGCGACGCGGCTCGTCCGGATTCAAATGCCGGCGTCATGGCGCGGACATCCGGCGTCACAATCTGCAGTGTATTGTGCGGGGCGATGAAAGTCGTGTCGAGCGACAGTTGTCGTTTGGGCAGGGTCCGGGCGGTGAAGTAGATGCGGGCGACCGGCCCATTGCCGGGCTCCAAGGGCGGCAGGCCGCTGCCCAGATCGGATATCAGTCCGATCAAGACCGTGTGGTCAAGCGAATCGGGATAGAACGTCTTGAGGGCGAAATACTCGGTCCGTAGCCCCCGGTAATCGGCGGAATCGACGCTGAACGGGCAGCGTCCATGTCCCCAGCGGAATGGAAGCGTCATCGCTGCCAACAACTCGTGGTTCTCCAGCGAGACGGTGACTTCCCAGTGCAGGGAATCGATTTGCTCGGTCTGAAGAACAACGCGATCCGGCGAACCGGCGGCGCCGGCTGCACCTGCGTCCAGGCACTGCCATAAGATCAGAGCCAAAGCCCACACAGCCGTTCGGATCGGGAATCTCATCAGAGTCATCGTCCGGCGACGGTTTGTTCGGGTCCGCCGCCACTGCTGATACACGGCAACGGGAGCGCCGCCGGAGGGATTTTAGGGTGTATTCCCTCCCGATTCGAGCGCCGCGCTCTTGCTGACCCGTGCCATC
>JACQFV010000066.1 GCA_016199865.1 Candidatus Zixiibacteriota bacterium | reverse complement strand
GTTTCGCCTGCAGCAACCGCCGCTCCGCCGACCGGAGCGCCCGCAAGTACACCTGCACCGGACGCGCCATATGTGCCCCCCCGGGGAGCAAGATGCGCCAGTCACGCGTTACTGGCAAATAATGATTGTTGAGGCACTAGAGGCATGGATGGCAGAACTCCGTCGCCGCGTCATTGCCGCGGAAGGCGACATTCACCATGTGCACAACGTCGACAATGTCGACGAAGCCACCGCAATCGACATCTTCGCGAGACTTCGGGCAATTGGGATCCACCTGCTCAACCTGACCCCGGAAAGCCACATTGATCACACCAACGACATCCAAAATATCCGTCTGGCCATCGCATTTCGGGTCGGCGTGGCAGGGGCAGCCGCAGAGCCCGAGCTTCGCAATAAACGCGTCCAAATACCCGTTGAAACCGCTGTCATACGGATTCTGTGTGGGAAAGTCGGGGGAAGCCGTGTACCCTGTCACATAGGCGCTGCCGGAAGTGTCCACGGCGATCCCGCCGGCGTATCCTTCATAGTTAATCCCCCCGAGAAAGGTGCTGTACACCAGAACATTCCCCGCCGCCGACAACTGGGTGACGAAGGCGTCAGAGGCCCCGTTGAAACTGCCGTCATATGGGTTCTGCGTCGGGAAGTCGGAGGAATAGGTGAAGCCCGTCACGTAAGCGCTGCCGGCAGTGTCCACGGCAATACCGAAGCCACGGTCATCGGCGCTTCCCCCGAGAAAGGTGCTGTACACCAGGGCATTCCCCGCCGCCGACAACTTGGTGACAAAGGCGTCGTAAACGCCCCCGTTGTGAGTAGCGTCGTACGGGTTCTGCGTGGGGAAGTCGTAGGAGCGGGTCTCCCCCGTCACATAGGCGCTGCCTGACGCGTCCACGGCAATACTCGAGCCAAGGTCCAAATCGCTTCCCCCGAGAAAGGTGCTGTACACCAGGGCGTTCCCCGCCGCCGACAGCTCGGCAACAAAGGCGTCATAGACCCCGTCCAGACTTCCGTCATAAGGGTCCTGCGTGGGGAAGTCGGAGGAAAGTGTGACCCCCGTCACATAGGCGCTGCCGGAAGCGTCCACGGCAATACCGTAGCCCCCGTCGTTGTCGCTTCCGCCGAGATACGTGCTGTACACCAGGGCGTTCCCTGCCGCCGACAACTTGGTGACAAAGGCGTCAACGACCCCATCTAGACTGCCGTTATACTGGCCCAGAGTCGGAAAGTCAGAGGAGCGGGTCTCCCCAGTCACATAAGTGCTGCCGGAGGCGTCCAAGGCAATACCATTGCCGTAGTCAGCGCCGCTTCCCCCGAGAAAGGTACTGTACACCAAGGCGTTCCCCGCCGCCGACAACTCGGTGACGAAAACGTCCCGGTCCCCGTTGACACTGCCGTCATACGCGCTTTGCGTGGGGAAGTCGGACGAATAGGTGTCCCCCGTCACATAGGCGGTGCCGGCAGCGTCCACGACAATACTCGTGCCTGCGTCACCGCCGCTTCCCCCGAGAAAGGTGCTATACACTGGGGCGTTCCCTGAAGCCGACAACTTGGTGACAAATGCGTCACCATGATAGTCCCCGTTGTAACTGCCGTCAAACGGATTCTGTGTGGGAAATTCGGATGAAGCCGTGTACCCCGTCGCATAGGCGCTGCCGGCAGCGTCTACGGCGACACCGTAGCTCTCGTCATCACCGCTTCCCCCGAGAAAGGTGCTGTACACCAGCGTGGTCGCGACACTGCTCGCTTCTTCCCGTGCCGGTGTCCCGAGTGACGGCTCGTCTACCTGCGCATCGTCTTGCGGGGCGGGCCCGGACTGTAGCACTGTTCCCCAGGGCGCTTCGACGCGTAATCCACCCCCAGCGACAACCGTCACTGCGGCGTTCCCCATGTACTGGAATTGTACCTGCGACAGATCGGCGCCCGGCTTCGCCACCCATTTAGTCTGCAACTGGCCAGCCGCGGCGGTGAAATGCGCGTCGACGCCGGGGAAGATGTCTCGATAGACGATTTCGGAGTAGTTTGGTACGTCGGTATGCCACCTTGATGGGTCGTTGCCGAGAAAGTAGTTGCAGCGGAAGGCCAACTCGCCCTCGCCTGTAATCTCGACTCTTGGACTGGCCTGTACGAAGACGGCCTTGACCACGACCATCTCAATGCTGTCCTCCTTCGCGGAAGAGCCCGCTACGGAGGACAAGTCCGCTCCAGTGCTAACGTGCCCTCGTTGTCGCAATCGCCGCAGATCAATTGGGTCGGTCACGTCCCTCGACACATGGTGGGTGAACTGGTAATAGATGCCATCGCGACAAAACCAGACGGTGGCACTACCCGATCTTGTCCGAAACAGAACTTCTTTCGCGAACTGGCCGCGATTGGCCTCAAAGGTCAACTGCGAGGAAACTGAGAGATTAAGCGCGTGAGTGGTTGCGTAGGTCGGCCACAGCGCGAGAGCGACGGACACGACGCAGACGGTCCTGCGTATGGCGGTCAGGTTTCGCATACGATGCTTCATCGGTCACCTCTGAAGCGGGGTCTTACAGGGGTAAAGAGAAAGATAGCGCAGACGCGGACGATGTCAACCCATTTCCAAGCCGCAGATTATCGCCGTCCGAAGCGCGATTCAGTGCCGTTCAGTAATCGCCGGATATTCGCACGGTGCGTGAGGAAGACCAGAGCCGCGATGGCAATCGCAGCGACCATGAGGGAGTTCGGAATGGGGATGTGAAACACCAAGCGGCGCACGACGACAGCGGCCAAGAGCGCCAATGATGCCGCAAGCGAGCCAAGCGACACGATCCGACTTGCGGCGAACACAACTATCCACACCAGTGCGGCGACGGCGGATTCGACTGGCAGCAAGGCGACGAAGACACCCAGAGCCGTCAGAACGCCTTTGCCCCCCCTGAAACCGGCGAAGAGCGGATACAGATGACCGAGGATGGCCGCGGCGCCGATCAGAAGTCGCGCGTCCGATACAGCCAGCGTTCCATTGGACGCAGCGATCGGTCCCAGCCACCAGACGGGGGCGAAGCCCTTGAATGCGTCGATGACGCCGACGAGAATCCCCCACGGCGCACCCAAAACCCGCGCGACATTGGTCGCGCCGGGATTGCCCGAGCCGTGGGCGCGGATGTCGATGCCGCCCACCATCCGACCCACCCACACACCGGAGGGGATGGATCCGGCGAGGTAGGACAGGATGATGAGGATCAGGAGAATGATCATGGGTTGGTTTGCATATGACCATTTTGTGATCCCCTCTCCCCTATGGGGAGAGGGTAGCCCCGCTACGCGGGATCTTCGAGGTGAGGGGTTGAATACCCTCACCCTTAATCCCTCTCCCTAAAAGGGAGAGGGGGAATTTTCATTG
>JACQFV010000044.1 GCA_016199865.1 Candidatus Zixiibacteriota bacterium | reverse complement strand
TGGGCCACGGGAGCGTTTCTCTTGGCCCATTCGTTGATTCCCAATAAGCAGGAACGATTCCTGTTGCCGATTCTTCCGCTCTTGATCGTTATGGGGACAGTCGGCCTGGAACTCTGGGGCGACGAGAAAGACACGGTCTGGCGCCGCTGGATTCATCGCGGCTGGATCTGGTTCTGGGTGCTGAACACGCCGCTCCTGTGTCTGGGCTTGTTGGACTATGCCAACAAGCCGAAGATCGAGCCGTTCCTTCGCCTGTATGAGCACGGTGATGCCACCGGGGTCGTCATGGATTTCACCGAACGGGGCAGAGGAACGGAATTGCCCTGGTTCTATCTCGATGGCGCCGATCCGGCCCACCCTCTTCCGGCCGTGTATGATGTCACCCATGTTGAGGACTTGGACACGCTGCGTTTACGCCGTGATGGGCTGCTCCTGCCCAAGTCGGCGCCGCTCAACTATGTTGTTATCTTCTCAGAAGGGCTGCTGCCTGAGCATCGGGCCATGATCGAACAGCATCTGGGCAAGACCGAAGTCCTGGCCCACGTCGGCCCCAGCGCCGCCGAGCGGCTGATGATGGTCTTCAATCCGACCCGTTTCCCGGCGCGTGATGTCTGGGTGTGCCGTTTGTTACCCGGCGGCTGAACCTGAGGGATTCGCCTACGATAAGAGAATCGGACCACAGCCGATCACCGCGGCGCTCCCTTCTGTTCGTGAACTCGGTCAAGTTCTGGGGAGGAGGCGAGCAGTGGTTCTTGCAGAGCGCCGCGGCGCTGCGTGACCGGGGTCACGAAGTCCACGTCGCGGGACGGCGCGGCGGCGTGTTTCTCGCGCGAAATTCCGACGCTGGATTGCCAACCTTGGGTTTGCGCCTGCAGAGCGATGCCTCAGTGCTCGACGTCCTGCGCATTCGACGGTGGCTCTTGCAGCATCGTCCCGCCTGCGTGCTGTGCAATTTCCCGCGTGACATACGCATTGCGGGTACGGCAGCCCGCTCGGTGCCGGGAACAACGGTTATCTGGGTCATGGGGGTGAATCTCTTGCGGGATCGTTGGCGCGACCGGTTTTGGATACGTCATTGCGTGGACCGGCTCGTCGTGCCGTCTGTGTTCCTGGCCAACGAATTGAAAGCGCTGCCCTATATCAGCCCGACGCAGATCGAGGTCCTGCCCATTGGATTGGATCAGACCCGATGGCTCCGACCGGGTGCTGCCGATGTGCAGTCAGCACGCCAGAGTCTCAAAGTCCCCGATGGGCCGATCGTCGGGATTTTCGCCCGACTGGATCCGCGCAAGGGACACGAGCACCTGCTGGCGGCGTGGCCGAATATCGTACGGGTGGTCCCGTCGGCACATCTATGGATCGTGGGCAGCGGCCCGGAGGAGGAACGGTTGCGGGCTCTGGCAGATTCCCATGGCGACCGGATCAGATTCTGGGGATTTGTACCGGACGTGCGCACGCTCATGAGCGCCGTCGACCTCGTCGTACAGCCCTCGCTCTATGAAGCGTTCGGCATCACGCTTCTGGAAGCGATGGCATCATGCAGGCCGATTGTCTGCACGGCCGTTGGCGGAATGGGCGAAGTGGTGGATGGAAAGTGCGCGGTGATCGTCCCACCTTCCAATCCCGAATCGTTGGGAAAAGCCATTGTGGAATTGCTGAAGGATCCCGGGCGGTCAGAACGAATGGGCACTTCGGGACGTCAGCGCTTCGAAGCGCGCTTTACGCTGAATCGTATGATCGATCGGCTCGAAGCGATTGTTCAGGCGCCGCGCCACTGATCGCGTCTGCGGCCGGGCATCAGGAGTCGGGGGCTACTTCTTCTCTTTGGCCTTCTCCTTGGGCTTGTCCTTCTCTTTCTCCTTGTCTTCCTTGCCCGCCTCTTCCGCAGCCAGCTTCTCCAGCCGCTCCTTTTCGCCGATCACCTCGGGCGCTCCGGCAGCGGTTTCCTCGGTGACGACTCCTTCGGCGGGTGCGGCTTCTTTCAGGACCGTCGGCGGCACCACGGACGCCACCGTTCGGTCGCCGGGGCTGACGATCGTCACGCGCTCGACGACGACGTCGCGAACGTGCACGGCGTCGCCGATTCCCAGATGCGAAACATCGACGTCGATGATATCCGGGATGTCGGCGGGAATGGCCTCCACTTCCAGATGACGGCTGACGTGCTGGAGAATGCCGCCGAAATTCTTGACGCCGTCGGCCACGCCGCGGATGCGGACCGGCACGGTCACGCGCAGCGCCTTCGTCGGCAGGATGTGCAGGAAGTCGACGTGCAGGACGTCG
>JACQFV010000065.1 GCA_016199865.1 Candidatus Zixiibacteriota bacterium | reverse complement strand
GTGGCTATAGGCGCTCATCGCCAAGAGTCCATGAAACTCGTCTTCCTTGGTGACCGTGCCGAATTCGGGAATATTTGGCACGCCGTTGGTCGTGGTCTCCATGCGAATCGCATCGAGGCAGCCGACGTCAAACAGGGCCGCGGCGAATAAGTCGGGGCGTTCCGTGACGGCGCGTCCGATCAGAATTCCCCCGGCGCTGCCACCCTGTCCGCAGAGTCTCGCGGGCGACGCGTATCCCTTCTGGACCAGATACTCCCCGCAGGCGATGAAATCCTTCCATGTGTTGGGCTTCGTTAGTTTTTGACCGGCCAGATGCCACTCCTCGCCGTATTCGCCGCCCCCGCGCACGTGCGCGACCGCGAAGATGCCGCCCTTCTCCAGCCAAGCGAGGCGCTGCGGATCAAAGGACACGTTGCTATTGAGGCCGTAGGCGCCGTAGCCGACGAGAAGAGTGGGATTGGAGCCGTCGAGCTTGATCCCGCTCTTGTACATGATGGACAGCGGCACCATGACGCCGTCGTGACTGGGGGCCTGAACTTCCACCGACTCGAAGCCGGGAACGTCGTCGAACGTCCCCTTCGGATTCAAGCCCGTGTCCGTAAACGTATTGGTCTTCGGATCGTAGGCGTACGTCCCGCTCCGCTTGGTCCATGAGGCGGTTGAAATGTACACTCCGTCGACGTCGCCGCTGGCCGAGACGACGTATCCGGTCGTCGCGCCATCCGGCAATGACAGTCGCGATGGGGCGCCGGTCTCGTAGTCGACTCGCACCACCTGATTCATCCCCGCGCTGAGCGTGCTCAGGTAGAGCGCATCTTTGGCCGCCGTGACCCCTTCAATCACGACGGTGCCGGCCGGTACGACTTCGACGGCTGTGGCCATGTCGGGGTTGGACAGGGCCGTGCGCACGACCTTGAAGCGCGGGGCCAATCGAGAGGTCATCAGATAGACTTGGTCTTGGTGAACCGCAAATTCTGTTACGGAATCGTTGACGTCGCAGATTCTTTTCCACGGCGTGTTTGAGGTCGTGATGGCCGATTGCGGCGCGGCGTAGAGGGTCAGTTGATTGGCGTCCCCGTGCTTGATCTTGCCGATCACGTAGTCGGATCCCGGCGGCATGACGATGCTGGGAAAATCATTCTCCGTCATGGCCACGCCCGGCCAGAGATTCATCGCAAAGACGGTCATGTCACTATCCGGGTTGGTCCCAAGCCGATGGAGGAACCCGCGCGTCTGCTTGTAACCTTCGGTCGGAGGCGCTTCCGGCGGCAGGAGGCGTCGACGCGAATAGAAGAAACTCTTGCCATCAGGAAGCCATTCCGGGGGCGTGTATTCCGCCTCCATGCGGTCGATCGAATCCGGCAGATTCTTGTCGGTCGCTTGGGTGAGGGCTGGTAGAACGAGAGCGAATAATGCCCTCCCCCGGGCGGCGCCAGCGTGGAAGGATCGAGCAGGAGATGTTCCGTTCCGATAAGGCCGTCGCGCAAACAGAGTTTCGGAAGATTTTCCCGCGCCGCCTGGCGGTAGTAGAAGAGCGGTCCTTCCGGCATGCGGCGAACGGCGAAAATTCGATACGGGCGGCCGGCGTCCAACTCCTTAATGCGCGCGAGCAGAGCGTCCCGGCCGGGGATGCGCTTCAGGACGGAATCCGTGTAATCGGCCTCTTCCTTGATCCATTTTTGCACGGCCGGGTCGTCCAGTTTCTCCATGTAGCGGTAGGGATCACTGACTTTGACTCCCCAGTATTCGTCCACAGCCGGATTCACCGGCGCCACCGGCGGCTGCGCGAAGAGCGGCGCCGCCAACAACAGGAAGCCCGATATGATGATCGGGATTCTGGTCGTGATTCGCATTTTACTCCTCCACGTCAGATTCGCGGATGGACTGTCGATCTCTATGGGATTGTGCCACACCCAGCTCCGGGAAGTTAATGGAGTTTGTAGTATAGCCGGTTCAGGATGTTGGATCAATGACTTTCGTGGCCCGGACCCTGGTCCGGATTTAGGAATGCCGTCATGGGATGGCGCGCGTCTCCCGGTTATGAGGAGGGCTCGCCGGCAAGAGCGCTTGGGAGTACGACGACTAAGAGGCCGGTCGAAGCTCGGGCAGACAAGAATGTCTGCCCCACCAGATCTTCTGAAGGTCATGCTATGGCCGGTGGCGCCGACATTCCTGTCGGCGCGCCCATCGAATTTGAGATTACTGCCGCGGACAGTTACTCTTTATACGCCCATGCCCCGATGACCACGCCCAGTGGTATCTCGATCAGATCCCAGATGACCATCGTGGCAACGATCTGCCCGGGCAGAATGCCCGTCAAAAACGGCGGCATCAGCGCCATGAAGCAGGAGAAAATCCAGACGATCAGGCCGACCAAGACAGCGGTCTTCGGACCGGAGCCAAGCCGGGGCCGCACGGCAGCGTAGAGCCAGATCGCGAGCAGTCCCGAAATGAACCCGTCAATCACCAACACCGCAATGGCGCTGCCGCCGGCGGGTGTCCGATTGATGGCGTGCATGGCCGTCTCCCATTGCGCCTTCAGGACGACTCCATTGAGGATGAATTCCCCCAAATTCATGACCAGCCCCGCCAGCAGACCTCCCATGATCACGCGTCCGGCGTTGATGCGTCCCATAAATGTCCTCCTTGCGTTGACAGAGCAACTCGTCTGGAACACCGACTCGGTACCGGGTCCGATACCGTCCAGAGTCAGGGTTCAATAGCACGGCGCCCGCCGGTCGTCAAGGATGAAATTGGTCGGCATCTCAGGGATGGCGACAACGGCGGATGACGCTCTGAGACGTGGCGTCCACTGCCTCCAGCCGTGACGTCATGTGGCACCCCTGATTCCGCTTGACCCCGCGGCTGGGAATCACGACTTTTTCGCTCCTGATAACGTTGCAATCCCACCCTCATTCCCAGGAGTCCCGCAAATGCGCACGATGCTGAAAGTCACCATCCCCGTTGAGACCGGCAACAAGGCAATCAAGGACGGATCCCTGCCCAAGCTCATGGAATCGTTCATGCAAAAGAACAAACCGGAAGCGGCCTACTTCTTTCCCGAAGGGGGAAAGCGCACTGCGATGTTCGTGCTGAATCTCCCCGATCCGACGTACATTCCCAGCATCACGGAGCCGTTCTTCAGCGGGCTGAACGCCGACGTGAGCATGTCGCCCGTGATGAACGCCGACGACCTGCGCGCCGGCCTCGACAAGGCGATGAAGGCCATGTCCTAAAACCCGGCAGGCGCTGAAACGGGTTACGACATCAACGTATAGGCCTCGGAGAGCCATTCCAGAAGAACGCCGTCGACGTCGGATTCTCTGGCGAGACGGACGTGGTTGTGGTATCGGCTCTTTGAGGCCTGTCCCACTTTGAACACCCGCGGGCTCTTGATCGGCGCCGCACTGACAATCTGCAAGACGAGATGATCCTTGCGCGGGTGAACACCCGCGAATCCCGACTTGGCCTTGAGGTGAACGGAGGTCTTCTTTTCCTCGACGGTGATCGGTCCCACCCGACGCAACTGCCGGAGCAGATGCCGATAGGTCCTTTTGAGCGTGGGGTTCTTGTCGATGGTCTCTATGACGACGTTCGCCATGCGCTGAGCATGCCCGGTTGCGCCCCTCGTGTCAAGAGGGGGCACTCAGAAAGTGATTCCAACAGAATACGGGGCCGGGTGCGACACCCGGCCCCGTCCTGTATTGAATCTGATCCCAGTGAGGGTAAACCCTACGCCTTCGGACTGATATTCTGATTCACCCGGAACAGGTTGTTCGGGTCGTATTTCTTCTTCGCCGCCGCCAGACGGTCGTAACTGGGTCCATACGCCGCACGGACCCGGTCCGTTTCGTCGGCGGTCAGGAAATTCACGTATACTCCGCCCGTGGCATACGGCGCCGAGGCGCGGAAGAACTCGCGCGCCCAAGCGATGCATTTGTCGTCCTCGCCGGCTGTGTCCCAGCGGCCGTGCACGTTCAACACCCAATTCGCATTCCGGTGCGGATAGGCGGTGGCGTCCACGGCGACACGGCCGGTGGCGGCGCCGACCATGCCGAAGAAGATTTCGCACTGCGGCGAAGGGACTGTCCCCGCAAACTGGACCGCTGTCGTGATCGCGCCGTCGCTGAGCTCGATGAAGTTATGCGACTTCCAATAATTACGCGCGCCGGGTGTCAGCAAGGGATCAAACGCCTGCTGCCAGGCGGTGTAGGGCTGGACTCCGATGAATTCGCCCAACACCGTGCCGAATTTCCGCAGCGGCTCCGCCACTTTCCGCCCCGCGTCTTCGGCGCCGGCATGGAAGAAGGCAAAGACGATAACGTCTTTCCCGTGGGCGCTGGCGGGGAGGAAGGGCAGCGGTGGGGCTTTTCGTAATACCACCCAGACATTGGTGTCATCACCCAGGGTCGCCGCGTATGTGCGATACTGCTTCAATGCGGACACCGCCTCGCTGGCCGGGTAGACGATCAGCCCGGTCAAGACACCGGGACCGACCGGATGGAGGCGGAATTCAAAGTTGGTCACGACGCCGAAGTTGCCGCTGCCACCGCGAATCGCCCAGAACAGATCGGGGTTCTCGCTGTCGCTGTCACTCACGTGGAGGAGGTTACCGTCGGCCGTCACGACGTCGGCGGCCACGAGATTGTCCACCGTCATCCCGTGCTTGCGGCTCAGCCAGCCGAAACCACCTCCGAGCGTCAACCCGGGCGACACCCGTCGTCGAATTGATGCCCAGGGCCGTCGCCAGGCCGAAGGCTTGGGCTTCATGATCGAAGTCGCCCAATGTCGCTCCCCCGGACACGAAGGCGCGACGGGCGCGGGGATCGACGTGAACCGTTCGCATCTTCGATAGGTCGATGACCAGACCCCCATCACAGAGGGCGCTGCCGGCAATGTTGTGTCCGCCGCCGCGAATGGCGGTCAAGAGCCCATTCTCGCGGGCGAAGTTGACGGACTTCCGCACGTCGGCCGCGCCGCTGCATTGCGCGATCAAGGCCGGTCGCTTGTCGATCATCGCGTTCCAGATCGAACGCGCCTGATCGTATCCCGGATCGGCCTCGGTCAGGAGAGCCCCCCGAATCGACGACTGAAAACTCGTCACGACACTGGTGTCCAAAGTCTTCCATCCCCCGGTGATTTGCGCGATTCGAAGCGTACCCATCTGGCAATCTCCCCTGACTCGGAGGCGGGCTCATTGTGATGGCCCGCCGCCCTGAGTCGTTTTTGGACTTGTTTACCTGAACAGCACCAATTGCAACAGAGTCAGTCTGTTTCCAGTTCGCATCGTCTGATCGAATTTGCCCTCAAGGCGGCATCTTCCGCAGCCATCGTACGGTGAAATAGGCGAATTCGTTCCGTTGGATCAAGAGTGAATTTGTCTCCGATTCGGGCTCCCGGCTTTCTCCCGCGCCCAACCCTTTGGCCGGGGCGCCCGAGGCGGCCAATTTCGTGCCCCAATTCCCATTGACTCCCAGACGGCATGAATTATCATGGGATTGCGTTACGATCCACCCCATGCATCGGCCCCTCACCGGGAGGTCATGCAACGATGTGTCGAGATCGAATTTCTGGCGTTTTGGCCACCGCCGCGCTGGTCGTGGCGGCTCTCTTCATTGCCACCTTCGCGGTCGCCTCGGACCGCGGGCGCTTCGACGTTCATCGCGGGACACCGATCGGCGGCGATGAACGGCTGCCGAGCCCCTTTGCCGGTGCCTCAGTTGTTGACGACGACGGCCATCGGGTCAGCCCGATGCTGCGCTTCGCCGGCGCGCGGACCATTTCGCTGGGGCTCTCCATGGCGGAAACGGAATATGACTACCAGCACAACCTGTCGCAGGGGTATCAGACAGGTCGGGCTCCCGGAGGCACGATTGTGCATTTCTGTTACATGGAATGGCCGATCACCTCATGGCCATTCGATCCTTCGCGATTCGTCTTTGCAGACTGGTACGACCTTGCAGCGAATAACTTCACGCAGCCCTTTAACGGCGCGCAGATTTCGACGGACAACGTCTCGCGTGGCGGCTACACTGACTTGGCGATGGATAAAAACGGAGCGGTGCACATCGCTTTACACCAGCGGGTCGATCCGTCGTTGCCCTACACGAGCTGGCATGCCTACTGCCCCACACCCGGGAGTGGCCTACACTACGACGACGAACTTCCATCTACGCCGATCATCAGCGAAGTTCTGTGGCCGCAGATCGCGATCAACCGGAATTCCGGGTGGAAGGCGGCCACGAATCCTGACATCGCGCACGTCGTATCCCACGGCAGCAATTCGGACCCGCGCGACCGCATCGTCTACTGGCGCTACAATGGCGTCACATGGGAAGGACCGGTGGCGATCGACAGCAACTTCCAGCTGGGATACGTGGTCGCGGCGGATGCCAACTCCGACAAGGTGGCGCTTGTCCTGCACACCGACCGAGAGCCAGAGTTCAACGGGCTGTTAAACGTCGCCTATTATGAATCACAAACCGAAGCCGCCGGATGGATTAACGGCAACGAGCTGGAACGACGCCCGTCAGACAATTCGACCGGTATCGTACGGATATTGGGATAATCCCGTCTTGAACGGTATTTTCGATCTGAATCTGGCCAAGATGACCTTGGGAGTCGGCGACGGGGCAACGTTGTGCAATGGCGGGCCGGGGAATGGTACCAACCGGGATTACCTCTATGTTGTGTATACACAATTCGGAGGTCCGAGCGCGGTCGAGCAGGCCGACCATTCTCTCGAAGGATACATGAACGGCGAACTGTACCTGACCGTCTCGAATTCGAACGGAAACACCTGGTCGTCGCCGCGGAATCTGACCAACACCAAGACCCCCAACTGTGATCCGGGCCCCGAGGATCCGCTGCACGGCGGCATGCCGCCCCACCCCGATTCGATCTGCCTCTCCGAGCATTGGGCGACGATTGGCCAACTGGTGCATGACATCGACATCATCTTCATCGAAGATCATGACGCGGGTGGCGCCCCGGTTGGGGAGGGATTCTGGGAAATGAACCCGGTCAAATACCTGCGCCTGCCGGGTGGCACGGCGAATGCGCCCTATCTATGCCCACTGCTCGCGCCGAATCTGCTCGTATCCATTAGCGGCAACACCCAGTGCGAATATCACGCGCCGCGCGGCGGCCTTGCCGAGGCGACGCTGACTGTATCGAACATCGGGAACGCGGCGATGACCGGGAACGTCACAGTTACGCAGATCAACGGCCCGCCGGGATGGCTGAATGCGATGGGCGGCGGCGCGTATACGATCCCGTCTGGCGGCGCCGATGTGAATGTCATCGTTCGCATGGATGCAGCGGGAATTACAACCGAAGGTCTGTACCAGGGAGTTGTGCAAGTCACGCACAACGACACGACCAAAGCCGGCCCCTTAACGTTTCCCATCGATTTCTTTGTGGTCGATCAGTTTTTCTGTCCGGAAGCGGAGATCTTGAAGACCGGCGTGGCCAGTCCGGGATCGCTGGCGCTGGAAGTGGAAAGCGGCGGGCGTTTCGGTGCAGAGAATCCCCACGGTGGTTTGTGGCGGTATGCCGATTCAAGCCATTCGATTCGCGATGCATCGCTCTTGGTGGCGCATGGCCCACAAACCCCGGACACGATCGTGTACTGTCGTTTTCAGAATCGCCCGACGCGCGGACAATTCGGCTACCGGGCGCAGGGAGATCTGGTCCTCGACACGGCCGCCTACGGGACCCAAGCCGGCTTCGCCCAGGCCACCGCCGACATGACCACGAAAGACTCGGCCGTCTGGCTGCGGTGGCAGTGGTACTTCCCGCAGCATCCCGACAGCGATGAATTCGTGATCTGCCGGCTCTCGGTCTGGGATCGCGACGCCACACCGCTGACCGATCTGTTGATCGGCTTACTCGTGGATTTTGACGTTGTTCCGGCCAGCCGTTATGGGTCGATCCAGTGGGGCACGACCAACAAGCCCGGCTTTGATGCCGGACGCAATCTCTTGTGGCAACAGGGCGTGGACACCGTTGGCCATGTGCCGGTCGGCAATCCGCCCAACACGGCCACCCGGTACCGCGGCGGAATTTCGGTCCTAACAAATGGACCGTTGTGCGGGGCGCGCATCGGCAACAGCGGCGACAACCAGCCGCAGGGCGGCCCCAGCGACGAATTTCTGTATCGTTCACTGGT
>JACQFV010000043.1 GCA_016199865.1 Candidatus Zixiibacteriota bacterium | reverse complement strand
GACAAAATCAGGTCGGCACGGGCGCGGCGGCGAGACTGCCCTTTGGGATCATCGGCCTGTAGATGCTGCCGGTGTTGCATGGCGGCCTCCCACAGCGAATCTGTACCTTCGTCCTTGGTGGCGACAGTCATGAGGACCGGGGGACGCCATTCCGACGGACCGGGATCGCCGGACTTTGATTTCGCCGCGGCGTGACGGACCTCCTGGCGGACATCGAGAATCGTTTCCAGTTCGGCCTTGACCCGTTCGGCGCCGGGGCGGTCGGATTTATTGATGCAGAAGACATCGGCGATCTCCATCAATCCCGATTTCATCGCCTGAATCGCATCCCCCGATTCGGGCACGAAGACCACGACGACTGTGTCACACACCGACGCCACATCCAGTTCGACCTGGCCGACACCGACCGTTTCGACGAGAATCGTGTCAAGCCCGAACCCTTCAAGCACCACGCAGACGTCCTTCGTCGCAGCGGCGAGACCCCCGGATGAGCCGCGTGTGGCCATGCTGCGGATGAACACATTCGGCTGCCCAAAGAGAGACGCCATGCGCACCCGGTCACCCAGAAGCGCGCCGCCGGTAAAGGGGCTGGTTGGATCGACGGCGATCACGCCGACCTTATGCCCCTGATCGGCCAGCTTCAGCGCCAACCGATTGACCAAGGACGATTTCCCCGCCCCCGGCGGCCCGGTGAGCCCGACACGGTACCCGCTCTGCCGTCGGGCATAGATGCGCGACAGCGCCTCTTGATATCCGGGCGCACGGTCCTCGACATGCGAGATCATCCGGGCCAAAGCCAGCCGTTCCCCGGCGAAGAATCGGTCAAGAAGGGTCATTGGCGGTGCGCCATGTTGTGGGTTTCCGTGGCCCTGACCTTGGTCAGGGTTTGAGACAAACGTAACGATTCGCGGGGTGGTTGACTACGCGAAAACGCGGCAGTATTTCGTGATGCTGAGAGACTGCGAGCTGGATGGGAAGGGCTTCGCGAGTGGCTGCAGACTTCTTAAACCCTGACCAAGGTCAGGGCCACGCGTGTCGTACTACTTGCCCAGCTTACTCGAAGGCATGAACACTTTCGTGAATCCCTCATCAGCGAGGATTTCGTAGAGGGGATGATCTGTATAGAATACCAGCTTGTCCGACGCGGACGCCGATTGAAACCTACCCTCACACAAGGAGCAGAGCGCCAACTCCAAGTCCAAGACGCGGTATTTTCGGGTCCAGGATAGGAAGATCGGTGCACTCGATGCACCGACTGCGGCGGCAACGGCAACCGAGGCGCCGATTACCACCGCGTTCTTAAGTAGATTGGGGCCTACACCCGCGGACTTGCACAGCTGAAACAAATGAGCATTGGACGGCGCGGCAGCACTGCAGCCGTGGCAATGACTCATTCTATTTTGGGCGACATTCCAGCGCCAGTCGCTATACTCGCTCTCACGAATTACCGCTCCAAACCTTCTGGTCGCTTCGGAGCGCGCAGCCTCTACAGCCTCCGGCGTAAACTCGCTATCAAAATCATTCGCCGCGCGTAAGACCTCTCGGTCAGTGAAACGCGCCGATCGCGCTCGAATGTCATCATCTCTCCCAAGCACCTGCTTCTCCTGTCTAAGGTCGTGGCCCTGACCTTGGTCAGGGTTTGAGAGAACCTTCCCCCATGCGGGAGAATATTACTTCCACGGGGTCCACTCGCAACGGCACATCCTCCCATCCCGCTCGGGCACGCGCGCTGGACCATGCCCAATCAACCGGCTCCTGCACATATCCCCGTCGAACGGGATTGTATTCAATGTATCCGATTGCGCTATTGACCGCCGCCATGTCCGTCATGTTGCGGTCAAATCCGCCCCCGGCTTGCCAGAAACGGTGCACGGTACGTTGCCCGAACTGGGCCTGAAGTAGGACGAGTTTGCTGGGACTGGATTCGCGCCAAGCGGCAACAACGCGGCGGGTGAAGGGCTCCTTGATGCGGCGAAGAATTGCTGGCACGGAGTAGTCTTCATGCTGTGGATGGATCAGCAGATGCACATGATCGGGCATGAAGACATAAGCCCACAGGTCAAAATGCTCGGTCTCGCGGGCATTGTCGAGTGCTTCAGCCAGCCACCCGCGTAGGAGATTGTCAGTCAAGAGTTGTTGCATTCGGTAGCAGGAGAACGTGAGAAAATGGGCGTGGCCGGGGTTGTTGTAGGCGTGGCGGCGCATACGTGATCTCGAATCAGATTTCTTAGACCCTGACCAAGGTCAGGGCCACGCAATCACGCGCTGCTTCCCTACCGGCGGCTGCCACAACTCAACGCGGTTTCCCTCCGGGTCGGTGATCCAGCCGAATTTGCCATACTCGGATTCTTCCACGTGGTCACCGATTGTGACGCCTTCGCGGCGCAATTCCGCGAGCAGCCCGTCGAGATTGTCGACGCGGTAATTGATCATGTATGGCTGGTCGCCGGAGCCGAAGTATCGGCTGCTGCGCGGGAAGATGCTCCACACGGTCGAGCCGACGCGTTCGGGGTTGTCCGGGTCGCGCCACCGGAACGTGAAGCCGGTCCAGTCGGGTTCATCGCGCGGGTCGGGCGCAATGCCCAGGTGGGTGCGGTACCATTCGAAGAGACGTTTGGGGTCGTTGGCCTTGAAGAAGATACCGCCGATGCCGGTGACGCGTTTGGGGGGTGAGTCGGGCATTTTGGTTCTCCCCTTCCTGCAAGTCAGACAATCACTGTAACATCGAAAACAATCACTTGGTGGGGCAGGCATTCTTGCCTGCCCATAATTACGCGCAGACAAGAATGTCTGCGCCACCAAGAAGTGCAAACTACACCAGCCGGAAATCCTTCACGCGCAACTGCAGGCGCCGCGAATTGTCCCAGTCGGAGCGTTCGGGGATGTAGACCAGGTCGATCAGGCCGGTGTGGGAGGCCAGGTGGGCGGCGCGCTCGCCCATGCCGAAGCCGATGCAGTCGAAGAGCTGGCTGTTCTTGCGGGCTTTGAACTTCAAATGGTTGTTGCCCACGATGTAGGGCGAGCCGACGACTTCGATATTAGCGGACATGAAGACCGGCCGGGTGTTGTGCGGGCCGAAGGGGGCGAAACGGTCCAAGCAGTCCATGAAATCATCGGTCAAGGTGTCGGGGTCGAGGTGGGAATCGATGGAGAGGCGGGGAATCAAGTCATCGGAGCAGAGCCGTTTGGAGGCGACCCGTTTGAACCGTTCGGTGAAGGCGGCGATCATGTCCGGAGCAATCGACATCCCGGCGGCGTATTTGTGGCCGCCATAGCGCAGAACCAGATCGCCACATTCGCGGAAGGCATCGTAGAGATCAAAGGCCGGGATCGAGCGCGCCGAGCCCTTGGCTTCATCGCCGTCGATGGCAATCATCACGGTCGGCAGATGGAACCGTTCGACCAGCCGCGAGGCGACGATCCCGATCACGCCCTGGTGCCAGCCCGGTGATGCCAACACGAGGGCCTTGTCATTGGCCAGATCCGCTGTCCTGTCAATCTGAGCCAATGCCTGCCCCAGTGTTTTTTCGTCCAGGGTCTTGCGGGTGCGATTCTCGCGCTCAAGGAGATGCGCAATTTCGATCGCGGCACCGTCATCACGAGTCGAGAGAAGTTTGACCGCCTGCCGCGCGTCACCCAGGCGTCCGACGGCATTGATGCGCGGCGCGAGAATGAAGACGATCTGGCCGGTCGTGATCTGTTTACCCATCAGGTTGGAGACGAAACAGAGCGATTTGAGGCCGGGCTTGGTGGTCCGCTCCAATTGCCGCAGGCCGAATTTGGTTAGGATTCGATTCTCGCCGGTCAACGGGACGATGTCGGCAGCGGTACCGAGCGCCACGAGATCAAGATGCTCCTCGAGTTCGGCTTCATCCTGCCCCAGCGAACGGTAGAGCGCCTGCGCGAGTTTGAATGAAACACCAACGCCGGCCAGATCATCGACCGGCGTCCCTTTGGGTGAGAGTTTGGGATTGACGATCGCCACCGCCGCCGGCAGCGACGGGCCGGGCTCGTGATGATCGGCGATCAGGACCTCGATTCCCTTCCGGCGGGCGTATTCGACCTCTTCCACGGCCGTGATGCCGCAGTCGACCGTGAGGATCAGTTTGGCGCCGCTCTCGACCGCTTGATCGATGCCGTCGGGCGACAGGCCGTACCCTTCGATCAGCCGATTGGGCAGGTAGTAGTTGACCTCGGCGCCCAGACGGTTCAAGACGAGGTACATGAGCGACGTCGACGTGATGCCGTCGACGTCATAGTCGCCATACACCATCACCAGTTCGCGTTCACGCAACGCTTTACCCAG
>JACQFV010000042.1 GCA_016199865.1 Candidatus Zixiibacteriota bacterium | reverse complement strand
CCATCGCCGCCATTATTGCCCCGCCCACAGACGATGGCGATTTTCATGTCGCGGCAGTGGCCACCCAGAATGCCCTCGCGAATCCGCTCGGCCATGCCGCGCCCCGCATTCTCCATCATGGTCAGGCCGGGAATGCCCATCCTCTCGATGGCGCGCTGATCAATAGCGCGCATCTGCTCGACGGAGACGATTCTCGGCAGATCGGACGGATTCATGGGTTCAGTCGGGTCGATCATGGCGAGAGTAACGGCTTCATGGCCGCAACGTACCACTCGGCGCGCGCGGCGGCTTGTTCGGCGAAGTCGCTTTGCGAGGACGCATACAAAATGTCGCGGGAGACATTGATCAGCGCGGGGGCGCCTCCGGTCGCCGCCTGAGTCACCGCCCCCGCCAGTTCCCCGCCCTGCGCGCCGACACCGGGGATCAAGAGCGGTGCGTTTGGGGCGCGTTGACGAACATCGGCCAGCATCTCCTGATGCTGTGCGCCCACCACCAACCCATAGCGGCCATCGAACGCTCGCAGATGGTCGATAACCCCCTGATAAACGGCGCGACCGCCCGTTTGCAGCGTTTGAATGTCCGCTGAGCCGGGATTCGAGGTCAGGCAGAGGACAAACGCGACTTTGCCGGGATAATCGAAGAACGGTTCCAGCGAATCTTGTCCCAAATACGGATTGATCGTGGCCGCGTCGCCATTCAGATGTTCGAAGAGAAAGCGTGCGTACAGCCGTGAGGTATTGCCAATATCGCCGCGTTTACCGTCCAAGATCGTCGGCACTTCGGAGGGAATCTCCGCCAGAAGCTTTTCCAGTTGGGCGATGCCCTTCGACCCATAGGCCTCAAAAAACGCCAAATTCGGCTTGAAGGCGCAGGCATACCGTGAGGTGGCCTCGACAACCAAGCGGGAGAAATGATAGAGCGGCTCAG
This sequence comes from Candidatus Zixiibacteriota bacterium, assembly GCA_016199865.1. Classification (GTDB taxonomy): domain Bacteria; phylum Zixibacteria; class MSB-5A5; order WJJR01; family WJJR01; genus JACQFV01. Next base: position 6,367 of record JACQFV010000042.1, on the reverse strand, counting down.
CCCCGCGTGCCACCACTGCCGGCATCTTCTCCAAGTCAGGATCCAAACCGATGCAGAGGATCGCGCCGGTCTTCCGGCGCCGCGCTGCCAATTTCTCGAGGCATCCCATCATCTGAACCAGTCCCTAAAGGGACCTACTTCGGCCGCTATGAACGACGTCACAACGTCTCCGGCATCGTATAAGGGACATGCAACGACCGTCCATGATAAGGTGCCTGTGGACCGCCGGGCGGATCAATCTCATTCTTGTCACCGCGGCAACTTCGGCATGGACGGCGGGGAGACCGTCGGCGCCATCCAAAGCGACCGCCTCCCTGGAATTGCGAATCGTCAAGGATTCGCTGGGCTGTCCGGTCGCCATTGATCTGTGGCTGGCATCGACGTCGGATTCAATCCAGGGTATCGAAGCCGTTGTCGGCTGGGACCATCCCCAATGGCTGGACTTCGCCTTGGCGGGAAGCGACCCTTCCGGCAAAGACACAACGGCCCTCGGCGCCTTGCTGGGCAAGGCCGTAAACCCCCGCAGCCGAGTTGCCCTGGATGCCCCCGGCGGGCTCTTGTCCACATGGGAACTTCTGGAAGCGCGGCGGACCGGGGAGGACACGATTAAGTTTGTCGGCGTGGCGCGGCTCTTCGGCCAACACCCGGGTGTCCCGGTATTGCCGGGCGCGAGCGGACGACTCTGCCGATTTTCACTGACCCAATCGGTATCGTCCGCGAGTCCGGATCCGCCGGATTCAATGCTGGTGTCGCTTGAACCATCGGGAACACGCGTTTCCGATCCCAATGGGATCCTATTCTCGCAAGTCAAACTGAAACAAGACGTTACGGCGATCGTTCGCTGCCGCGCCTCGAAGCATTGAGCCAATGACCCAAAGAACCAAATGCTTTGATGAACCGTGCCTCCTCAGGAACGATAGCATCGAGCCGACGGGGGCAAGGGTTTTCTTGGTAATCCCACTTGACAACGAGACGGAAAAGTCTTAGTATGGATTACGTGTGGATCGAAATCCAGGACAGTGGGCTGTGTTCAACACGTAGCGATTACCTGCAATTTTCTGCATCGTACCATAGGTAATGAAGCGACCCCTGGCGAATGACGCCGGATCGCGAGAACCGGAACCGAACAGGAGACGCCTTAGAATCGACCGTGCTTGGTTTGTCGGGCTTTTGACTTCCCGCAGTGGGTTTAGTCGATAGAGTGGGACGATCAAGAGTACGATAAACGTGTGCAGGTGCTGGTCTGAAGGGCGTGGGACCGCCTGGACGGGGTCGATTCGGCACGAGTTTTGAGTCTATCTTGCCGGTAAACCCCGCGTGGCACGGGATTAAACCCGTGGCGCGTGACTGAACGCAGAGCCGTGTTGTCCCGAAAGCGCTAAGGAGCATTCATGTCCCGCTCTCAGATTCGCTGCGTGGTTCTCTGTGCCGTGCTGATGGCGTTCAGCCGTCCGGCAGTACAAATGGCGTGGGCGTCTCCCAATGACACGCTGCTCACCATCGACGTGGCCGATACGATCGGCACGGCCGGGACAACAGTTCCGGTGTCCATCTTCCTGCAGAATCTGACCGATTCGATCGCGGGTTTTCAGATTTCCATCACCCTCTCCCGCCCGGATTTGATGGTTTTTGACACGACCGTTGAGACGACCGTGACCTGCCTGAACCCGCCCACCTGCACCCAACTGGACACGAACATCGAGACCGTCGTGCCATCCACCGTCCAGGGAACCTTAATTCAGAATTGGGACCTGGCCAAGGCGCACACCGAGGGGGGAACCAACATCCGTCTGACCGGGATCGCGGACATCGACTTCAACCATTATCCGCAGCCGATCCTCCCCTTCACCAATGGCGTCCTGATGAAGGTGATTGCCCACGTCGCCTGCGACATCCCCGACACGCTGAGCGATCGGACCGTCCTGCTCCAAGTCAATCCCGCTGGAACGATCTTCACGGATCCGAAAGGCGACACCATCTCCGCCGTGCGCATGGTCAACGGCTCGGTGACGGTGGCCTTCTCCGTCAAGGGGGACCTGGACCACAACCAGACATTCAACGTTCTGGACGTCGTCAAGGAGATCGGCGTTGCCTTCCGCGGCGCGGCATCGCCCTGCCCGCCGGGAGTCGACGATCTGGACTGCAATGGCTTTGTCGACATCCTTGACGTCGTGAAGTTAATCAGTTTCGTCTTCCGCGGCGGCCCCCAGCCGATTTGTTGAGTACGGATGGCGCCGACGGAATCCAGCCGAACCCGTGGGGAGCAGTTTGGGTTCGGATGTAGGTTTGTTCGCGGGCCGCGAGATTGGAATCGAGACGCTTGGGGAACCGAAAAACTTGCAGATAGCAGTTGACAGCAACGCGCCCACCGGGCAGTTTATGAGCGGCAGTAGAAGATGACGGCAACGAGAAGTGGATTGACCCGGCGGGGAATAAAGACGGATGCGGCAACGTGCGTCAGCCGGTTCGGTGGAGCAAAACACACGGAATTCATAAAGCCCTCGGGAGAACAGCCCTCTATGGCCCAGGTAGTGTCTTCACTCATCGCCTACAATCAGTAACGGACGGTTGTTCTCCCCCTTTAATGGCAGACGGCCCCTGCTCCCACGCGGGGGCCGTTTGGTTTTTGGGTGCAATTCCCGGCTGACGCCGGGATTGCGGCTCACGGAGCTGGCGCGAGCACGATGCGGGCGTCAATCGCCCGGGACGTCGACCCCGAGGGACACACGACGAAGGGATTGATGTCCAGTTCGCTGATCAGGGGAAAATCAGTCACCAGGAGGGAGAGCCGGACAAGGGCGGACACGAGCGCTTCCACGTCGACCGGCGGCGCGCCCCGGTGGCCGGCGAGAAGTTTCCGCCCCTTCAGTTGGTCAATCATCTCGCGGGCATCGTCAAGGGACAGGGGCGGCAACTTGAAGGCGATGTCCCGGACCACTTCGACCAGGACGCCTCCCACCCCGCACATTACCAAGGGCCCGAACTGGGGATCGCGGACCATCCCCAGGGCCATCTCCACGCCCCCGGTCACCATCGGCTGCAAGACCACGTTGGCGCCGGTCAATTTGTGTTTGGCGGCGAGTGACAAGAGCGCCTGATGCTGCCGGGCCAGTTCGTCCGCATTGCGGATGTCGACAATGACCGCGCCGATCTCCGTCTTGTGGGCCAGCCCTTCTGAGTCCAACTTCAGGACGACCGGGTATCCCATCTTCTCCGCCGCCGTCTGCAACTCGGCAATGCCCGATCCGCCGACCAGAGGGGCGGTCGGAATGCCGCAACGCTCCAGAAGATTCAAGGCCTCGCTTCCCAGAATCTGGATTTGGCCCGACCGGGCCAAACGGGCCAGGTCATCCCGAACGGAGGTAATCCCACGCTCGGGCTTTGGCGCCGTACGCACGGGACGGTTCAGCCAGGCGCGGTGCTGGCTCATGCGCTCCAGGACTTTGGCCATTTCCTCGGGAAAAGAATAAACCGGAATGCCGGCTTTTTTCAAGCGGTCGGCCCCACCGGCGGCGTCCTGCGATCCCATGAAGCAGGCCAAGAGGGTCTTGTCGGTCTGCGCGCGCGCCTCGACGATCGCCTCCGCCACGGCCATTTCATCGATCATAATCGGCGGCACAAACAGGCAAATCACGGAATCGACGTTGGGATCGTCGAAAAGCGCCCGCAGCGCCATACGATACTCGGCGCCGGTCGCCGACGCGATCATGTCGACCGGATTGCCGGTGGCCGCCGCCGTGGGGAGATGGGCCTTGAGCGCGGCGACGGTGCTGGGATCCAACGCCGCCACGTCGAGCCCCAATCCCGCCGCGGCGTCCGTGGCGAGAATCCCCGGCCCGCCGGCATTGGTCAGGATCGCCACACGGTTGCCGCGCGGCACCGGTTGGTGGTCGAAGGCCTCGGCCACGTCGAAGAGTTCCTCCATCGAATTGACACGCAACACCCCGCACTGATCGAACAAGGCATCCACGCCGATGTCATGCCCGGCCAGAGCCCCGGTGTGGGAAATGGTCGCGCGGGCTCCGGCCGTGGTTTTTCCCGACTTGACGGCGATGATCGGCTTGACGCGCGTGATCTGGCGGGCGATGCCGGTAAATGTCTCCGGGTCGCCGAAACTTTCCAGATACAAAAGGATGATCTGGGTGTTGGGGTCATCCTTCCAGTAGTTGAGCAGGGCATTGCCCGAGATGTCCGCCTTGTTCCCCACCGAGGCGAACATCGAGAATCCCAGCCCCAGACGGTGCGCGTGGGCCAGAATCGCCTCCCCCAGCGCCCCCGACTGCGACATGAAACCGATCTTGCCCGGCAAGGGTTGGGTGCGGGAAAATGTGGCGTTCATGGTGACATCGGGGTGCGTGTTGATCACGCCGAAACAGTTGGGGCCGATCATCCGCATGCCATACTTCTGCACCAAGGCGAGCAGTTCTTCTTCCTCGCGCGCTCCCTCCTCCCCGACTTCCTTGAAACCCGCCGTAATCACCACCACGCCGCCCACGCCTTTTTGGCCACACGCCTCGACCACAGGCAGGACCAGTTCCTTCTTGACGATGATCACGGCCATGTCGACCGGATCGGGGATGTCCAAAATCGACGGGTGGCACTTGATCGAGTGAATGAACCGCGCGTGCGGATTAACCGGGAAGACCTGTCCCTTGAAATCGTAGGAGAGAAGATTATGCGTCAGTTCCCGTCCAATCGATCCCGGACGGCTGGTGGCGCCGATGACCGCGATCGATCGCGGACGGAAGATGTGATCCAGCCCAGCGGCGGTGTTCATGACTAATTTGACGTCAAAACTGTGGACGCCCGAGGATCCGTCGATTTAGGCAAGTGGGGATACTCACAAACACCACAACCTGTCGCCACTCTAACTTACTCTGGTGGCGCAGGCATTCTTGCCTGCGGCTCCTTGATGCGCGTTCTACGCCACACGCTCAAATATCGCCGCGATCCCCTGGCCGCCGCCGATGCACAATGACGCGCAGCCATACCGTACCTGACGGCGGCGCATCTCATAGAGCAGGGTCAAGGTCACGCGTGCCCCCGAGGCGCCCAGCGGATGCCCGATGGCGATGGCGCCGCCATTGACATTCGCCTTCTCGCGCGGCAGGCCCAACACCTTCTCGCATGCCAGATATTGCGCCGCGAACGCTTCATTGATTTCAACTATATCCAGATCGTTCAGGGTCAACTTCGCCTTGGCCAACGCCATCTTGATCGCCTCCACCGGCCCGATCCCCATGATTTCCGGCGGCACACCGGCGATCCCATACGAGACCAGCCGTCCCAACACTTTCAACCCATTCTTCCGGGCCGCGGCATCGGATGCCAGAACCAGGGCGCAGGCGCCATCGTTGATCCCGGAGGCATTCCCGGCCGTGACACCGCCATCTTTCTTGAAGACCGGACGCAACCTGGCCAGTTGCTCCATCGACGTGTCGCGAATGTGCTCATCGGAATCCAGCGTGCGCGACTCACCCTTGCGGGCGGGCAACTCGACCGGTTCGATTTCGGTACGCAGCCAGCACTGTTCTTTGGCGTGCTTCGCGGCTGTAAACGAACGCATGGCAAACTCATCCATCTGCTGACGGGTGATGCCATATTGGTCGGCCAATTTCTCCGCGGTGAGCGCCATGTTCAAACCGCAGAATGGATCGGTCAAGGACGCCCAGAGCGCATCCTCCATGTTGGCTTGTCCCAACGGCAGCCCCCAACGCGCCCCCCGCACGACGTGCGGTGCTTGGGACATGTTCTCCATCCCCCCCGCCAGGACCATCTGCGCTTCGCCCAACTGGATGAACTGGGCGCCATTGACGATCGCCTGCAACCCGGATCCGCAGATGCGGTTAACCGTCAGGGCCGGCGTGGCGATGGGAATCCCCGCTTTCAGCCCGACATGACGCGCCCCGTAGAGGGCATCGGCCGACGTCTGCATGGCGTTTCCCATCACGACATGGTCGATCTGCTCCGGCTTCGCCCCCGCCTTGCGCAGCGCCCCCTTCGCCGCGATCACCCCCAGATCGATCGCGGAAATCTCCTTCAAGGACTGGCAGAACTCCCCAAAGGGAGTCCGCGCCCCCTCGCATATCATCACATCTGTCGCCATCATGCCTCCTGAACCGGTCTCTCTAATCTCGGATTCATCGTTCGCGCATTATACGGCAACTCCGCGTGTGCCGAGGCGCCGCCGACCAGAGCCGGGCAATGGGCTTTCAGCCCATTGTCTACCGACCAAGTAGACGAATGAGAGAAGCGGTAAACAAGGCGCTTCAGCGCCTTGGCTGTCAGATTCGTGCGCCTCGACGTCGCAGCGGCTGCGTAGAGATAACACCATGACAATAAGTCGGTTCCACTTGAATGTCAGTGG
>JACQFV010000075.1 GCA_016199865.1 Candidatus Zixiibacteriota bacterium | reverse complement strand
TGATCAACCGCCCGTGTGAATCGCTCGGTGATCTGATGCTCCCTGGCGATCTGTACCTGTTTCCACGTGAAATACAGACCTATAAGCAGCAGTCCCCCTCCGAGAACTTGTGCCCATGTCGCCCGGAGTTTGTTCTGAAGTTCGAGCACCTCCTGGCTCTGCAGGGGCCCGACCAAATCACGCGTCTGCCAAATGGGGATCCAATAGACCAGTGAACCCAGCGCAACCAGCGCGAGCGTCACACTAAGCAACTGTTCAACTGTCTTTCCCAGAATCCGGCGTTCCAGCCATTTCATAGAATGAGACCTCTGACTTCTATTCACGCAGGCAGAATGTCTGCGCTACCGCATCATGGCTGTTCCGATGGGGACCGCGTACTCCCTTCCTGATTAATGAACAATCCCTGATACTGCCAAGGGTCCTCTGCCAGCCCGGCCGCTGCACCGTTGTTCAGGACGTATTTTAACTTCTCCGACATTTCCACTTCGTTCCGCACAATCCGGTCCCACGATTCCACCTGCCAGACCCTCCCTTGCGTGCCACGCGATTGATTGATGCGCCTGGCGGTGACCCCTTTGATTCCCTTCGTGATTCTGGACAACGAGATTCCGTCATTTGGGCGAAGCAATAGGTGGACGTGGTCCGGCATCACGCATGCTGCCAAAAGTGTGTAGAATTGTCCGTGCCCCGATCTAATGTGCTCAAGAACCATGCTCACTTCGTCCGGCTCCAGTCTTCGGGCAACGAGCTGGAACGTGATGAAGTACACACTGCCGCGGCGTGTCCAATGAGGCAGTCGTCGCCTCTTCTTTTCAATTGAGCCCGAATCGGTAGCGCAGACATTCCTGTCTGCGCTCTTGACCTCCTCTGCAGGCAAGTATGTCTTCGCTACCAATCTCTCGCCTTCTGTCGGCTTCATCCGGCTAACCCACTCACTTACAAGATAAGATTCTCGGCATGCTATTTCCACCTGAACACAAAACGCCTCCCCGTCAAGAGAGGAGGCGTTTTGGCACTCTATTTGTGACACCAGACCCTACTTCAGCAGCACCATCTTCTTGGTCTCGCTGAAGCCGGGCGTGGTCAGGCGGTAGAAGTACATCCCGGAGGCCAGATGCGCGCCATGATCGTCGGCGGCATCGAAGGCGACCGTGTGCGGCCCTTCGGGATAGTAACCCGACACGAGTTGGCGCACTTCGCGGCCCAAGACATCATAGACCGCCAGCGTGACATTGCCGCCCTCGCTCAAGGTGAAGGAGATATTGGTGCCCGCGTTGAACGGGTTCGGATAGACGCTGCTGATGTCAGCGTTGCCGGCACGGAGATCAGGCGCGCCAGCGATCGAACGCTGATCCTGGTTGCCCGAGTTCAGTTTGTCGTTCTCACACTCAACGTTGTCGCTGCCTGGAGCGCTGCTGTTCCAGACGTACCCGCTCTTCGTGAGATTCGTCACCGTAAAACACCACTGCCCCACCGGGTTCTTCACGTTTCCGGTTTGGAGGACCACCCGTCCATTGGTGCCGGTGGTTCCCGTCGCGGTGCCGCTGCTCGGGCCTGAGTAACTCGCGGTGACCGAGGCCCCGGAGACAAGAGAGTTGTCACTGACGAGACGGACCTCCACGGTGTCAATGCCACGCCGGTTCACGCCAATGGAGATTCGTCCGGCATTCTGGTAGGAGACGTATATCTCCGGCGTGGGCGGAGCGGTGACCGTGATATATCCCGACTTGGTGTTCGTGCTCAAGCCGCAGCCATTGGTGGCCGTTAGCGCCACGGTATAGGTGCCGGCGGCCATGTAGTTGTGTGAGGGATTCTGCGCGGTCGAAGTCCCGCCATCGCCGAAGGTCCATGACCATGAGGTCGGACCGCCGGTGGAGAGATCGGTGAAGTTGACCGCCAGGGGAGCGACCCCGCTCGTCGGTGTCCCGCTGAAATCGGCGGTGGGCGCAACCGCGCTCACGGTGATGTAGTTGGTCTTGGTGTTGGTGCTGGAGCCCTGAGCGTTGGTCGCCGTCAAGGCAACCGTGTAGCTCCCCGCGGCGGCGTACGCGTAGGATGGATTCTGCAAGGTCGAGGTCCCGCCGTCGCCGAAGGTCCACGACCACGACGTCGGGCTGCCGGTCGATTGATCGGTGAAGTTCACCGTCAGCGGCGCGCACCCGGACGTGGGCGAGCCGACAAACTCCGCCACCGGCGCCACGGGCCCTGACGTCAACGTGAAGGGTGACACGTAGGTCAGCATGTTGCCGGAATGATCGTCGCCCCACACCGGGTAGACATTGCCGTTATTCGCGGAGATGCCGATATAGTCACCCGCATAGTTGCCGGAGAATCCGACGATGCCGTCGGCCGACCAGGAGAAATCGCTCACCTTGCCGTCGCTCCAAGTTGAGCCGGCATCCTGGGAGACCGCCACAAAGGTCTCGGCCGCGTTATTGCTCGTGAAATTGCGGGAATCGTAGAAGATGCAGGAGACGTCGCCGGTCACCGGATCGCAGGCGATCCACGCATGCCACTGATCCTTCCCGTTGCCCTGTGTATCCTGGTTGACACGGGTCGGCGTGCTCCACGTGGAGCCGCCGTTCGTCGAAGAGATCATGTAGACATCGGCGTCTCCCGTGTTCACACCCGGGACACCGATGTTGGGCCAGACGACGTAGATATTGCCGGTCTGCTGATTGACGGCCATGGAGGGGAAACTGGCGACACGCATGGTTTTGCTGCCGCCCAACCCGGTGATGCGCACCCCCCGGATATTCGAGATGATACGCGTGGCCGCGGCCCACGTCACGCCGCCATCCGTCGATTTGGCGAATCCCAACGCGTTCTCGTCCGCCGGCCAGGAATCGTAGACGGCCCACGTGGCGTAGACCTCGCCATTGGGACCAGTCTGAATGTTTACGCCCTGGTTGTGGCTGCCGGCATTGATCGCATTGCTGATGTTGACCGCGGACGACCAGGTCACTCCCGCGTCCGTCGAACGCGAGAGTTCGATGTCATTCACGTTCGGGTCGCCGGCTTTGAAGTTCGTCCAGGCCTCGTAGACTCCGCCGGTGAAGGCGCTGGTGGTGCTGTTGTCGACCATCATGTGGTTCTTATCGAGCGACCCCTTGCTCGAAACCGTCCGGGCTGTCCAGGTGGAGCCGTTGTCGGTTGAATAGGAGGCGCCCATTCCTCCTGAGGACGAGATGTACCCAATGTACATCCGGCCGTTCCGGTCGATGGCCGTGGCCGGATCGCCGGAGTTTGCGCCCCCGGCCCCGGCGGTGCTGCCGGTCCAGGTCGAGCCGCCGTTGGTCGACACCCAGTAGTCGGCGCCGAAGATCTTGGACACCGGCCAGTCGGACGAATTGTTCGAGTTCAGCACGATCTGGGGATTGGTGGGACTGACGAACACCGAATTCTCGGACTGCGTGGTGTTCGTCGCCGTGGTCATGGCAACGTCCGGGTTGTTGGGAATGGTCACGAGGGCCGAGGCGGCGGTCGGCCGCACGGGGCTGTAGATGACCGGTGTCTGGTCCTGGACGGGAGCCACCGCGTTCGGATCCACATGGATGACCGACCAGGCCTTGGACGGCGCCGGCGTCTTGGACAGTGCCGCCAGACCGGCGGAACCGATGGCGATGACTGCGAATGTTACCAGGGCGATAACAACTTTTTGCTTCATTTCGTTTTCCTCCCAATCACGTGGTTACTGAAGCATACTCCGAAACGGGAAAACCACTCGACGGCGATCGTGCGAAGTCAGTACATCACCTCCCGGGTTTTGGCCCAACGGGACACCCGTGCTCCCGACTTGCTGGGAAACGACACGGCACGTCACAAAGCGGGCCCATTACTGACGCTCTTCGAAGCTATTCATTATGTCTGTTCACATCGCCGGCGGTCTGACCCTGTGGGCATCGAATCGCAAACAAGCGCGCAGCCAGCCCGGCCGAGCAGTTGGAAGATACGATCAACCCGGCTGGAAAACACACCTTTTTTGTGGCTGTCTTTCCTGCGGTCATTGCCCCGAACCCCCCGACGCCAGATCTCGACGAGCCATTGTAGAGCCGGACCCCTCAACTCCTTACCGCCAAACGACAAACACCGACCAGGCGCGTGAAATCTTCGGGCGGCTCGACGGAAAAATCCATCGGCTTTCCGGTGACCGGGTGCTCCAGAGACAAGAGGCGGGCATGCAGGGCAGGACGCGCGATGGCGTCCAGCATGCGGCGGCCCAACAAGCGCCACGTTGGGTCGATCCCGCGCAAGCGCATCGGGCCACCGCCGTAGTCGTCGTCGCCGACGATCGGGTGGCCGGCATGAGATAAGTGCACACGAATCTGGTGCGTGCGTCCGGTGGCCAGTGTGATTTCGAGCCAATCGGCCAGCTCAAAGCCCTCGATCACGCGGACATCCGTGCGCGCCACACGCCCGGAAGATGTCACTGCCATTTTCTTGCGCTCCGTTCGCGACCGGCCAATAGCGCCGTCGAACGCCAAGTTTTCCGACCGCAGATGTCCCCACGAAAGGGCCCAGTAGACACGTTTCAGGGTGCGTTGCTTCAACTGTTCGGCCAATTGCCGGTGCGCCGATTCGGTGCGGGCGCAGACGATCAGCCCCGATGTCCCCTTGTCGAGCCGGTGCACGATCCCCGGCCGCGCCGGCGAACCCGCCGCGTCGCCATCATGGAACACCCCACGCCCCAAGAGCGCATTCACCAACGTGCCAGAGCGGTTACCGACCGCCGGATGAACCACCATTCCCGCCGGTTTGTTGATGACCAGCATGAACTCGTCTTCGTAGACAATATCGAGATCGATCTTCTCCGCGGCGGGCGGCGCACCATCCGGCTCCGGCCTGGCCAGCATGAGTTCAATCGTCTCCCCTTCCCGCAGCCGGTGGTGGCTGCGCACGGCACGGCCATCGACCTGCAGCATCCCCGCTGCGGCCGCCCGCTGAATCTGAGAACGGGAGAATTCCGGGTGACACGCCGCCAGAAAACGATCAACCCGCTCTCCCGCCGCCTCGATCGGGACGAGGTGAGAGATTACATCAGCAGGTGCGGCTTCTGTCACGGGATCGCAATGCGTCAGGGGGAACTTGCCGGCAACACCGTCACGACACCGTCGAAGAACGGCCATGTTCAGACGTGCGCATCTCCATCTCCCCGACCCTCCGTAGGGGGGAGAGACGAGATCGACGACCCGTCGACTGCCGGCCCTTCAGTTGCAATCTGGCCCGCTGCCCCACGACCGCCGAGGACCGGATCGCGCCAGAGCGTGACCAACAAGATCACGACTCCGACCGTGACCGCGGAATCGGCCACGTTGAAGGTCGGCCAACGATCCATGACGTAGCCGGGATGACGCAGGATCCCCAGATCGAAGGCGGGGATGCGCATGTCGAAAAAATCCACGTCGAGAAAATCGATCACGTCGCCATGTGACAACCGGTCCACCAGATTGCCGATGGCTCCGCCCAGAACCAACGCCAAGGCCCAGATCGACAGACGGCGCGTGCGCCCCTCGCGGTACAGATGCCAGGAAATCCACAGAATGACGATGGCGGCTGAGGCATAATAGACGCCAACGTGCCCCCAACGCAGCCCGAAGGCGCCGCCGGGATTGCGGATGTAAGTCAGCCGCACCCAGTCGCCCAGCACCGCGACGGATTGGTGCAGATCCATCGTCGCGCGAACGATCCACTTGGTCAATTGGTCGAACGCGACGACGCCCAGCACAACCACCCACAGGGCTCGTGGCAGAACTGAAGAGGTGGACGGGGGAAATTCCGACGTCAAGGGATAGGCAGAGGGTACGAGAGTAATGCCGGAATGCGGGATCAGACGTTTTCTTGCGCCTTCTGCTGCTCCTCTTTTTCCTTGCAGGCAATGCAGAGCCGGGCATGGGGAACCGCCTCCAGCCGCGCCGGCGAGATGTCGTTGCCGCAGGACTCGCACTTGCCGTAGGTGCCGTCATTGATCCGCCGCAACGCCTCGTCGATGTGGTAGAGGAATCGTCCCGATTTGGAGGCGAAGTAGAAGGACTTCTCCCGTTCCTCGGCGTCGGTGCCCTGATCGGCCATGTGGTAGGCGTGGGTGGACAGATCGCCCGCCGCCTCGGTCGGGGTCGAATCCATGGCGGTCTTGCGCAGATGGTCGATGTCGCCGACCAGTTCTGAGCGCTTGGCCAGAAGCAACTCCTCGAATTTTTTCAGGTCTTTTTTGTTCACTCTCTCACTCCCGGCCACGGTCGCCGCGCGCCGCCCCCTATACGCGACACGGGGTGATGGTGATGGTCGCCGGTTCGCCATTGAGATCGACCTCCTCGCCATTGCCGTCCGGACGTACCCCCTCGGTGGCCGACAGGTCCACCGCCATGGTTTCGTCCTTGATCTTATCGGCAAAGCGCCGAATCCCCACAGCCGCCTGGGGCGTGGTGGAGACGGCGAGTGCAATTCGGTCAGTGACCAAGAGTCCCATCTTCTTACGGGTGTTTTGCACCCGGTTGATCAGTTCTCGCGCGTACCCCTCGGCCTTCAGGGTTTCGTCCAGACGGGTGTCAATTCCCACCAAAAGACTCCCCTCAGACTCGACATGATACCCGTCCTGCGGACGGATGTCTATCTGCAAATCGCCCGGCCCCAGAGTGACGGTCTCGCCGTCGAGTGTGACCGTTGCCGACTGGGCGCGGCGGTAGGCGTCGACCGCCTGAGCGTCCATCTGAGCCACCGCGCCCGCGAGCGTCTTCATGCGATTTCCCATCCGTGCACCCAGCGCCGCAAAGTTTGGCTTGGCTGAGAGCACCGCCAGTTCACCCACAGAGGCGCGCACGTTGACGCGTTTGACGTTCAACTCCGCCGCGATCAGGGAGTTCATGGGCGCCAGCACCTCCTCGGACCAATCCGAGGGATGAACGACGACCGCTTCGGCCAGGGGTTGACGGGTCTTCAGGCGGGCCTTCGCCCGGGCGGCGCGCCCCAGCCCCACCACTCGTTGGGCCGCCGCCATCCGCGTTTCAAGGGTCTGGTCGATGGCGCCGGTATCGGCTCTTGGAAACTCACACAGATGCACGGACAAAGGCCACTGACCGTCCGATCCCTCGCCGCCCAGCAATTCACGATAAGCGTGCTCAGCAAAAAATGGCGCGGCCGGCGCCGCCATGCGCGCGATCACCAAGAGCGTGCGCGCCAATGTGGCGAAGGCCTCACGTTTATCCTCGGTTTGTCCCGATGCCCAGAAACGACGGCGGTTCAGCCGCACATACCAGTTCGACACGTCATCAACCACAAAGTCGGCGATCATCCGCACGGCGCGGGTGAGATCATAGTCGGCATAGGCCTTATCGACGGCGGCGTTGACTGTCGCCGTCCGCGAGGCCAGCCAGCGGTCAAATCCGTTCCCGGATGGCGCGCCTTCCAATATGCCCCGCGTGTCGACGCCGTCGATCTCGGCGTACAGGCGATAGAACGCGAGCGTGTTTTTCCATGTGTCGAAGAACCGATTGCGCACTTCGGTGACTGCGCTTGGATCAAAACGCGTTGGCAGCCACGGTTGCGAGGCCGAGAGCAGATACCAGCGCAAGGCGTCGGCCCCGTCGGCGTTGATGACTTCCCACGGATCGACGACGTTGCCGCGCGACTTCGACATCTTGCGTCCCTGCTTGTCGACGATGAACTCCATCACCAGACAGTTCCTGTAGCAGATCGTATCGGTCAAGAGCACCGCGATGGCATGGAGCGAATAGAACCAACCGCGTGTCTGATCGACTGCTTCGCTGATGAAATCGGCGGGAAAGAGGCGGTCAAAGCGGTCTTTGTTTTCGAATGGATAATGCCACTGCGCGAACGGCATCGCGCCGGAGTCAAACCAGACGTCGATGACGTCCGGCACCCGGCGCATGACGCCTTGGCATCGGTCACACGTGAGTGTGATATCGTCCACATGCGGCTTATGCAGGTCCAACGGCTCCGGCAGATGCGAGCCGCGGGCCTTCAGATCGGCGATCGACTCAACGGCAGTCCTCGCGTCGCACCCCTCGCACACCCAGATCGGCAACGGCGTGCCCCAGAAGCGTTCGCGGGATAAAGCCCAGTCGACATTGTTCTCCAGCCATTCGCCGAAACGTCCCGCGCCGATTTCCGGCGGATACCAGTGGACTTGCCGGTTCAAAGCCAGTAGGCGCTCGCGAAACTGCGACGTGCGAATGTACCACGACCGGCGGGCATAGTAGAGAAGCGGCGTGTCGCAGCGCCAACAGAAAGGATACGTGTGCTCAATCTGCCCGGCGTCGTACAGCCGCCCCGCCGCGCGCAGATCTTTGATGATCTGCTTGTCGGCGTCCTTGACAAACTGCCCGGCATAGGGTGTGATCGATTCGTCGAATGTCCCGTCGGGCCGGACGGGTTGCAGGACCGGGAGTCCATGGCGACGTCCGACTTCATAGTCGTCGGCGCCGAATGCCGGCGCCATGTGTACAATCCCGGTTCCATCCTCGACGGAGACAAAGTCGGCGTCGAGAACGGTAAAGGCCTTCGGCTCGGATCGATCGGCGAAGAACGGGAAGATCGGTTTGTATTTCTTGCCGACGAGTTCCGAGCCCTTGAACCGTTTCTGGATTTCGAAATCGCTCTTGAGCACCGGCTGCAGCCGTGCTTCCGCCAGAATGTATCGCCGACCATCTTTGACGACCTGTACATAGTCGATATTGGCGCCGACGGCGAGCGCGGCGTTGGAGATCAACGTCCACGGTGTCGTCGTCCAGACCAGAAACGCGATGTCGGGATCGTCGGCCAGGGGCATCGTAACCGTGACCGACGGGTCCGTGACCGTGGCGTACCCCAGCGCCACTTCATGGCTCGATAAACCGGTGCCGCAACGCGGGCAATAGGGGACGATTTTATGCCCTTCATACAAGAGATCGCGCTGGAAGAATTGCGCCAGAATCCACCAGACGGTCTCCATGTATTCATTGGTCAACGTCACATACGGATGCTTCAAATCGAGCCAGAAGCCGATCTGTCGGGTGAGGCGGTCCCATTCTTCTTTGTAGCGGAAGACCGACTCGCGGCATTTGGCGTTGAACTTGTCGACGCCGTACTCGAGAATCTTCTGCTTCGATTCCAGCCCCAGTTGCCGTTCGACTTCGATCTCGACCGGCAGGCCGTGCGTGTCCCACCCCGCCTTGCGGTCGACACGAAATCCCTTCATCGTGTGATAGCGGCAGACCAAGTCTTTGATCGTCCGCGCGATCACATGGTGAATTCCCGGCTTCCCATTCGCGGTCGGCGGCCCCTCGAAAAACACGAACGACGGGGCATCGGGCCCCTTATCCATGGACCGCTCAAAGATTTTCTCGTGCTCCCAGAACTCGAGAACCTGCTCTTCGATCTGCCCGTAGGAGGCGCGCGTCGAGGGCGCGACGGTCTCGTCCGGCTCGACGGGGACCGTTGTATCGGTCATCTTGATGTTTGTTCGAGCCATGGTATGCCTATGTACACGATTTGGACCCTCTGGTCAGCAGTGAATTTCTGCCACACACCCCGAATTAGGATCACCCTCACCCCAGCCCTCCCTGAAAGGGAGAGGGGGAAGAAACAGTTCCCTCTCCCCTTTGGGGAGAGGGTTAGGGTGAGGGGCGAATGAGCGCACCAGACCCCCCAAAAACAAAACGACGCCGGCCGATCGCCGACGTCCCCTCACAGACGCATCGCGCGACCGACCCGCCCTAAGGCCCGATAATTCGTACGGTCCGATCAACGCGCGTCATTATGCCACTCCGGCCTTTGAGCCGATAGGAATATATCTCGGAACCAGTATGAATTCCAGTAGGACGATCCTAACGATTGAACAACAGCACCGTGCACGGCTCGGCAGGGGCCTCGCCCACACAAAAAGCGTACCTAAATCCTCTTCACGACTTCCCCGATCAAGCTCGACAGCACCGGCTCGGCGCGGTTGGCGACGCTGATGATTGTGTCGAAATCGGTCGGGTGCAAGGCATCGGGCAGGCCCATGTCGGTGATGATCGAGAAGCCGGCCACACGTGTCCCCTGCTGGCGC
>JACQFV010000074.1 GCA_016199865.1 Candidatus Zixiibacteriota bacterium | reverse complement strand
CCGCAGAAACTCCTCATCGTCAACCACCAGAATCGGACAGGTGATCGGCAGCGTCGCCGTGGGCGCCGGGGACGAATCAGGCATTGGATGGTATCTCCGAAGCTGGAACGTCGGTTGGGTGCGTGCGGTCCGGCCGCGCCGACGGCGGCATCTTTTCCGCTTCTACTTTTGGAAATGTGATCGTGAACGTCGTCCCGACGCCGACCGTGCTTTCGACGCCGATGTGCCCCCCCATGTCCTTCACCAGCCCATAGGTGACCGACAGCCCCAGCCCCGTCCCCTGTCCGATCTCCTTGGTGGTGAAGAAGGGTTCGAACACCCTCTCCAGATTCTCGGGAGGGATACCGGCTCCGGTATCAGTGATGACGATCTCCACCATACTCTCGCGGAATCGCGTCTGGGCGGCGATCCGCCCGCCCCCCTTGATCGCCTGAACGGCGTTGATCAGGATATTGGTCAGGACCTGCTGCATCTTTCCGGAGTGTCCGGCGACGGCGGGGAGGTTGTCCGCGTGCCGGGTCTCGCAGGCGATGCCGGCGGCGATCATCTGATGCTTCATGAAGTCCAGCGTGTTGCGGAGCACGGCGTTGCAATCCACCGGCTCGAGGTCTTCGCGCGAGGAAGCGCGGGCGAAGCGCAGCAGGTTTTGCACGATCTGCTTGCAGCGCTGGCTCTGCTTTTCCATGTTGTCGATGTAGTTCAGGAACTTGGCCAATTCCGCCGGCGGGATGCCGGTTGTCTGCTTGGTGCGCATGTGTTCGGCCGCGAGCTGGGCATAGCCCATGATTCCCGCCAGGGGGTTGTTGATCTCATGGGCGACGCCGGCGGCCAACTGGCCGATGGCCGCCATCTTCCCCGCCTGAACCAGTTGCTGCTGGGTCTGCCTCAGTTCGAGGACCAACTCCTCCAGCAGATCCTTTTCCACCAGGGCGTCGCGTGAGGCCTTCAGGTCGGTCGTCATCTTGTTGAAGGACAGCGCCAGATCGCCGACCTCGTCGTTGTTCTCGACCTCGACTTTGCAGTCATAGTCTCCGCCGGCGACCCGGCCGGTGGCAATCACCAGCGCGTTGACTGGCCGGATGCTCCAGCGGATGAACACGGAGGTGATCACGATGGCCAACAGAGTCAGAAGTAACGAGGTGCCGATCATATAGTTGCGCATCTGCCGGATCGTCGCTTCGGCATACCGCGAGGTTATGCCGACTTGCGCGTATGCCACGGTGCGCGTCGAGTCGTCGCCTTCGACGCCCGCCCCCCACTCGGTGCCCAATTCCGCGCCCAGATTGTTGGCGGGCTGCTGACGGATCGTGACCGGTATCTGAAGATGCACGATGCCGTCGTCGGCGCGGGCCGCCGTCAGGTCGACTCCTTCTGGGGAGGCCGGATCGATGGTCTGCGTCGCGCCGCTCTGAGGACCGGATCCGGTGCGGTCGCGCTGCGCGAGAATCCGGCCGTCGGGCTCGACGATCCGCGCGTACAGAACCTCCTTTTCGGCCATGACGCCGTTGAGCAGATCGACGATGGACACCGTGTCGCCGATGAGGGCCGCATACGCCGCGTTGTAGGCCAGATTCTTGGTCGAGATCGTTCCGCGCATCAACAACTGGGTGCGGACGGCGCGGCTGCAGTGATACAGCGGCAGGGCCGTCAACGAAATCGTCAGCGCCGTCGTCAGAACGGAGATGCTGATAACGGCTTTCGCCTGTATGTTCAGTCGCATGGTTCTGTGCCCGACCATTCTCAACTCTGCTCTCTAATAGAAATAGATGATGATGTTCGAATCCTGGATGACGCGCTCGTCCATCGGGATGCGTATGTGGTCCCGGATTTTCAAATTCAGCGCCCGCGTGTACATCCGCGGGGCAGTGCGATCCAACTGCCCCGGCAGTTGGCCGGCCAGGATTCGCACGGCCAGTTCACCGGATTGCCGGCCAATGTCGGTGTAGTCGCAATCGAGAGCCATGAGCGCGCCCGCCTTGACATAGGCCGCCGACAGCCCGATCACCGGCACGCCGGTCTTGATCAGCTCAAAAATGATGTATCGCGACGACCGCGGCGTCAGCACGGTCTCATCGGGGATCATCCAGAGAACGTCGATTGAATCCCGCAATGCCCGCACGGCATCCGGGACCTGCTGTTCGGTGGAGACCCAGGCCACGTGCAATGTGATCCCCCGTTTCTGGGCCAGATCGCGGGCCGAACCGACCACCGCCCGGGTCCGCGAGGGATCGGAGATGATGCCGACGTTTTTCAGCGTCGGAAAGGCGCGCACAATCTCGTCCAACTGCGCTCGCAGCGGAATATTCAGCGTCGCGCCCGTCAGGTTCTTCTGCGATCGCGGCAGCAGGGGAGCCGATCCGGATTCGGTCGGCGCCAACACCATCGAATACACCACGGGAGTCGTTTTCTCACCGACCGATGCCTCGCGGGCCGCACGGGAGCCCAGAGCCAGGATCAGGTCCGGATGGGAGGCGTCCACGGTGCGCCAGACCGTCTCATCGACGGAGTCGCTGTGCCCGAGGGTAAAGAGGGTGGTGGCGGGCTGTTGGCCTGTTTCGATCAGGGCGTGAAAGAAACCGTCATAGGCGAGATTGTACTCGGGTAGATCGAGACTCTTGACGACGGCGATACGCACGCTCCCCGAACCGGGAATGGCCGGATCGGCAGCGCGCACCAAGGCAGGAGGGAAAAGCCAGAGGATTCCGAGCCAAACCAGCCACAATCCGGCTCTGCGATGTTTCTTCTCCCTGATGTCCGCCCCGCCGGTCACCTCAGCGCTCCCCCGGTACTCCCGGCCGACCCGCAATCTCGTTTCGAGCCCGCCTATCAGGCCGGTCACCCGCCAGTCCATCCGCCGATCCGTGCGCCCCGATCATACGCGTCGGCCGATGCGCGTGGCCACAATTCAGCATCGCCGGACCCCCGCATGCGACCCGCCCATGATCCTTTGTGTCAGAAAGCGAACGTGACGGTGAACAGATGATTGTTGTTAAACACGCCGGCGTCGGACCACGCGTAATCGACCCGCGTTTCCGTGGCGCCGATCGGCAGCCGGACCCCCGCTCCGGCGGAAAACCCGTACAGATACCGCTCCAACGAGGACGTCGTGTATCCACCCCGCAGGAACAACTGGTTGGAAATCCCCCACTCAGTCCCCACGCGGAATTCATCCTCGGAAAAGTTGTTGGACTGGAAGGCGCCGACCACGCGCCATTGGTAGTTCGCGTGTTTCCACGTGTCCCACGCAAACCCGAACTGGATGAACGACGGCAATTCGAACGAGGCGGACTGGGTCCGGATCTCGCGCGTGGTGTTTCCCGACCCACCACCGCCGGGGACGGCGAAGTCGGGACCGTCGAATTTCATCTTGGTGCCGAAGTTCTTGACCACGACGCCGAACGTCAGGCCGCTCAAGGCCGGCCGATACAGGAATCCCACGTCGAAGGCGAGACCCTGGGCAGTTTCGTTGTAGATTTTCTCGGCGACATAATGCGCGTTGACGCCGAAGCAGACACGGTCGGTCAGCGTGCGCGCGTACGATGCGCCCGCGACGACGAACGTGGATGAGAAAGTCTCTCCGGTCCCGTCCGGTTGGTGCGTGGTGTAGACCGGTTCATCTCCGGAGGACAAAACCTTCGCCGAGAGGCCGAGCACACCAGCGCTGCCGGCGTTGTGGGCAAAATCCACCTGATCGAGCCCGATGCCGGCGATGTACTCCCGATGGGAGAATGTGATCTGGTTGCCGGCGATCGCCGCCGCGCCCGCGGGATTCCAGAACCAGGCCTCATTCCCCCCGTTCTCCGCCATGACCGAACCGCCCATCGCCACGCCCCGCGCGCCCGTCGGTATCAGCAGTTCCAGCGCGCCGCTGGTCCCCAGCCGGCGGGAATCGCCCGAATGGGCGATGGCCGGGGCCAACGCCAGGATCAGCACCAGACTCCATTGCCGGATTGCTCGCATGATTCTGCCTCCGTGCCTCATGATTTTCTCGGCCTCGTCTGCCTGACCGGGCGCCGTCGTCAAAATTGTCCCAGTTTCTCCCGTTCCGTGAACAGCCCCAGCTTTCCGACCTTGGGCTTGAGACCCGGAGATGTAATCCGATAGATGTAGATCCCGCTGGCGGGCGGCAGGCCGTTCTCGGTCAGCACATCCCACGTCATGAAAGAACTCGCCGGATCGCTCTTCTGGACCGCCCGGATCAGTTCGCCCGCCAGATTGTAGATTTCCAGCGTTGCCGGCACGGCCGGGAAATTGACGAACTTGATCTGCCGATGGCGCGGGTCCTCTACGAGATCCCTTTCGTTCAGATAGGGATTCGGGACCGGGTGGATGTTATTGAGCGACAGCCCACCCTGATCGGCGCCGGCGGCGCCCGCCCGCGGCGGCGTGAAGGTGAACCGGTCGGCCTGCGTATTGATCTTGTTGACGGAAATCTTCAGACTCTGCCCATCGGCCAGTTCGCTGCTGGAATGTCCCGGCGCCACGGTCGGCCACCAGGCATAGAGCACGTCCATTTCATCGGCGTTGTCGCGGATGGAGCGGCTGGTGTAGTAATCACTCGGTTCCGACGCATAGTCACTGTTCAGGATGAACAGGTACTCGCGCCCGCCCGTCGCCGGATCATCGTCCGGCGGCAGCCAGTGGCAATCTTCGGAGGCCAGCTGGAACTGCTCGACAAAACAGACGTTGAGTTGGCGGGGCGGATCGGCCGAGATGTCCCAGGCCGTGAACGGCACGTCGCAATAGCCGTCGTATTGGTAGTTGGGATCGGCGCCGCGGATATAGCGGTACCCCTTCTGCGTCGTCGTCGTTGAGAATCGCAATTCCACGTTGACCAACTGGGCCGGATCGATGATCGAGGAGCCAAAGAAATTGGCGCCCTGATCCACGCTTCCGCCGTAGGAAGCGCCCCCCCAATCCACGCCCGTGGCCCACGGCTTGGAACCCGACCACTCCACGTTCTTGATTCCCGGCTCGGGTCCGTACACCTGAACCATCAACCCTTCGGTCAACGAGTAATCGAAATCGCCGCTCGCATGCGTCTGCTTGGCCAGAAGGCGCGTTCCCGTGGTCAGGTTGTCGAGATTCCAGGTCCGATCAGTATCAAAGGTAACCTGATAGTCGTTGCCCGTGACCTGCGCCGGTTCGAGAATGCGTACCGTGACCCGTCCATCGCTCTGCCCGCTCACATGCGCCGCCGTGTCAACCAGGGTCAAAGCGACGGAATTGGGAATGACTTGGGTCGGCTCCATGCGATCTTCCAGTTCTTCGGTCAGGTGTCCGACCACATTCGGCCCGACCCGGTACTCCTGGACGTCGTTGGTGTCGTAGGAATAGGCCGTGACGGCAAAGTAATAGGGGCGGTGATTGATCAACTCGCCGCCGTCGAAGCGATCATCGGTAACCGAGAGGTGGTTCTGCAAGCCGCTGTTGCTGCCCGATTGGACCAGCACCCGTTGCACCGCGCCGAGCTGCGGGTCGAACTCGTCCTCGTAGATGCGCGTGATGGCGTCGTCGACGTCGAAGGTGGCGATCCGCTTCCACGGACCGGAGGCCGTCTGCCCCTGGTAGACGTTGTATCCTTCCATCACGAAGCGCTGGCCCAGGACGTCGGACACCTGCACGTCACCCTCGGCTTCGGTGCTCCAGATCAGTTCCACGTGATTGGGCAATGGCTGCGTCCATACCGTCGGCGGCGGCGGCGGGAAGGGAATCTGGAAATTGAGATCAAAGACCGCCTGGGCCTTCTGGTCGACCGAGCGCAGATCGGTGATCGAGGCGATGGGGTCGCCCGATTGTCCGACGAGGACGGCGACCACCACTTCCTGCGTGTCACCGGGAACCATCGTGAACGGGCCCGAAGTCATCATGAAGCGCCGGTCACTGGGATTCACATCCAGCCACCCGGCGCCGGTGACCGGATCGCCGGCATTCATGAAGACCGTGGTGTCGCCCACCGGGTCGACGACCGGACTGCCGTTGGGCAGAAGTCCGCGCATGTAGTTGTAGGTCTGAATACTATTGGTGGGATCGGTGCCGTTGACATAGGCATTGAAGGACGTCATCGGCAGGTTGCGATAGTCGTGAACCCAACGGCTGCCCTGGTGGGCCGAATCGCCCGGCGCGGGAACAATCGGTCCCTGGAGGAAGTCGAATCCGACCGCCGGCACGCCGTCGCCGTAGATCGCATCCGGCCCTGAGTTGTAGGCATAGCCCAAGGACAGGGTTGTGTCGCAACCGACAAAATCGTCGCTGGCATCGCCGACGTCCGGGTCGCACCAAATCGAGATGTAGGTATCATCCAGCCGGTTGGCCCCGTTGTTGATGATCCGGAAACGCAGGTAGATCGTATTGCCCAGGGCGCCGCCCCGCGCGAACGCGAAGACGTATTGGCGCACTTCCAGTCCGAGCGGAGCCGTCGAGCCGGCGCGATTGGTGTGGGCGCCCGGATTGGCGTCGTTGTAAACTGAGTACAGGGCCTGGTCGCCCAACACTTCGGGAATTACGTGGCCGTGTTCATCGAGCGAATCGCCTCGCGCGGCGTTTTTCAGAGCGGGAGCGCCGTCGGCGAAGGGCCAGTTGGCCCAGTCGGAATTGCCGGCTGCATCGTCGCCGCGACTAATCTTGTAGACGTGGAACCGGCCCTGATCGGGGATGAAGGTGCCGTTGGCCATCCCACCGGGGCTGTATTCGTTGGAATACTCGGCCAGCGCGATGCGCGGCGAGCCGTTGACCCTGGCGCCGACCCACAGGCCGCCGGCGAAGACGACCGTGGTCTTCGCGCCGCGCGGGAAGTACAAACCGTCGGATTTGCCCAGCGAGTTCGACGGATCATAGGCGAACGAGCCGACGTTCGACACCATCATCTGCAGGTTGTTGACCCCGATGGACGAACGGTTGTCGATGGCGGCGG
The DNA here is from genome assembly GCA_016199865.1 of Candidatus Zixiibacteriota bacterium. Lineage (GTDB taxonomy): Bacteria > Zixibacteria > MSB-5A5 > WJJR01 > WJJR01 > JACQFV01. Next base: position 22,587 of record JACQFV010000074.1, on the reverse strand, counting down.
GACGCACGGAGATTCCGTGTCCCTTCCCGGACGATCCCGTCATGGCGCCCTGCGCCGTTGCCGCCAATGCCAGCGGCGCCAGGACCACGAGGGCCAATGCGCGCCGACCACGATCGAGGGTCATCATCATCCACACTCCTGTCCGGACACCATCCCTGTGCATCAGAACGAGAATTTCAACCCGGCGCGAATCTGCCGCGGCGTGTCGAAGTTGTTCGGATCCTGCTCCCGCAGGAGATATTTTTGTTCCGCCGTCAACTGCGAAGAATCATGCGGCTCGCTGTAGGTGTCGCGCAGACGCTGCCCATCCGGCGTCTCCAGCCAGCCGGAGCTGTTGGGTAGTCCCGAAGACTGATAGACCAGCAGCGCGTTGTGCCGGTTGAGCAGATTGATCACCCACAATTCGAATTCGAGTTGGCTGCCGGCCACGTGGAAGGTCTTGGTCGCCTTGAGATCGAGCTGCATTCGCCAGCCGGAGTAACGCGAGTTCACGGCGCCGTCGACCGTTCGCCCAATGCTGGTCAGTGTCAACTCATTGTAGACTTTGGTCGGCGTGAAGGGGAAACCGCTCGCGGCCTGGAAGGTGGCGTTGATTCCCGAATTCGCGAAGATGTACGATCCGCCGACTTTCGGGCCTTCGTGATCGTTGGCATGGACATCGAAGATGCCGACGAACTTGTGCCGCTGGTCGAAGTCGAGCGGGTTGGCCGTCTTGGGAATCTCCCCCCCCTGCCAGGCGATGTTCTGCTGCGTCAACGGATTCGAACCGGTGCCGGTGGCCTGTGACAGGGAGTAGGACACGCGCGTCGTGATGTTGCGCGTCCGACGCATGTCGAACGAGAATTCCACCCCCTTGATGGTGCCGAAATCGGCATTGTGAAAGGTGGAGAAGCTGTTGGGTGAAGCCGGAACGTTGACCACCTCGGTCAGGTCTTTCACGTCCTTGTAATAGGCGGTTACGTCGACGGACGCGCGTTCGCCGACCTGGCGCGTCCAGCCGACCTCGTAAGCGGTCGTGTGCTCGGGTCGCAGGTTGGGATTGCCGAACGGGAAGAAGTAGCCGCCGTTCTTGATCTTGTATTCCAGGAACTGGTAGTTCACATACAGGTTTTGCAGGTCGGGACGCTGCACGAAATGTCCATACGAAACATGGAATACCGACCGATCGGACACCGGGAAAGCGAGGCCGAGGCGGGGAGACAGCTCGATTTCCGCGCGGCTGTTCACCAGGTCGCCGGGATCGAGCGTCTGCGCCAACTGGCGCTGTTCGTCGGTCACGTGGCTGGAGTCGGAATAATGATCGGGATCCAGGGGGCTGAGTTCGTCACGCAGCCGCTTGGTATTCACGTTCAAGTAATCCAGCCGCAGCCCGGCATTGATCACCAGCCCTTGCAACTCAAATTTGTCCTGCACGAACGTCGCCAGCGTGAGGGGATGCTTGGCCCCGTTCAGCCCGCCGTTCTCTTCCTGTTCGCCGGTAATGCTGTACCCGTAGCGGTCGACGTCATCGAAGCCGTGCTCGTCCTGCCCGTATCCCTCCCAGACGCGCGACGGCGACAGATGCTGGTAGCGTCGCAAGGTGTGGCTCTGCACGTCGACACCGGCGTGGACCTCGTGGTGCGGGTTCACCTGGCTGGTCAGGTCGAAATTGAAGCCGAGGTACGATGATTTGCGGTGCTGGTAACTGTCGAAAATGGCCGCCTCGTCGCCGCGCACCGGATAGGTCCGCCCATCGATCACGGTGTCCACGATCGGTGTCGGTCCGTTGATGTCGTCCCAGGAATGGAACAATTGTTCGTCGTCGAATTCCGGGTGCGTTCCCGGACGGCCGTACGCCCAGATGTTATCGAAGAGAACGCCGTCGCCGCGTTTCCGCTCGGTCATAAAATGGCTGACCGAGGCGGAGTAAAACGTGTGGGGTCCGAGCACGTGCTCGAGGGTCGCGTACTCGGAACGGTTGCGGTCGGCGAAACGGGGCGCGTGCGCCAGGTCGAAGCGCCAGGAGTCCTGCCACAACTGCCAGTCGTCGTCCGACGTGAGGGCGCCGAATTTCAGTTCGGCGGACTTGGCCAGTTTCCAGTTCGCCTTGCCGCGCCAGGTCCAGCCCGCCAGGCGGTTATTCGGGCGGGGACCGCCGGAAGTCGCGGCGGGAGTGCGGTCACCCTGCCAGCGGCGCTCGCCGGAAGCGATGAAGCGGATTTTGTCCGTGAGGCCGACCAGCGGACCGGAGAGACTGGCGTCGTAGACGTTGTAGTCGAAGCTCCCGCTGTGGAAGTTGTCGCTGACCGACTCCAGTGTCCCGGCCAGTTTATCCGTTCCTTCCTTGGTCGTTACGTTAACCGCGCCGGAAGCCACCCAGCCGTATTCGGCGTTGAACCCGCCGGTGACGATCGAGACTTCTTCCAGATCGTTGTTGTTGATCTGGGTTGTCGACATCCCGGAGAGCGGATCCTGCTGCGAGAAACCGTCGACGAAGTACGCCACCTCTGAGGATCGGCCGCCGCGCACGTTCAGTTGGTCGCCCGATGCCGACTGCACCCGCTGGCTGGCGGGACGCACAACGACTCCCGGCTCGAGGGCCACGAGGTCGCGGTAGCCGCGCGTCGGCAAACTTTGAATCTGTTCAGACTCAACGATGCGCATCGAGGCCGTGCGGTCGCGCAGGACCGCCGGGCGCTCGGCGATCACGACGATCGTCCCCATTTCGACTGTCCGGGAGGAGAGGGCGATGTTCTGTTCGGTGCTTAGGTCCACGGAGACTTTCAAATCCTGCACCTCGATCGGCTGGAAGAGCAGCAATTCCGTCTCGGCGGGCGTGGCGTCCTCTCCCAGCATCGAGGCGACGATCGTGTACTTACCAACGGGGATATGCAGGATCGTATAGCGCCCTTCCGCGTCGGTCCGGGCAGTGAGATCGGTGCCGACCACGGTGACCAATGCGCCGCCGATCGGCTGCCCGGTCTGCTGGTCGGTGACGACGCCGGAGATCTTCCCGGTCGTGCCGGCCATGACCAGGGCGGGCCACAAGGCGAGGGTGAGCGCGACAATCCCGATCAGACTCAGGGCTCGCGTCTTCAGGACACCATGGTTCGGTCGCATACGCAGATCTCCTCTGAAATCATTCCGCGATCTGGTCGTCCCTGACCATCTCCACTGCGCCGCGGTGCTCCCGACAAGGGAAGCCGCTTCGCGGTCGCCGTCCTTTTCCACTTGGCCCAAACTGATGCAACTCCCGATTGCGGGAGCGAACTGTCCGCCGGCGGCGCGACGCGCCCGCCCGTCTCGCGCCCATCATGGATTATGTCGGAGTTCCGGCGATTTTCTGAAGTGTCAGAAAAGACTGATAATCCGTCGCCGCGTGGGGACCACGTCCCCACGTCGCAACGGCCCGCATGCCCAAGAACTGGTTGTGCCGGAAGCGGTTGGAGTTACGACCCTCTAACAATATGACTCAAAGGAAAAAACTGTGTGCGCCAGGCGTTTCGCCGCCCGAGGGCGGGCGGCGTGCACCTTCTTCGCGGGCGCCGGGAGCATTATTTTGTTAGAGACTCTTATGGTCTGCCGGCGCCGAGGGGCGAGGTAGTCGGATCGAGCTTCAAGGCCCGCGCCAGGCGGGCAAAGTCAAGGGCGGTCAGTTCCTCGGCGCGAAGACGCAGGAGGTCGCCACATTCTGCCCTCACCCTCTCCATCTGTTGCGCGGACAGATGCGGAATGGCGCGGAGGTTGTTGGCGAGAACCTTCCGCTTCTGGGCGAAGGCGCTGTGGATCACGTATTCGATTCCGGGGATCGTTTCGATACCCGGAGTGGTCGGCGCAAATTCGATCCACATCACCGTGGAGGTGACCCGTGGCGGCGGATGGAAGGCGCGCGGCGGGATGTTGAACAGGGCCTGCCCGCGCGCGCGCGCCTGAAACCAGAGTGAGGCCGCGGAGCGCCCACTTTCTCCCGGCCCGGCCAGCAGCCGGTGAACGACCTCCCGCTGCAATGTGACCAGCGCCCCCAAAAACCGCGAGCGCCGGTCGAACGCCCAATTGAGGATCGCGTGACCGATGCCGAAAGGGAGATTGCCGATCAGCCAGCATCGTTCCGGCGGCTCGGCGTCCGGAGGAAGATCGAGGACGTCGGCATGCACGACCCGCACGGCGCCGCCCCCGGGAAATTTCTTGCGGAGCATGCCGACCATCCGATGATCCTTCTCCACCGCCCACAGATGATCCGCGCCCCGGACCTGGCCAACCAGATATTCCGTCAGGAACCCCTTCCCGGCGCCGATTTCGTAGATCATGTCATCGGGCCGTATCGGCAACGCCGCGGCAATGCGTCCGGCCACGGCGATATCGATGAGGAAATTCTGGGAGAGGGACCGGCGCGCCCGCAGTTTGGGCTTTGGCCTGGCACCGCCCCCGCGCGCCGAAGGATTCTGCCTGGAGCGTGACGAAGCGTCTCTCATGGCCCGGCGTCTGTCTGGCTCATGCCCGCACTGCCAATCCGAACAGAGACGTGGCATTCGCGTCCGTCTCTCGTTCGATCTGCGTCGGGTCGACGCCACGCAGTTCGGCCAGCCGTCCCGCCACGATTGAGACATGGGCCGGTTCGTTGCGTCGACCGCGATACGGGTGCGGTGTCAGATAGGGACAGTCGGTTTCGAGGAGGATCGAATCCGCTGGCACATGTTGAACAACCGCCGCCATTCCCGCGTTCTTGTACGTCAGGATGCCGTTGACCGAGATATGGAACCCAAGATCGATGATGCGCCGGGCGTCTTCTGGTGAACCGGCGAAGCAGTGGAAGACCCCGCCGACTTGGGCGGCGTCGGTTTCCTCCACCAGATGGAGGATGTCCTCCCATGCTTCGCGGTTGTGGATGATGATCGGCAGTTCCAGTTCACGCGCGATTTGGACTTGATCGCGGAAGGCCCGCTCTTGCGCCGCGCGCGGCGAATGATCGCGGAAATAGTCCAGTCCGATTTCGCCGATTGCCACGACTTTGGGAGGCTTCGCCAGTTCCCGCAGACGCGCCGCCGACGTGGCCCCCTCCCACGCTTTGGCTTCGTGGGGATGGACTCCGACTGCTGCATACACCGATGGATGGGAATCGGCAAGTGCAAGAACTCGATCAGAGGACTCCAGGTCAGTCGCAATGGCGATGATTGTGTGCACACCGGCGGCGTGCGCGCGTTCGATCACCGCCTCGCGGTCGGCGTCGTAGTCGGGTGAATCCAGATGGGCATGAGTGTCGATCATGGGGGAACACGATGTAGACCCGAGCATCGATAAATGCTCAGCCGATTGAGCTGCCGGAGTCGATGGGTCCGTCGGTGGTGATCAAGCGCAAGGTCGGCCCGTTCGATGCCGCCAGAAGCATCCCCTGCGAGGCGATCCCCCGGATCGTCGCCGGTTGCAAATTGGCCACCACCACGATTGTCCGGCCGACGAGATCTTCCGGTTTGTAGTGCTGAGCGATCCCGGCGACGATCTGGCGGCGCTCCTCCCCCAGCGCGATCTGCAGTTTCAGCAGGCGGTCCGCCCCCGCGATCTTCTCGGCGCTGATCACTTCGGCCGTGCACAGTTGGGTCTGGCGGAATTGGTCGACGGTGATGACGTTCTCGCCGGCAACGGCCGTTGGTTCGCTCATGAGGGCTTTCTCCATCGACGGAAGCGCCACCTTGTCCATCCGCGGGAAAATCGGTGCCTCAAGGTGAAACGGGCCGGGGCAGCGGTCCCAGCCGGACAGCCCCTGCCGGTTCAATTCCGCCTCGGGATCGGTGAATCCCAGCGTGGCCAGAATCAGGCGGGATTTGGAGGGCAGGATCGGAGACAGGATGATCGCGGCGACGCGGATCGATTCGACGGCCGTATTCAGCACAGTTCCCAGGCGCGCCAGATCGTTCTCTTTGGCCAATGACCACGGTTGCGTTTTTTCCAGATACCGGTTGGCGGCGCGCACCAGATCGATCCCCGCGCCGATGGCATCGTGTGGAGCCAAAGACTCAATCGCCGCAGCGAATCGCTTTCCGCAACTTTCTGCTTGCTGCCTCTGTTCGTTGTCGATCGGCTGGCTTGCTCCCCCAGGGGGCCGTCGACCTTCGAAATGCCGTTCGATCAGAGTCACCGCCCGCGACACCAGATTTCCCAGATCGTTGGCCAGGTCGGCGTTGAATTGCCGGATGAACAGGTCGGCCTTGACGTCGCCATCCTGCCCGAATGGGAATTGGGTCAAGAGGAGATAGCGCGTCCCATCGGTGCCAAAACGGTCCACCAGAAGATTGGGGTCGATGGCGTTCTGCAAGGACTTGCTCATCTTCTGTCCGTTGACCGTGAAGTAGCCGTGGATAAAGATCTGGTCGGGTACGGCCTCGCCGATGGACAGAAGCATCGCCGGCCAGTAGACGGCATGAAACTTCAGGATGTCCTTCGCCATGAGATGGATGACGGTGCCCTGGGTCCACCAGCGCGCGAATGACTCCGGATCATCGCCATAGCCGACGGCGGTGATGTAATTCGGCAGGGCATCGACCCAGACATAGGCGTTCTGGGAGGGGTCAAACGGCAACGGGATGCCCCAGTCGACCTTCTCGCGCGAGATCGAGAAATCCTCCAGTCCCTGCTTGAACAGGCCCAGAACTTCGCGACGGCGCTCCTCCGGAAGGATGCGAATACTATTCTCGTTGATCAGCCGTTCCACCTGTGGCAGGAAAGCGGAGAGACGGAAAAAGTAGTTCTTCTCGGTCAGTTTCTGCGGCGCGGTCAAGTGCGATGGACACAAACCATCGACCAGTTCCTTTTCAGTGATGAATTTCTCGCACCCCAGGCAGTACAAGCCGGTGTAAATCCCCTCATAGATCACGGGCTTGCCATCGGGGACGGTCGCCGCGTGCATCCGTTCGAGCATGCGGCGGACACCATCGACGTGGCGTTTGTCGGTGGTGCGGATGAACTGGTCGTAGGCGACGTCCAGCCGCTTCCAGGCGGCGCGGAAGTGTTCGCTGTGGCGGTCGCACCATTCCTGCGGCTTGATGCCGTGCTCGCGGGCGACTTGGGCGATGCGGGCGCCATGCTCGTCGGTCCCGGTCAGGAAGAAAGCAGGTCGGCCCAGGAGCCGGTGGGCGCGGGTCAGGTAGTCAGCGACGATCGTTGTGTACGCATGGCCGATGTGCGGCTTGTCGTTGACATAGTAGATCGGCGTCGTGATGTAGACCGGTGTCTGCGGAGCACCGGAGTCGGCCGATGGGTCGGAACTCGGCAGTGGGGCAGAGCGGGACATGTTGAGCGGAGAGGGTCGGGCTATTCGAACCAGGATTGCGTGGGGCGTTTGCCACGGCGGACTTCTTCGAGTGGAACCTTCGCGCCACGTCCGTCGGAGAGACGCACCACCATCTGTTCCCGCAGAATCTGGATTTGTTCGACTGTCCCCGTTCCCTCCGCCGTTTCCCAGGACATCCCAACGTTGGGATACAGGCGCGTCGCTTCGCGATAATAGCCGCTCTCGTAACGGAGGCAACAGAGGAGACGACCGCAATTGCCGGATATCTTGGTGGGATTGAGCGACAGACTCTGGTCGCGCGCCATCTGCGTCGTGATCGGCTCGAATTCCTTCAGGAACAGCGTGCAGCACTGCTCGTATCCGCAAATGCCGATCCCGCCGACCCGACGGGCCTCGTCGCGCGCGCCGATCTGACGCAGTTCGATCCGGGTCTTGAAGACCCCCGCCAGGTCCTTCACCAGGGCGCGGAAATCGACCCGTTTGTCGGCCGTGAAGTAGAAGGTCATTTTGTTGTGGTCGAACTGCCATTCGGCGTCGACGACTTTCATTTCCAGACGGCGTTCTTCGACCATGCGCCGGCAGGTCTGCCGCGATTCCAGTTCGCTCTGGCGATTCTCCTGGTCTTTGGCGATCTCGTCCGCGGTGGCCAGACGCAGGATCGGCAGCGGCTTGACGCGGGCGGATCGGACTCGATCAGGAGTCAGGCGTAGAAGGACACGTCCCAAATCCTCGCCGCGCTCGACTTGAACCATCACGGCGTCGCCGGGCGTAATCGGCAGGTGGTACTCGTCGTGGTAATGCTCCTTGCGCGCCCCCTTGAATTCCAGGAGGTAGACCGGCAACTCGGCGGTTGTCTGGCCCGGCGTGGGGCTCGTGCGTGCATTTTCATCCAGCGGGGCCGTGATCTACCTCGACATTCCCGAGCCCGGTGGCGTGTCACGCGCGACATCCACACTGGCCCGCTTCAGAGCAGGAAACTCCTGCGAATCAACGAACAAGTCAAGTGGGAGTTCAGACTGCGAGTAGTCCCACCGTCGCGGGCGAACACAAATTGGGTCACTCGCCGCTGGTATCATGAAGCGAAAGCAACTCCGATTGAGGATCCACGATCATTGTTAGGTTGAACTTGCGAAGAAACTCCATGCCAACCAAGATTGTAGCGTCGGGAGGCGCCAAGACCACGATTCCCACTTCGCTGCGAGATTCCCATAGTACTTCACCAAGGCAATACAAATGCGATTGTGACTTGCCGTCGGCGAGCGTCAGGTTGGTCATGCCGCTCAGCACCAGACCGATCGGGAAAGCCTTTAAGAGCGGGATGGACACAAAACCCGTAAATCCGGTATCGAGAATGCCGGTGAATTCATGCTCGCCCAGAGATGCCAGTGGGCCACGCAGTCGAAAGGTGATTTGAGGGCTTCCGTTACCCTTGAAGGACTGCGTAGTCGCCATGAGAAGAGAAGAAGGAGCCGAGACGGTAAACACCCTCGTGGCCGATACGGACCAAGTGGAAAAACCCATCGGGGTGCTTCTGCGCACCCAAGCGAGTGGCTTCCTCAGGTGAATCCGCTACAAAACATTCACCCGAATGAACATCGATCGCGGCGTAGCGGCCGGAATCCGTTTTTTCCAGATCCGCTTTGAATTTCGCTTTGTAAAGGTCCTCACCCTTTCGGGCAAGCTCGTCAGTGTTCACTTCCAACTCCTCATCCCGAATGGCCGCTGTCCCATCGGGTTTATCGGATTATTCAAAGATGAATTGAACAGCCACTCTCGATCTGGCCACGAAAATGCCACCCGGGGGCTCCCGCTGAAATGGTCCGACACGCCTGCATCTGTGGTTCTACACCGTCACCAAGAACAAGATACCGATTCAGAGCCCATTTGTCAATGCGGGCTTGCGAGCCTTTCGTCGCGGTTCGCGTTGGTGCCAATGCGAACGCTGGGATGTCAGACCACCTCGACAATGTGAGGTAATCAGGGAATCCGCAACTGCTCACGCAGCGCCAGGAATGTACCGGCGATGGCGTGCCGTTCGGCGACGTTGACGTAAAGGGTCGAACGGCCGTTCTGCAGAATCCGCCAGCAGGTCCATCCGGTCTCCAAATCGGGAACCGAAGCGCCGGGGAGGCGTTGTCGATCGGCGCGCACGTCACCCGCGACCGACCGTTCACAATCACGGCGTAGGCACAGTCCCCAGACGTCGAAGGCCTGCAGCAGGAGGTCAAAGCCGACTCCCCGTCCGCGCGGGCGGAACGTGCCATCGATCTGTGTCAGCAGTTCCCCCGTGCCGACGGCAAATGCGCCCTTCCAGAATTCCAGCATTAGATGCCGCCAGGTTTCCGCGTCGTCCCCGGCCTGACGCAAGGCGTTCCCCCAGCCGCCGCCGGAGAGTTCGGCGACCAGATGGGCGCGATCGGTGTCCAGTCCGCGTTCCGCAATCAGCCGCTCGGCGATGTAGGCCGGATCAACTGGGTGGAACCTCACCATCTGGCAGCGCGATACAACGGTCGGGAGAAGCCGCCCCGGATCAGCGCTGGTGAGGATGAAGTGGGCATCGGGAGGGGGCTCTTCGATGGTCTTCAAAAGGATGGTTTGCGACTCCCCGGCCATCTGCTCGGCCGAGGCGATGAGGGCGACTTTGCGGCCGCCCTCCACCGATGTCTTGTTCAATTCGGTGATCAGGTCGCGGATGCGCTCCATGCCCAGGTAGGGACGCTTCTTGAAGCGAACGACGGCGAACGGGTCGTCGCGTTTGGCCGCCAGAAAGGCCGCGGCGTCCTCTTCAGCGGTGGAGGAGGGAACGGGGAATAGAGCGTGCCAGTCGGGATGTGTTCCCGTGGCCACGCGGCGGCAACCCTCGCACGTCCCGCATGGCCGCTGGCGTACGTTGTCCTGTCGGCACAGGAGCGTTTGCGCCAGCCACTGCGCTGCCGCCCACTTGCCCACGCCGTCTGGCCCGACAAGAAGATAGGCGCGCGACAAACGGGACACCGCCGCCGCCTGCTTCAAGGTCCGCTCGGCGGCGGGTTGGCGCCAGAATACGGGAGGTTGTGCGGACTCCGTCACGACGTCGTCAATCCGTGGTTAATGAAATCTGTCTCGGGTGGTTCAGACAGGCAAAAACGAGTTTGTGCATGGCACCGGCGTTTCGTGTTAGCGCCTCGAACGACCGCCGATATGATGCCCAGTGTTTGCAGTGCGTGACCCCGTTCTTAGCGTTTCATCGACTCGAGGAATTTCTCGTTGTTCTTGGTCTTGAGCATCCGATCCACGAGGAATTCCATCCCCTCAACCGGGTTCATGTCCGAGAGAAACTTGCGCAGAATCCAGATCTTGTTGATCGTGTCTTCATCAAACAGGAGCTCCTCCTTTCGGGTCGAGGAACGGTTCAGATCGATCGCGGGGAAGATCCGGCGGTTGGACAGACGGCGGTCGAGCACCAATTCCATGTTGCCCGTGCCCTTGAACTCTTCGAAGATCACCTCGTCCATCCGCGATCCGGTTTCGATCAAGGCCGTGGCGACGATTGTCAGCGAGCCGCCTTCCTCAATGTTGCGGGCGGCGCCGAAGAAGCGCTTGGGTCTCTGAAGGGCGTTGGCGTCGACGCCGCCCGAGAGGATTTTTCCGGAGTGGGGCACCACCGCGTTGTGGGCGCGCGCCAGACGGGTGATCGAGTCCAGCAGGATCACCACGTCCTGCTTGTGTTCGACGAGCCGTTTGGCCTTCTCGATGACCATGTCGGCCACCTGCACGTGACGTTCGGCCGGCTCGTCAAAGGTGGAGGAGATAACCTCCCCCTTCACCGATCGCTTCATGTCAGTCACTTCCTCCGGACGCTCATCAATCAAGAGGACCATCAACTTGACGTCGGGATGGTTGGTACTGACCGAGTTGGCGATTTTCTGGAGAATGATCGTCTTGCCCGCCTTGGGGGGGGAGGTGATCAGCCCGCGCTGGCCGCGTCCAACCGGAGTCAACAAATCGATGATGCGCGTCGACAGGTCCTTCGGATCGACCTCGAGATTGAATTTCTGCTGCGGGTAGAGGGGCGTGAGATTGTCAAAGAGTGTCTTGTGCTTCGCGATGTCCGGGTTCTCGAAATTGACTGCCTCGATCTTCAGGAGGGCGAAATACCGCTCGGTCTCCTTGGGCGGACGCACCTGGCCGGAGATGGTGTCCCCCGTGCGCAGATCGAACCGTTTGATCTGCGAGGGAGAGACATAGATGTCATCGGGTCCGGGGAGGTAGTTGTAGTCGGGGGACCGTAGAAAGCCGTACCCCTCATCGAGAATCTCCAGCACCCCTTCGGCAAAGATCAAGCCATCCTTCTCGGTGTTGGCCTCGAGAATCTTGAAGATCAATTCCTGTTTGCGCAAACCCGAGACACCCGGAATGTCGAGTTTCTCGGCAATGTCCAACAGTTCGGCGATGGTCTTTGATTTCAGTTCGATAATGTCCATGGCATACCTTTCATCGAGAGGGTCTTCGCCCCCACGGTCAGTGAGCATTGGGTTGGTGGGCAAGCGCCGGCCGAGGGTTCAGTCGGCGGCGGCGTGGTATCAGGCAGGGCGCGGCAGGTGCTCTGCGTCAATCGTCCGGCAATTCCCGGCTGGGCGCATCCCCCCAGAGTTTTTCCAGCGCGTAGAACGTGCGCGTGCGGGGGAGAAATACATGAACGACCACGTCGACAAAGTCCACCAGAACCCAACCGGTGTCCCGGTATCCCTCGGTGTGCCAGGGGCGGATCTTCTTCTCACGCAGTTGTTCGGTGATGTGGTCGGCCACGGCACGGGCCTGGACTTCGGCATCAACCGAGCAGATGACGAAAAAGTCCGCGACCGAGGAACGCTTGCGCAGATCGAGGATGCGCACGGAGAACGCCTTCTTCTCGCGGGCCAGTTGTCCCGCGGTCAAGGCCAGCCGCGCTGATGTTATGTCGGAATCCTCCTTTGTGGAAAGGCGTGTGAGTGTCCGAGTCGCCGTCAGGGTTTGCCGCTTGGGGCGGTTCCCGGCAGAGCGGATTCGGACGGTTCGATTACGTTGGATCCCAGGACCAATGTCATGTCGACACCCAGGTCGTTTCCCGAGCCGACGCCGTCGACCGTCTGCACCTCGCCCAAATTGAGCGCCCTCAGGATGGCGCGCATCTGCTGCGTGTCCAGATGACGGTTGATGACGAACGAACGGCGGATGTCGGTGCGGTCGAAATTGCCGACGTCGATCATGTCAAAGCGCATGCGCCCGACCTGCAAGGGCGCCATCCGGTCGGCGATCCGGCCGGCCAGACCGGGGCGGCCGCTCCCGTTGAGGAGCTGGACGCGAACAATGATCGGTGCCTCTTTGATTTCCGGTCGCGAATATGACAGCCGGGTCGAAAACGACAGGACGAACACGCAGATCAGCCCGGCGACGAGAATGATTCCGGCGTCCAAGAGGCGAACCCGCCACTTGGATGCGGGTGATGAATGACGGGCCCGACGGGATCGGGAAAGAGCGGTCATGGTTTTGTGAAAAAAACGAAGCGATGGTCGGGTCGGGTGGCGCGCCGGGCGTCTACCAACCCCACGGGCTCATGAAGCCATAGCGCGACCGGGACCCGTAATAGCCCAGCCCATCGTATGGCACAGTCCGGAAATCGACCATCAGTTGAAACTTGTCGGACGGGTGGAAATCAAGACTGAAATTCGGCAGAAAACGGTTTTCAACCAAGGCCTGGCCTCCGCCCCCCGACTTCACCAGACTCCCCAACGGATTATGCATATACCCCAAGCCGACCCGCACGGTCAGGGGCTTGAACAGATCGTACTCCAATGTGTTCATGTACAGCCCGACCGATCCGGACCCGGCCGAACCGGAAAAATAAGACAACGAGTATGACTGGCGCATGTGTAAGCGCGATGGATCCAGAAGCGCCCAGCCCCGCCCCAATTGCGAGCCGGTCAGATCGCTGGCTCTGGTTGCCCCCGCGAACCCCCCCCTCGCCGGATTCGCGACCGACAGGCCCGTCTGGGCAAAGGCAGATGTCGCGCCCGCGACAAGGCCCAACGCCACCGCGGCGGCAACTCCCACCCAGAAAGACTGACCGACCTTGCCGTGACGATTCATCATGTCTGAAGAACGACCACCCCTCCCAGTACCCATCATAACAAGTACTCCCCCCGAGTCAAGGATAAATCCTCGTCTCACCAGTTTCTGGCCCACTCCGCGCTGTCACTGGTACCCCACTTCCCCTTGTCGGCGCCAAATTGGCAGTGGTCGATGGGCCCGTAGTGATTCCAACAGTTCTTACGCTCGAGCCGGGGCTTTGTTCCAAGCGCAATTCATTGCCCGTCAATCAATTATGGCCCAACGGCTTGGGTGGATGGCTGTTTCGGTGCCCCACCCGAAGGGCCTGTTGAAAAAGCCCCATTTCTCGCTCCGCTCCACGGCAGTGGCGTCACACGTCCTCGTGTGACGCCTTGGAATGACAGTGGGCTGCCACACGAGGACGAGTGGCAGCACTTCCTCACGTTGGGTATCCAGAGGGTTTTTTCAAGACACCCTTCGGGTGGGGTACCGATCATGGTTGATAACGGCGATGAGAGGGGGGCCGTACTCACCCCGTATCTCCCTTTTCCAGCGCTGCCAATTCCTCCGGCGAGTTGACTCCCAGAACTTCCCGCCAATCCTTTGCCTGATGGGCGATTACGACATGCTGGTCGGCCCGGAGCAGGCCGATGGCGTCGGTCAAATAATACTCCCCTTGTTTGTTGCGGTTGGTGAGCCGGTGCAGGACGGGGAAGATGAGTGGGGTTTGGAAGCAGATCATCCCGGAGCTGATCTCGCGGATGCGGCGCGTCGATTCGTCGGCATCGCGGTGTTCGGCAATCCGATCCAGCGTCCCATCGGGGCGCCGGACGATCCGGCCGTAACCACTCGGATCGGGGACCTCCGCGGTCAAAACCGTTGCGGCCGCCTTGGATGAACGATGAACGGCGATTAGTTCGAGGATCGTTCGTCGCTCGATGCACGGCGCATCTCCAAGAAGCACCAAGACATCACCCTTGATGTCTTTCAGCATTGGCTCCGTCTGCAACAGCGCATGCCCTGTGCCCAGACGTTCATGTTGCCAGGCAAATTCCACCTGCGACTCGGAACAAGCGGCTTGGATCATTTCGCCCAAGTGACCTATGACCAGGATGATGCGTCCGATCCCGGCCTGCCGGGCCGTGTCAATCACCCAATGGACCAAGGGCCGCCCACGGAATAGTGAGAGCACTTTCGGCTGGTCCGACTTGAACCGTTTGCCCACTCCAGCGGCGAGGATGACGGCGATAACGGAGTCGTCCGTCCCGATGGTTGATGAGGAAGGCGATTCAGGCAACGGCATGGTGAACACGAGCCGAAGATTGGAGGCAGGCGCTGATTTCTTGAGGTCGTGATCAGATTGGATGATTCTGAGAGTCGACGCGGACAATCGTGGGTGCGACCGATTCCCCTTTACCTGGATCGATCAGGCCATAAGCGAGAATGATGACTTCGTCGCCTATCTGCCCCAGACGCGCCGCCGGGCCGTTCAAGGTAATCTCCCCCGGTTTTCCCTCGATGACATAAGTCTCAAAGCGCACTCCATTATTGAGATTGACCACCTGTACCCGTTCGTGCACTCGGATGGTCGAGGCGGCGAGCAAATCAGTGCCGATCCCGATCGACCCCTCATATTGGAGATTCGCGTCGGTGATGCGGGCGCGATGAATCTTGGCGCGGAGAAGCTGGATGAACATGTGACCGACCCGGTATCAGAACTCAACAAAGTGAATCACGTCCTCGCGAACTTTTTCAAGGTCCACCAGAACTTTCGCTCTCCTCGAACCACCGTTCGCATTGCGGAATGCAGTCTGAAATGATCCACACTTGGACAAAGTACTCCGATTCAGACGAATAAGGACAATCTGCTTGAGATCGAACCGGACTTTGCGCAATCTGGACCATGCCCCGCGCTCAATGCGCTTCAATTCGTACTTGGACTTTCCGCCCTTAAGCGCGCTGTGCCAACGTTGAAACGTACGGTCGTCGTCATTGTACTGTACATTACCAACAGCCAGGATGACTCCTACAGCCCCGTACTCGGCGATTGCAGCTTCAACCGCCTCCAGGTCGTTCACGATAACATTGTGCTGGCTGGTGTTCGTCGCATGAGCTTTGAAATCCCACGGAACCTCAAGAAATCCGTCGAACTCCGCACGCCCGTACTTCGGTCCAGGAATAGTCATCACTTCCGCCAGAACCCGCTCGCAGAGAAACTGAAAGTAGAACCCAATCCACTCCATTTGTCTCCAGTGCCGGGAGCCTCCCTCCTTCATCCTCAAGATCGCCTTCCGTCCATCCCACTTGGTGCTAACCCCAGACCTTAGAAGACTGCCAATGTGCTTTGAGGCCCGCCCGAGATTCATCACTGTTCCTCAAATAACGAGGGATTCCGCGACGAAGGGCAAGTTCCCCCGGCTTTGATGCGGTACTCATCCTTCTCAAGTCTCTGCTGCGCAAATTCGTAGTATTCCTGAACAATTTCATAACCAATGTAGCTTCTGCCCATCGCCTTGCTGACAACCGCAACTTGCCCAGATCCCAAGAATGGGTCAAGGACCAGGTCGCCTAGTTCGCTCGTGTAGCTGAGTATCTTCTCAATCAATTCTGCGGGGAGCTTTGTGGGGGTTTTCTTATCACCATGCCAATACTCTCGTTTGATTACCCATACGTCTTCCAAGTCGCTGTAGCGTAGGCTTCCGCCGTTCTCCGCCTGATCGCCGGGCCCAAATCTGGAGCTATTGAAAAACTTGCGCTTCGTCTCGTCTTTGCAGACGAAAAGGCAGTGGTAGTGAGATGTGACGAATTTTCTCTTGCAGACGACCCCAAACTGGTACTTCCAAATTACGTGATTGACAGTGGTGAATCCGGTGTCGTCAAGTGAAATGAGGATGTCTTTCAAATTGTTCCAGCCTGAGAATACGAACATGCTCCCGGAATCCTTAAGCACACGGTGCACCTGCTGCATCCAGCGCCGAGTAAATTCAAGATACTCAGACGCTCGTACCTCGTTGTACCCCTCCATCACACGGGACTGAGTGCGATTGTAATTGCTCCTATGCGGGGTAAACTCGATGGCGAACGGTGGGTCCGTGATCACTAAATCGACACGGCGAGGCGGAAGGTGGGACATCCCTTCGACACAGTCCATGTTGTAGATTTGATCAATTCCAGGCTGATTCACAGTTTCCCTTCCCGCTCCCTCAGATCTCACGTGCATCATTCCTGATTTCAGACTCCGATCAAAACGTTGTCGATATACCGCCGCCCGAATGCCGCTCCTTTGGCACGACAGACCGTGGCCACGAGAATCACGAGCGGCGTTTCGAGCCGGCACCGTGGTTCCAACGTCTCCGGATTGCAGAAACCGATGTAATCGACTTTGAACCGTCCGGCGGCTTCGATTTCGGCCTTCATTCTCGCTCTCAGCACTGCCGCTTTCGCGTCCCGCCGGCGTACTCGAGTCCTGGCCCACTTGAGGGCTCGAAAAATTGCTGTCGCGTCGGCACGGCTAGCCGGATCAAGATAGACGTTGCGCGAGGAGAGGGCAAGCCCATCGCGCTCACGCACCGTCGAGACCACGACCAGGCGGATCGGCAGATTGAAATCGGCAATCAGGCGACGGATGATGACCGCTTGCTGAAAATCCTTTTGGCCGAAGATGGCGACGTCCGGCCCGACGATGTTGAACAACTTCAGCACCACCGTGGCTACGCCATCAAAATGTCCCGGTCGGGCTGCGCCTTCCCACAAGTCCGCCAAAGGCCCAACGTGGACAGAAGTTTGGAATCCCGTGGGATAGATCGTCCGACCCACTGGCGCGAAGGCCAGATCGATCTTTTCCGCCCGACAGATCGTGAGATCTTCCCGCCAGGCACGCGGGTACTTCCGATAGTCTTCGCCGGGGGCGAATTGTGTGGGATTGACGAAGATCGACACGACCGTGCGGTCGCAAAGACGTCGGGATCGTCGGATGAGCGCCCGGTGGCCGTTGTGGAGCGCGCCCATGGTAGGAATCAAGCCGACGCTAAATCCTTGCTTGCGCCATCGGCCAACCTGGCGGCGGGCAGCGGCAATCGACTTGGTCACAATCATCAGTCGGGCCGGGGATTGGTGGGCAGTGCTTGAGAGTGATGCTTAGCCACCCTCTAACAAAATGATTCGTCAGACCGTGGACGCAGGGCGTCCTCGCCCGGCGCAGCAACGGCCACGCGGGGACGCCTGGCCTCCACATTAGTACGACTCATCCTTCGAGGGAAACTGCCGGGCGCGCACGTCTTCGACGTAGCGCACGAAGGCCTCACGCATCGTTTGCGCCAAGTGGGCATACCGGCGCACGAACTTCGGCTGAAAGTCCTCGAAGAGTCCCAAGAGATCATTCGTCACCAGAATCTGACCGTCACAACCGACACCGGCGCCGATGCCGATCGTCGGGATCGGGATTTGCTGGGTAATCTCAGCGGCCAAGTCGGCGGGAATCCCCTCGAGCACAATCGCAAAGCACCCCGCTTCGGCCAGCGCTGACGCCGACTCCGACAGAAACTGCCGGTCCGGCGGAGTTTTCCCCTGCACGGTATAGCCGCCAAACCGGTGAATCGACTGCGGCACCAGACCGATATGCCCCATGACTGGAATCCCGGCTGCGATCAGCCGCACTACGGTCGGCACGATCGGCAGCCCGCCCTCCAACTTGACCGCGGCCGCACCGGCCTCCTTGAGAAATCGTCCGGCATTATGCAACGCCTCTTCCGGACTGACCTGATACGACATGAAGGGCATGTCGGCGGTCACCAATGCATGGGAGACGGCCCGACTAACGGCGCGCGTGTGGTAGATCATCTGGTCGACCGTGATCGACAGCGTCGTCGACTCGCCGTAGAAGACCATGTTGGCCGAATCGCCGACGAGAATGCCATCGATGCCACAGGCGTCCAACAGCCGAGCCGTGTAGTAATCGTACGCCGTCAGCAACGCAATCGGCTGGGCCGCCTTCTTCATGCGCACGAAATCGGCGACCGTGATCGGTTTGGCGGTCACGGGGCGATCCTTCGGTTGGGGCGGATGGGCGGCGCCGGCGGTAACCATGCTCAGATGGAAGTCCTCATTTCAAATGGTAAAATAGCGACTTTAGGATCGAAAATCAACGGCACAACTGGTCCGTCTCGTCGATTCCTTCCGAGACGGAACCGGTTGCGGGACCAACGTCTACGCCATCCCCCAACTACTCGTCCGGTTCGCCGGACGGCCGCTACCCACTGTTGCGCACAAACCTTGACTCTACCGCCCACCGTTTCTTGTTGACAAACCGACAAGTTGGGATTATATGAAATATCAGGTGGTGTTCGCGCTTCAGAGAGCCGGATTGAACTCCCACACACCGCCGCTTTGAGTTTCGAAAACTTAAGACTGTTCAGGAGGTGGTCCCATGGGATCTCGAATCGTGCATCGTTCCCGCCATTGGGCATTGTTGATGACCTTGGCGGCTGTTGGGTTCTTGGGGTGGGTGGTCGCGGCCGAACGCACCAGCGCCGGGGGCAACGATCCTTCACCGTCGCCATTGTTCGAGCAGGGACTCGCGGATGTCATCGGGGAGTTCAGCGTCCAATCGGACGGCCCGGCAAATCGCGTCCCGGCGCGGCGTCATGCGCCCGCCATATCGATCAATGCGGGGCGCCCAGGGACCGTCGGAGCCCAAGGCGCGGTCCTCTCATCCGGGACGGCTGCGACCCAATCCCTGGAGTATGATTGCTTCCAATCCTCCGCCTCTCTGCGATTCAACACCGACCCGATCGATCAGCAGTGTCTGGGACCACAGCATTTTGCTCAGGCGAATGGTCCAACCATGGTCTCGCGCGCCGCGCCACCGTACACGACGGGAGTGGATATCCCGATCGAGATTCTCTCAATGACTCTGACCGGCAACAGCGACTTGGGCCCCATCGTCATCACCGAACGGCCGGATATGGCCTCGACCGGGATGATCACCAACGTGGTCGCCGACGGCGGGGGAAACTTTGTCTCGGGAAACTCATTTTTTGATGTTTTCGTCGAGATTGACCTGCCGGGTCTGGGCTTGGCAGTCAATACCGGCAACCAGCCGGTGCATGTGAAAGCCGACGGCATCACCGCCTTGCCGCCGATCGGCAGCACGTTTAGCACGACGCCGGGGCAGACCGTGCCTTTGCTCGATGCCCATACCGGCCAGCCCTTGGGCTGGCTCTGTTCAGTGGACCACACGCCGACGACGACTGAAACCTGCGTCAAGTTCTGCATCTATAAACTGACGTGTATCCAGGGTGACGCCGGTGATCTTGCGGCGTCGGGGCTGACGGTCGGAGACCTGCGCAAGTTGGGAACGTGCGTCAACACCTGCCCGGACCTCAGTACCGTGGCCGATTTTGACGGCGACGGTGACGCGGCCTGCATGCTGTGGAAATTTATCGAATGTGCGCCGACGACCCTCCCGGACGTCCCCGGAGCAACCGCCGCGTGCGTGTGCGACACGACCAAGTATTGCATCTACAAGCTGACCTGCATTTCCGGACACCCCAGCGACGTCGCCGCGGTAGGTCTGGCGGTCGGCGACAAACGCAAGCACGGGACCTGTGTCAACACCTGCCCGGAAGAGAAGAGTTGGCTCCCCACACGGCATGGCCAGGTCTGCATGTGGTGGTCGCCGATCGATTGCGCGCCGTCCCAACTGGCGGACATTCCGGGGACGTTTGGGTCGTGCCCGTGCGAGCCGACGATGGGGAACACCGTCAGTTGCTCCGGCTATTCCACCTGTCCGACGGTGCCGTCGTGCCCGTACTACGCCAGTTGCGAGGGGTACGTCAGTTGTCCGGCCTACCCGTCGTGCCCGAGCAGGCCGTACGCGCCGACGATGGTCTGCTATCCCAGTTGCCCGATTCAGAACTGCCCGACCTATGATCAACCCTCGTGCCGGGTCTATCCGTCCTGTCCGTATTACCCGTCCTGCTACGGCACGCCAACCTGCGAGGGGGCCATCACCTGCACCGGCGCGCCGCCCCCATTCGCGTCTTCGACGTATCCGGTGGTCTTTTCGGTCGAGGGTGTTGTGAACCCGGCCGAGGGTCTGAAACAGCCCGATCCGGGTCATCCGGCGCCGAATGACGTGTACGCGCTCGGATTTGCCGGACCCTGGGGGTATCAGACCGAGGGCGAACTCTTCCAGTCGTCGGGCGCCACGCTGGGCGCGCCGCCGGATTTGACGAATGTGGATCGGATCTCGGCCGCCTTGGGGGTGGGGCCGACCGCGGCGGGGCCATATCATGGCCCGTTTGCCCCCAATCCGGGGGCGCCTGATCCGGCGCCGCCGTCGCCGGGGTCAGCGGTCGGCGCGTTGGGGCTGCAACATGGCGACAACATCGATGCGCTCTCGTTCGGCCGCGATGGCGGACGGGTACTCCTGTTCAGCGTCGATCCGGGCTCGGCCGGTGTCGCGGGCTCGGCCGTCCACGTCCAGGCGACGCTGTCGCCTGTGGCAGGACCGGTCGGCACACCGCCGCCCAGCAACGGCGGGGGAGATCCGGGGAATGAGGCCGCCGGCGACATCTTCCGTTCGGCGCAATTCGCCTCGTTCGGCGGGCCCAGCAATGTGACCCTGCTGCCCGCACCGATGGGGAGCAACACACTGGACATCGACGAACTGGCGCTGGGGTTGCAGGCGCCGGCGCACAACTACAACGCTCTGACCGACTCGGTCGAGGATGACATCGACGCGCTCGAAGCCACTGACGCCAAAGAAGTCGACAGCGACGGCGACGGGATACCCGAAGATGCCGATTCGGCGGTCTATTTCTCGCTCAACGTCTCGTCGACGACCGTGATCACCGGCGCACTGGCCACGCCCGATGACATTCTGGTTTCGCCGCCGCCGGGCGGCGCGCCGATGACGTTTGGTGTCTATGCCGACGGCGTGGCCGATATCGGCCTTCTGGCGGGAGATGATCTCGACGCGGTCTGTGTTTGGGATACGCCACCGCGGGGATCGATCAATACCGGGGATGAGATTCTCTTTTCGCTGCGCTCAGGGTCGCCGTCGCTGGGGGCCGGCGCCAATCCCAACATGCCCGGTCCGGGGCCCTTCTCGGCGGCCGATGTCTTCCGCAAACCGTTGTCGGCGGCGGGCGGCGGGCTGATCACGATGTACGCAACGCATACTGCCCTCGGGCTTCTAACGTCGGACGAACTGGACGCTCTGGACATCGGGCGGTGCGACTGCCGGTTTGATTCGGACAATTCGGGACTGGGGGACGTCTGCGAGCCCGGCTTCACTGATATCGGCACGAACGTGGCCGTGACCTTGAGCCCCTGTGTGGCGGTCGCGTTCGATTCGGTGGCGCTGTGGGGGATCAGTGCGGTGTCGGTGTCGGGGTCCGGTCCGACGCCGCCGGCGGGATACTCAATTCTGCCGATTTGCATTCCGTCGCCGATGACAGACCGCGCGAACGGGAGTTCGTCCGTGCCGGGTTATGCCGACGTTCACACCACGGCCGTCCTCGGCGCTGTAAATCCTGGCCCCCCCCAGATCGACGTGTGCATCGACGTCGAAACCACGGCGGTCAACGGCCCCGGGCAGAATTGCAAGATGTTCCACTACGAGGAGATCTCGCAGGGGAACTTCCAGTGGGTCGACGTCACGACCTCGGTCGGCCCCGGCGGCGGGTGCATCCATGTGTGCGGCCGGGTCAACTCGCTGTCCACGTTCATCGTGGCGGAGCCGACGGTCTGCGCCTGCGACTGCCCTGCCGATCCGAAGTGCGACGGGATCACCGACATCTTGGACGTCGTCAATTGTGTCAACGTCGCCTTCCGCGGCGGCGCGGCGGTGCTCGATCCCAATGCGGCCTGCCCGGTGGAGACGACCGACACCGATTGCAGCGGCTTCACCGACGTCCTCGACGTCGTGCACATGGTCAACGTGGCGTTCCGAGCCGGGAATCCGGCCACGGAGTTCTGTAATCCGTGCCCGTAGGTATGCTTCTTAAGGGAAGTACAAAGCCCGTGGGTCTCAGTTGACCCTCGGGCTTTTCATTCTTAGACCCTAACATAAGGACGCTATGTTAGTGGACGCCGGGCGTCCCTCAGAACAAATCCTTTAGAGCCTCTAACAAAATGACCGTGCGCAAGCCGGGATCCTCACCTCGAAGATCCCGCGCAGCGGGGCCAACCCTCTCCCTGAAAGGGAGAGGGGGAGAGAATGATCCCCTCTCCCCATAGGGGAGAGGGTA
>JACQFV010000070.1 GCA_016199865.1 Candidatus Zixiibacteriota bacterium | reverse complement strand
GGACGGAGCATGCGCGAAGAGAGCATCGGCGTGAACGACAGGGCGACAAATCCGGAGATGAGCACCGCAACCGCCACGGTAACGCCAAACTCATTGAACAGGCGCCCCACGTTTCCCTTCAGAAAGGCCAAGGGCACGAAGACGGCGACGAGGGCGATCGTGGTGGCCATGACCGCAAAGCCGATCTCCTTGGACCCGTCAAAAGCGGCCTGGCGCCGGGACTTGCCCATTTGCATATGGCGGAAAATATTCTCCAGGACAACAATGGCGTCGTCGACCACCAGCCCGATGGCCAAGACGAGCGCCAAGAGCGTGAGAATGTTGATGGTAAACCCGACAAAGTAGGCCATCGCGAAGGCGCCGATGATCGACGTGGGGATGGCAAACGTGGGGATCAACGTGGCCCGGATGCTCTTGAGAAAGGCGAGGATCACCAGGACCACGAGTAGTACGGCGATGAGGATCGTCTGGCGCACTTCCTCGATCGATTGGCGGATGAACGTCGCCGAATTGTAGGCCACGTCGAGCCGCATCCCATCCGGAAGCAACTTGGACAGTTCGGGGAGCGCATGCGTCACCGTAGTGGCCACGTCGACGGTCGAGGCGTCGCTCTGCTTGCTGATCCCCAATCCCACGGCGGGCTGGCCGTTGTAGCGCACGGCCGTGCGTTCGTCCGCGGCGCCGACCTCCACCTGAGCGACGTCGCTGAGGCGGACGATCTGATCGCCATCCTGCCGAACGATGATTGCTCCAAACCCCTCGGGAGTGGAGAGCTCACCGTGGGTCAGAACGGAGAATTCGCGGTTGGTGCCCTCAACCCGTCCGCCGGGAATCTCGGCATTTTCGCTTCGGATGGCATTCTCGACGTCCTGTGTAGTCAAACCGTGGGCCGCCAGCCGCTGAGCATCCAGCCAGACGCGCATGGCATAACGGCGCTCGCCGCCGATGATGATCGAGGCCACGCCCGGCAGCCGCTGGATCCGTTCTTTGAGGACACGGTCGGCGACGTCAGTGAGCTCCAGGTTGGAATGCCGCGGGCTGGATAAACCCAGCCAGACGATCGGCTGGGCGTTCACGTCGACCTTCAGCACGATCGGGTCGTCGGCCTCGCGCGGCAGCCGCCCGCGCACGCGCGCGACGCGGTCACGAACGTCGTTGGCCGCCTCATTCACGTCCCGTCCGAGCACGAACTCGACCGTGATCACCGAACCCTGCTCGCGGCTGGAAGACGTGAGGGTCTTGACCCCCTCCAACGTCGACAGTTGCTCCTCCAGCACGTTGGTGATGGCCAGACTCATCACCGTGGCAAAGACCGGGCGCTGGATGGAGACTTCGCTCAATTTCATGAGGGCGCCCCTGCGTTGCGAGACTGATCGGGTTTCCGGTGGGAGACGGGAAGGACCTTCGCGCCCTCGTACAGTTTCTGGTGGCCGGCCGTGACGATCTGCGCGCCGGATTGGAGTCCCTGCAGAACCTCCACGTCCTCGCGCTGGCGCGTGCCGGTGGTAATCGGCGTGCGCGTCACCGTGCTGTCCGATTTGACGACGTAGACCAGCGACTGATTCCCTTCGACGAAGATGGCCTCCGCTGGAATCAAGATGGCGTTGGCCCGGGCGCGCATCGTCGCGCTGACGTTGGCCGACATGCCGGGACGGAACCGTCCCTCCGGGTTGTCCAGATACGCCACGATCCTCACGCTGCGCGTGGACGGGTCCACCACGGGCTCGACCACCGAGATCGTTCCCGTCAACTGGGAATCCGGGTAGGCGGAGGTCGACACGGAGACGGCGGCGCCGACGTGCAGGTCGGGATAGAATCGTTCCGGGGCCGTAAACATGACCTTGAGTTTCTGGACTTGCGCCAGCGTGGTGATGGCGTCTCCCACCCGAAGGAATGACCCCACGCTGACCGACCGCGCCCCGACGATCCCGGCAAACGGGGCGATGATCCGGGTCTTCGCCAGACGCGCTTGGACCAACGCCAGATCGGCTTCGGCCATTTTCAGAACGGCGTCGGCATCATCCAGGTCCTGCTGGGCGCCGGCATGCTGTTCAACGATGGTCTTGACCCGATCATAGTTGATCTTACGCTGGTCGCGAACCGCCTCAGCGCGCGCTTCTTCGGCCTTAAGTTGCGCGTCGTCCAGCTGGGCAATCAGTCCGCCCTGAGCAATCGGCGCACCCTCGCGAAAGGGGAGGGCGATGACCAATGCATCAATCTGCGAGACGACCGTGATCTGCTCCACCGCCTCCAGTGTTCCCACGGCCTCGAAGCGGTCCGCGACAGTGGCTTCGGACACCACGGCGGTTTCCACCGGCATGGGCGGGCGCGCAAAGCTCTGTGACTTGTTGCTGCCGCAGCCCGAAGTGAACACCAGCGTGCAGAGCATTCCGGCCACGAGCCGGGGAGCCGTCACGGCGAATCTCGATTGATTGGGCATGATCTTGTCCGGCCTTTCAGTTGGCGATGGGCGATGCCGATCCGCCCGATGTCAAACGTTTCAGATCAGCGGCGGCCTTGGCGGCGCGGACCAGCGCTTGGGAGTACCGTTGCTGCGCGGTGGCCAGATCGGCGCTGAGCCGCACCAATTCGAAGGCCGTGGTGCGCCCGGCGCGGTACTCCAATGTGCCGATGCGTACCTGCTCACCGGCGGCGTCGACACCGGACCGCGCGGATTCGAGCCGTCTCTGCGCATGTTGTAATTCGCGGTGGGCGGCGCGCACATCTTCTTCCACCGAACGCCGCAGGGCCGTCTGTTGTTCCATCGCGAGGCGGACCTCCGCATGCAGACGATTGCGTTCTCCCGCCCCCGCCCGTAGCCCGAGGGGAAACGACAAACGTACCCCAATGGTCCAGGTTGGGAAATCGCGCCCGAACACCTGATGCCATGTTTCACCCGGCCCGCCGGTGAAGGAAGCGGAGAGGGTGTCGGTTCCGAAGATCGGATGCTGCCCCGTGCCGGACAATCCGTTGCTGCCGATCGATCCGAAAAGATTCAATGCCGGCAGGGCATTCCACCGTGCCCCACGCTCGAGTTCGCGCAGGGACTCCACCTGTATGGCCGCGACCCGCAACGAGCGATTGGCGGCCAAGGCATTGGCGACAACCGAATCCTGATCGCGGACCGGCTGATCTTCGATGGGCGGAGCGTCAGAAGGACGGTAACGGCTATTCAAGCCGGGGCGTTGGCCCAGCCACGTGGCCAGTTGGTCCGACACCAAGTCGAGATTCTCCTCACGATCCAAAAGCGCCTGCTCCTGCTCCGACAAGAAGACACGCGCATTGGCCACTTGATTGGGCCCGACCAGGCCGCCGTTGGCGCGCATCTGGGTTTCCTGCAGGAACGCCAGGGCCCGATCGCGGCTCAACTCCTGCACCGCCATGTCGCGCTCGGCGGCGTACAAATCCCAGTACGTCTTCTCGACTCCTGACGTGACGCTCAACACCGCGTCGTCGTAGGATGCCTGTGCCGCCTCCCAGAGCCGCTCGGCCGCACTCAGCTCGCCGCGCGCGGCGGGGCCAAACCCTTTCAGGAGGGGCTGCGTGAATTCCACGTTGCCGAAGGCCGAGTACTGCGGGTTGAGTGTCGCATACAATGAATTGGTCTCCAACTTCGAGGAGATGATCGATGCCTGCAGGGTCGTTCCGTACCGCAGGCGCATACGCGCGCCGGTGGTCAGTGAGGATTGCCTGGTGTTGAGGACATCGGCGCCCAGGAATGGAGAGGAAGCGGGTTGATTGGCGCCCGATTGCTGTGCGGTCGCGAACAATTCCGGATCGAAGGCGCCGCGGGCGGAACGCAACGAGCCCCGTGCCGCCTGCCGAGCCGCATCGGCCTCCCGCACGGCCGTCGCGTTTTTCAACGCCAGCGCCACGGCATCATTCAGCTCAATGAATGTCCCCTTCTGTCGTGACAACGTCAGCGCCAGGGCGCTGTCGGGGTCGACGTCGTACGGGACTTGGTCCGCTCCCCAGGCGGCGGAGGACAGAAGGAGGATCGCCAGACAGACTATGGCGACAACCGCGGCGACTGATCCCGGAATTTGAGCCGGCGCCGCCTGGTCCGCAATCACAAGTGAGTCTGAGGACGGCATCGGTTCTCGGGCACGAGGTCAAGGACAGTGGGAAAGGTCAGACGTGATCATTTCACGAGGCATTTCAAGAATACTAACGTACCAAAAGATAACAGTTTCTGCAATCACTTTCCGCTCTTGATCCGCCGGACCGCCGTATCGATCGGCCCACGTCCTATCAAGGGGGAGTGCCATGACCAGCACAAACGCTATCCGCATCATCTCAGTCATCTCCTGTGGTCGTCTGCGGAGCCGCCCCATGTCCGGGCCCCGGCGACAGATGCATCAAGGGACCGTCATAGCAGTATCCGCCATCAACCGGATCGGCGGCCAGAAGCAGCGGGGTATCCAAATCCAGCGTGTGCGCAGGCCCGACTCCCGCAACCAGCGCCAACGAGCATCCCACCGCCAGCCGGGTCTCGATCATGCCGCCGAACATGATGGCCAGTCCCGATGACAATGCCAAAGTCGCCATGTCGAGCGCCTCGATGACGCCGGATTTCATGATCTTGAGATTGACGACGTCGGCGGCCTGAGCCCGAATGATCCGCACCAGATCGTCACGCGACCCCGCCGACTCATCGACGCCAATCGGAAAAGGAGAATCCCGCCGTAGCCGCGCCAATGCCGTCAGGTCGGCGCGGCCGACGGGCTGTTCCAATAGGCGCACGTTGGTGCCGTGGTTCTTCAGCGTCGACATCAGTCTCAGCGCTTCCGTTTCACTCAGGGCTTGATTCGCGTCGACGACAAACGACACATCCGGCCAGAGGCGGCAGATGTCGAGAATCGTCGCGATTTCTTGATCGAGATTCCGGCCCACTTTCATCTTCAGGATTCGAAAGCCGCGTGCCCGCCACTCTCTCGCCAAGTCCAAGGAACGTTCTCTGCCGAGGATGGGGATCGTGACATCGGTCTCCTGCACTCCGACCGCCGCTCCGCCGAAGAGAGTCCACAACGGGAGCCCCACGGCCCGGCAGAGAGCATCGAGAATGGCGGTTTCGAGGCCGCAGCGCGCCGCTGGTTGCCGCGGCGCCGCTTCATGCAAGATCTGGCTCAACCGACGCCATGTAGCCGCAGTCTGGCCCAACACCAAATCACGTAAACTCTCGATTGCCGCTAGAGTACCCTTCTGATCCTCTCCCGTCAGATCGGTGAAGGGGGCGCACTCGCCGTACCCGGTCGCGCCGCCGTGCAGATCCACACACACAAAGACATTCGCGGCTGTGACCACGGTCCCGCGCGAAATCGCAAAGCCGTCGGTGAGTGGAATGTCGATGGGCCAAGCGGCCAGCCGGGCGATCTGCAGATCACTCGTGGATGGGACAGGCATGTGAGAGAAATCTCAGGGGCACTTACGCGGATGAGTCGCCGTTTGCGCGCTCTGATTCGGAATCCAGATGAAACCGATGAATCAGCCGGTGCACGGCGGGCGCGAGCATGATCCCGACCACGATCAGAAATACCAGCCCGGCGAAGAGGGCGTAGGCCGACGCGAAGAGCTTGCCGGACATCGTGTGCAGCTCATTGACCGGACCCATTCCCCCCAGGAGCATGGCGGAATTCAGCATCGCGTCGATCCAGGGCATCCCTTCGGCCCAATGATACCCGGCCATCCCCAGTCCCAAAGAGCCGAGCACGATCCCCAAAGCGATGCCGCCGTGGCGCAAAAGCCGCGCTACGAATTCGCGTTTGGAGAGCAAGGGTTCGCTGCGGTGTTCGAACATGGTGGTCATCACCTCCGTGCGTCGTGTGCCGTCACGCCGGTCATGGACGGGGGAAGTCTAACGGTGACGGCCGTCTGGCACAATCACTCTTCAGGGGTTGGGTGGATGAATTATCTCTTGCCTTCGCAGATGGACCCCCTCAATGTGCACTCGGAGTCTGCCGATGGCAGTTCGCTGAAACCATGCTGTGTAATGCCGGTACCAATGATTGTAAAGTTCGATTATCGCCTCTGAGGCGCGGCAGGGGAGCGCCGACCAAAATAAGGGAGGATCGCCATGAAGAAATGGATTAGCGGTACAAGTCTGGCGGGGCTGGTGGCCTGCGTCGTCGTAAGCGGCTGTGGCGGTGGGAGCAAGACTGAAACCGGACAGAAGGATCAGAGCGCTGCCGACACGTCCGGGCAGCAGTTTGGGTCATTGCCGTCCGATGTCCGCAATGACACGATCGCCATGCCCGAGCATCAAACCCCGCCGCCGACACCGGCGAAGAAGACTTTGCCGTCGCCGCGCACCGAACTCAAGGTAGCGGCCACCACGACCGCGACGCCTCCGCCCACGGAGGTCAATGTGGCGATTCCGGTTGGCACCACGTTGGCTGCGACGTTGCTCACACCGTTGCGGACCGATTCCAATCATGTCGGCGACGAAATTACCGCGACCGTTGCCGATCCGGTCACAATCAACGGCACGGTTGTGCTGCCGGTGGGCGCCGTGATCCGCGGGCACCTGACCCAAGTCGAGGAACCGCATCGCACTTCCGGCCGGGCGTCGATGACGCTCTCTTTCGATACGGTGATCGACCACCAGGGGCGGGCGCACACCATCGAAACGGCGCCACTGGCATTTGAAGCCAAGCCGGACAAAGTCAGCGACGCCAAGAAAGTGGGCGCGGGCGCGATTGTCGGCGGCGCGATCGGTCTTCTCACCAGTAAGAACAAGGCCAAAGGCGCCATCGTCGGCGCGGCGGTGGGAGCGGCCGCCGGTGGAGGCGTCGCGCTCGCCACCAAGGGGAAACAACTGGAACTCCCCGCGGGCAAGGCGCTGAATCTGGAAGTCTCGAAGTCGGCCGATATCCCCGTGGTCGTCAAAGCCGGAGGGCAGTGAGAGCAAGGGTCGGTCTGTTCTTCTCTCTGAGTGTCTGGCGAGAGACCTGGCGAACCAGCAGTTAGAAATGTGCGCGCCACCCGCCCTCGGGTGGCGCCGCGTCACACGAGGGCGCGTGACGCGCACGTACTCCATTTCTTGATCGCCCGCTCTGGCGTGAGTTTCGGTCTGCTTCTCACGCGTTGTGCCTAAGCGCCGTGATCCTCGGGCGGGAACGACTTGATCAGAAATTCCAGATCGATCTCGGGGTAGAGCCGATAATTCCGCATCAACTCGGACACGCGCGCCCGGGCCTGGGCTTTCGCGTTGTCAGCAATCGCATACTTCGCCTTGTGACGTCCTTTCGGGGTCGTCTCAGGTGTCGTATGTTTCAAGACTTCAAGCATGATCTCGGCAATCTTGTCCATCTCCGGCTCGAGCATCTCCAGTGTCGTCACCGCCGCTGTGCCGAGCCGCAGACCGCTCGTGTACCACGGCCCGTTGGGGTCGGTGCCGTCGGGATTGCAGGGGATGGCATTGCGGTTCAAGGTCACCCCGCATTCGCGCAATGCCGTCTCGCCTTGACGCCCGGTCAGGCCAAAGGGTGTGACATTAACGAGCAACAGATGATTGTCGGTGCCGCCGGTCACGATCTTCGCACCACGCCGCGCCAACGCCTCCGCGAGCGCGCGCGAATTCTTCACGATCTGCGCGGCATAGGATCGAAACTCCGGCTCGAGTGCCTCGGCAAAGCACAGCGCCTTGGCCGCCATGACATGGGGGAGAGGCCCGCCTTGCACCAGCGGGCAGCCCTTGTCGACTGATTCGGCGAACTCCTGACGACAGAGAACCAGACCGCCGCGCGGCCCTCGCAATGTCTTGTGCGTGGTCGAAGTGACCACGTCGGCATAGGGCACCGGATCGTACGGTCCGGTGAACGCCTTGCCCGCCACCAGCCCGGCAAAATGCGCCATGTCGACCATCAGCACGGCGCCGACTCGATCGGCGATCTGACGAAGGCGCGAGAAATCAATCAGACGTGGATACGCGCTATAACCGGCCAGAAGAATCAAAGGCCGGACGGTCTGGGCCTGACGTTCGATCTCGTCGTAGGACAAAAGCCCGGTCTGCGGGTCGACCGAATACGAATGGGCTTCGAAGAGCCGTCCCGACACATTGCGACGGTAGCCGTGCGTCAGATGCCCGCCGGAATAGAAGTTCATTCCCAAGAGCCGCTGATTCCCGAGCCGTTCACGCAGCGCATTCCAGTCCGCCGCCGAGAGCGTGTCGATGCTCGTGGCGCCCAGTTCCGCCAACGCCGGCGTCTCGATCCGCTTCGACAGAATCGCCCAATAGGCGATCAGATTGGCATCGGCGCCGCTGTGCGGCTGCACATAGGCATGCTCCGCGCCGAAGAGAAGGCAGGCCTGCTGCCGCGCCAGCTCCTCGATCCGGTCAACATTGTCGCAGCCCGCATAAAACCGGTTGGCGGGCACGCCTTCGGCGTATTTGTCTGTCAACAGATTGGCCATCGCGCACTGAACCGGCAGTGAGCAATAATTCTCGCTGGCGATCAGTTTGAGATTGGCCCGTTGATCGCGCAATTCCGCGACAATCGCCGCCGCCACCGACGATGACCGCTGCGCCACCATGTCGAGATTCGCCAGGTAGGCCAGAAACCCCGGCTCCGCCGTGGCCAGATCGCGTCCGGTTTCGCGCAGGTAACTGTGGATAAGCGAAGTTCCCATAGGCCAATCAGTTAATTACGATACAAGTGGTGAGGCGCGCAAATGGCTTTTCGGCGGTTGGCGGGCGGAGATCTCTGGGCGATGAAATGGGGCTCACGCGTGTGCCACTGACTTTAGTCAGTGGCACACGCTTTTCGAAGTGGGATCCCCCCCCACAAACACACCACCCCGGTCCGAGTGGGGCCGGGGCGGGGGCTAATCTCAACGAACGGGCCGGCTACTTCAACAGGACCATCTTCTTTGACTGGACCTGGTCGCCGGCCGTCAGGCGGTAGAAGTACATCCCAGAAGGTACCGGGGTGCCTTGTTCATCTCTGCCGTCCCAAGTCACCGAATACTCTCCGGGGGCCTGCTCATCATCCGCCAACGTCGCCACGCGCTGGCCGAGAATGTTGAATACAGTCACGTTAACCCGGCCTGGGTCTGTCAGACTATAACGGATGGTGGTGCCGGCGTTGAACGGATTGGGGTAGTTGTCCGCCAGTGTGAACGGCGGCATGGCGCTCGGCGCCGACGCAGCACTTGCCCCCTTCGCGGCACGGATAAGCACACAATCGGCGCCCGCAAGGGGAGTGCCGTCGCGCAGTTTTCCGGTGATCATGAGCATCACCCGATCACCGTTGTTTACAGATCCGATGGCCGCGATGATCGCCATCTCGTCAAACTTGACGGTAAGGTCCCGATACCCGTCTGCGCCGGCGGTCGTGCATTTGCAATCCTGCAGAGGATCTCTGGTTACTGGGGTTGCTACGTCTTCTAAGTCCCAGCGCAGGGGTCGCACCCCGGCCAGCCGGAGCGTCGATGGGTCAATGGTCGTAACGTCCAAGGAGGCAGTCCCCAGTATGGCAACCGGAAAGACGGGATGGCTGGGGCCACCCGGCCCGGCCGATGCCGCCGACGCCGAACCGGCTCCACGCAACGCACTAATATTAAGGGGATTCGGACAGGAGCCCGGCTTGATGTCAAAGGGAACCAAGACGAACCGGGATGAGCACCGGGCCGTGTTTCCGCAACCGTCATTGGCAGTGCAGGTAACATTCTGGGACCCAATCAGGTACATGCTACCGGAAGGGGGGTCGCACGACACCGCAGGCGAGAGATTGCAGTTGTCCGTAGCGCTCGGTGGCGGCCAAGTGACCATGGCGTCTGTCGGTGATATGAACGCGAAGGTGACACTCCCGGGGTACCCGATCACCGGCGGTACGTCGTCCTTCACCGTAATGACCTGATCGCAACTGGCCATGTTCCCACAGCCATCGGTCGCCGTGAAAGTGCGTGTGATCGTGCCACCGCAGGGGCCGCCGACGAGCGGACCGTCGGCGCATGTGACCACCACAGGCGAACAGCCGCCGGAGACGGTCACCTGGCTCGGATCGCACACGGGAACATCCGCCGGGCATTCGATCGCAAAACCCGCCGGACAGGCGATATTGAGAGGCAGCGGCACCGAAAGTGGCGTATAGCAGACATCATCGACGAACCCCGGCCCTGTCCGACCGGTGCCTCCGTATAAGCTGGCTGCGACGTAGAATCTGCCAGGACTCAGAATCGGATCGCTGTCGGTAGCTACGATCGAATCGGCGGAGCCATCCCACTCCCACTTTCCAACGATCACCCCATCCGGCAGAATTCGCAGGGTCAGATGCACCCAGTCATCGGGACCAAATTGAGGGGTAGACGTCCCCAGTACGACCCAATCGCCCTGAACGCCAATTCCTGTGTGACGGGCCAGCCAAATTCCGGATGCGGGGGGAGTACCCTGTGCGCTGAACCCAAAGTGATAGCTCGGGCACCAAGTGGGGTACTCGTCAGGGTCAGGACGCGCACATGCAAAGATCGTAATCTCCTGGGCGTTTCCCTGCCTGCACCAGGCGCTATACTCACCGGTATACGCTTCGAAATTGCTCCGGTAAATGGGAGACAAATACCCCCCATTGCCAGTCAGAGAAGTGAATGCCAACGCGCCGTCCCCTGTGTGCGTCGGTGTATCGGTCGGTACCTGAACCGCACTTCCGATACTGGTCCAACGCGTCAAAAAGTTCGCCCCGTCCTCAAATCCGTCGCAGAAGGCGTCAGTTGAGGTCACACGAATGTAATCGAAATCACTCACATCATCCGAGTGCTGTGACAGACGAAATCGTTCGATCACATCCGGAATTGCCCAAGTTGCCGCGGCAATGTGCTTGAAATCAAGGTCCCCATCCTGTTTTGCGAACAGCTCACCGCCATCACTGCGAATGATGGCCCTGACTGTCCGCCACTGGTTCCAATTCGTGGGCCGCAATGTCAGGATGTTAGTCCATTGGCCAAGGAGCCAGCCTCCCACACCTGTGTTGTCGATATCTACATATGTGATACGATAATTGTCGTTGCCAGCCGGGCCCCACCAGAACTCCAACTTCGGCAATGAGTAGTAGGGGCCAACCCCCGGATCTCCGCTGAATGTTCGCTCTCGCCATTCAATCACAAGCGGTAACGAGAACGGACCGGACTTTTCGGCAAAATCATCGACCGCTCCATTGGAGCCAATGCGAAGCCACCCGTTTTGAACGTCGACAGAGACTGATGCATCGCTTCTCGTCCAGTCACCGGAAGCAAAGACATCCGTGCTGAATTGTTGTTCATAAATGACCCCGGAATTCGCTGGTCGTGCGAGGATGGTCAAAACGGAAAGACACACAGCCATGGCTGCAACAGTACGAGGACTTGGGAGCGATCTCATACGCACCTCCACCTGGGTTGCAAATCAACTTACTACGGCGTAGTTAAGAAGAAAACTGGCTCGGCCCTTCCGCCGAGTCGACTCTGTTCCCGGCTGGAGAATTGTCCGAACAAATTCCAATAAGGTTTTCGGTCGAATCGCAGGTCAAGCAGATTCGGGGTACAAGAGCAGATTTTGACAAACCGAGAATTAGCTTGCGGGGCCTGTGGTACCGTGCCGCATATCGCGCTCCCATATGGTCTTACCCCCAAACACCACCACCCCGGTCCTGTGGAAGGACCGGGGTGGGTGTGTGTTGCCTACAGGACGCGGGGGATTAGCCCCGCGCCGTGGTGATCGTTACTTCAACAGCGTCATCTTCCGGGTGGCGCTGAAGGTCGGGGTGGTCACGCGGTAGAAGTACATGCCGCTGGCCGCCGTCGATCCGTCACTCGCCCGGCCGTCCCACGCCACGGGCACGATCCCGGCGTCGTCGGAGCCCTGGAAGCTCTGCACCGCTTGGCCCGCCACGAGGATTGCTTCGATTGGTCTTAGACCGGGAAAATCTGATGGGCGGTGAACATCCCCCCACGGCGC
>JACQFV010000069.1 GCA_016199865.1 Candidatus Zixiibacteriota bacterium | reverse complement strand
CCATTTCCCGTCCTGTAGCACGACCTCGTGGGCCTTGTTCCAACTGTCGAATTCGACCACGATGTTGACGTTGGCATCGGATCCCACTCTCTCCATCTCGTTCAGGTCGTCAAAGGCGTATTTCTCCAGGTCGTTGTCGCCATCCAGGTAGACCATAAACGTCCACTTCTTGTTTGCTTTCAGGCCGTTAGTTGGCTCAGGCGGTCCGATTGCGATCCCCATGGGACTAAAGTTGAGCGCCCCGGGTGTCATATCGATCGCGTCTGGTCCTCCGTCGATTCCCCAGTCGCCCGACAAATTGGAGTCGTGCGAGTCCTTGTCTCGTCCGATGGTCACGCCCGCAAACAGAGATTGGATTTTCTCCTCGTCCGACGTGCCGGCGCTGGCCGCATCCAGATAATCGCCAGCCGTCCACATAGCGGCAGAAACGGCGTGGCCGTGCGCTGTTCCGCCGGTGAAGGTTATTGTTTCATCCCGTGTCCACGCGATGAAGTCCCGGATGGTACCCGATCCCGGCGCGCCGGTGTACAGCGCGCATTCATCCATCACATCGGAGAAGACGTCGGCGTTGCCGGCATAGAAATCTCCCTCGGCGTCCGAGAAGTCGTTGTCATTGGTCCCGGTCGTGAAGTGCACCACGAGATAGCTGTTGGCCGGGAAAATCCAATTGGGCAGAAGGGCGTCAGCGGAGGCATCCCGGTTGCTGATGATCCAGCCCGCAATGTTGCAATCCGGGCCGGGATTGAACAGCTCCACCCATTCATGGGTGCGGATCGGCTCCGTTGAGGCAGGGTCAGGATAAAACATCACTTCATTGATCACCACGGGGCACGCGGTGTTGGTCGCGTTCGGTGTTGCCTGGACCTCCGCCGATTTCTCGGATTCGCCGGCGGGATAAACCGCCGTCCCCACGACGTAGTAGGTCGTGCCGTTCGTGAGGCCTGTCACGACTTGCGGGGAGGCAGCGCCGACGATTCGCGTCCCGCCGGGCCAACTCGGGTAGTTGGCCGGTGTCACCCCAGGGGCGGTGGCGTAGTAGAGATTGTACGATGCTGCCCCCGCAACGGGCGCCCACGACACGGTGACTTGCGCATCACCCGCCGCGACTTGAATCACCGGGGCGCACGGTGGGCAAGTCGGGCCAGGCCCGCCGCGTCGAGGACATCGATCACGCCGTTACAATCCGGGTCACCGAGACACGGACAGCACACGCAGGCGGTCGGCGGCTGAGTCGCAGCTGTTACCGTGATCCTCACGGCACCGGCGCCAGTACCACTCCCGTCGCCGGCGAGAAAAAGCAGTGAGTCCTTCCCCACGTATCCCGAAGCCGGAGTGTAGGTGAAAGCGCCGTTGCTCGCGTTGAAGCCGCTGATGGACCCGTGCTCCGGCGGCCGCGAAACAGAAAAGGTCAGCGGGTCGTTGTTCGGATCGGAAGCCGGGAGGTAGCCGACCGCTCGTGACGTGTTCTCCAGGGTCGACCACGCGGTGTCACGGGCCACTGGGCTGGTGAGCGCCTCGGACCACAGTGTGGTGTTGTTGAAATGCCAAACAGCAACCAGATCCTCCCATCCCGTGCCAGAGTTATCGTAGTTGCGGCACATCTTGGGGGTGACGGTGGCGCCATCATCGATGACCAGATCGACGACACCCGGTCCATACGCGGTCGGCAGCGACACGGCGGCAAAGTACGGGCCCTGCACCGGGCAGGCCTGCCCCAACGACATGGTGACGATCCACGCGCCACTGGCCGGCAGGTTCACGGAGTACACCGGGCCCTGGCAGAGGATGGACCCTGGAAGCGGGCACATCGAAGTGCCCCCGTCTTCATAGATAAGGGGCTGGAGATCAACGGTTGCACTGTGGCAGGCCCATACAATCCAGACGACGTCGGTGACGATGAACGGATATTTGGTGACACATCCCGACGCCGTCGGATCCTGATAGGCCGCCACGGTTTCATCACCGGTGAGCCAGCCACATCCTAGATAGAAGGCCTCAGGGCCTTGCCACCGACCACTACAACTGCCGGCGGTTATGGACATCGCCATGGGCCCCAGTGGCAGGGCAGCACCCGGAAGTGACAACCGCTCCACCCGATCGCTTTCGGGCTTGCCAGAACTCACAGCCGGAAGCGAGGCGGCGAGTCCCCACCCCGCAAAGTTCAATGCGAGCACCTGTATCGCGGCGATGGTCAGTGGTCTCCTTTCCGATTGAGGCGTCAACTCTCATGCTTCGATTGCCTTGCCGGTCGTGCCGTGCGCGGATTGGGTTCATGATGCGGCCTCCTCGGTCTGGTTGTTTGCTGACGATTACTCGGCGCTCTCCGGATGCGGTTCGAGAGGTCTGACGACCTCTGATCTCACCCGGACTCCGTGCTTGGCAAACTCTCTGCCAACCGCTCGCGCACGGCTAAGCGCTTGTCTTGGAGTTGTTCTGGCGTGCGATTCGACGGCTGGTCGTGATTATCCACGAATCCGGGGGCGTTCGTCCGCCGATTTCCACGACCGTCGTGATGGCTCTGGCGACGAGCCCCCCTGTTAGAGCACTCAAACCGACACGAGCCAGTGACCTATCGCCACGAGCGGCTGCACTTGGAGGGAAACACGATGCACGCTATATTGACTCCCGAGGATGACCATGGGCGTGGAGATTCACGATCAATTCTATGCCTCACTGCCACACGGGAAGTTGGCGCGCTTGTGCGCTCTGGCACGCCTGTTGAGCAGCGAGATCGATGAACGCCGGATCCAGACGACCCTGATCACTGATACCCTCTCTCTCCTGGACGCGGACTATGGCTCGATCCAGCTGATGGAAGAGGATATGCCGCTGTCGGTGACCTTGCAGCGTCGCGAGGGGACATTGGACGCCGGGGTCGCACGGAGTCATGACCGACTGCTGGTCGGTTGGGTGGCGCAGAATCACTCCGCGCTGCGCACCGCGGATTTGTCTGATGACTCCCGTGTGCCCTTTCTGAACGGCGAGGCCGACGCACGCCTGGCCGCTCTGGCATCGCCGATTTTCTTTCACGAACAGCTGGTCGGTGTGCTGATCGTGGCGCGATCTGTAACCCACCCATTCGCCGATGATGATGAAGCTCTTCTCGGGGTCGTCACGGATTTGGCGGCGTCCGTCCTCAACCGTATGCGGCGTCTCCGCCTCCTGGCGGAGGAAGTCGACACGCTGCGTCGGCAGCTGGCGCGCGAGGGGCAATTCGCCGGGCTGGTCGGGCGATCCCCCGCATGGCAGAATCTGTGTTCAACGCTGGCCCACGTGGCGCCATCCGAAGCGCGGGTATTGCTCTTGGGCGAATCCGGAACAGGGAAGGAGCTGTGCGCCCGCGCGATCCATGAC
Source organism: Candidatus Zixiibacteriota bacterium (assembly GCA_016199865.1). GTDB lineage: Bacteria > Zixibacteria > MSB-5A5 > WJJR01 > WJJR01 > JACQFV01. The sequence continues at coordinate 12,103 of JACQFV010000069.1, read as the reverse complement.
ATGAGCCCCAGGCGCGATAGACCATTCGTCGCCGTGAACTGCGCAGCTCTGCCGGAGGCGCTCGCGGAAAGTGAACTGTTCGGTTACGTCCGCGGCGCATTCACCGGAGCCACGCAGGACCATCGTGGCCTGTTTGCCCACGCCGACGGCGGCACTTTATTCCTGGATGAGATCGGGTCGGCGTCCTTGCCGGTCCAGTCCTCACTTTTGCGTGTGATCCAAGACGGGCAGATGCGCCCCGTCGGCTCCGTGACGACCGTTCAGGTCAATGTACGGCTGGTGTGCGCCACCAGTTGTGATCTGGAGGCGATGGCCTCATCCGGGACATTCCGCCAAGACCTCTACTTCCGCATCAACGTCGTCACGCTCTCTTTGTCTCCTCTGCGGGAGCGTCGCGAAGACATTGCGATGCTCGCCGGCGAGTTTCTGCGCCGATATGCTTCCCGCGAGACGCGCGACATCTCCGGCCTGTCACCCGAGGCCCTGGTCGCTTTGGAGAACTATCACTGGCCGGGAAATGTCCGGGAACTACAGAATGCCATCGAGCGTGCGGTCTTGTTCTGTCCTCCCGGGACCCAAACTGTGCCCGTCGAAGCGCTGCCGGAGAAAATTCGCTCTCTGGGAGGAAAATCATCGGCCCGGGACCCGGCGCCGACCGATGGCGGTTTGGACACCATGGTGGAATACTATGAGCGGGAAATCGTGCGAACGACGCTCGAGAACTGCCAGGGCAACCAAAGCCAGGCCGCCCGTGTCCTCAAGATCCCGGAATCGCGTATCCGTGACCGCGTCAAGAAATACGGGTTGCGGGCCGCCCCGTCCGAAGCGTCTTCTCCCGGCGCATCCTGACCAGCGTTCAGGTGATTGTGGGCTCGGCGAACCGGGCCGCGCCAGTGCGATGTGGTGTCAAGCGGCCCGAGGCGTGCGACCCACCCTATGAAGGAGCGTGCCGTTCTTTCAGTCTCTGGAAGCGCGGTTGTCGCACCAGATCGGCATAGCGGGGGTCGAGCTCCAGGTATGGGATTGTAATCAGCCCCGCCGGAGTGGACAGCAATGTGTCGAATAGATCAATGGCCAGGTTGTAATCGCCCAGCATGGTGTAGATCAGCGCCATGTTCTCGAGAGCCGTTGGGCCAAAATAAAAAGCGTCCTTCGATAACGGCTCGAGGACGATCGCTTTCTGGCCGGAGCGTATGGCATCCTCTCTCCGACCGAGACCGGCATACGCCACTCCCAGCCGCTTATAAATGGCGGAATTGTCAGCGTCGCCGGGAATCCCCCGTTCCAGAATGACACGCGCGGAATCGAAACGCTGCGACGCCTCTTCCGGCCGGTCCATCAATCGATAGATCTGCCCTCTAAAATTCAGATTCCACACCGTATCATTTGCGATTGCTGTCAGCTCGTCCAGCGCCCTCTGATATGTGCGATCGTAGAGGTCACACTGTGCGCGATCTTCCTGAAATCGGGCCGGGTCAACCTTGCCGATTGACGCGGCGAGGACGGCACGGGCTTCGGACGTGTGTCCATACCGGTTGACGCAACTGGATATCTTATAGAAGTACGGCTCTCGGAAGTCCGGCGCCAACGCGATAGCCCGGTCCAGGAATGATTCGGCCTCGTCCCAGCGGCGGAGGCGATGAAGGGTATTTCCAACCTCCCACGCTTTCGGTCCCGATCGTTGGTCCAGCTCCACCGCCTTTTTCAGATTATTCAAGGCCGATTCGAATTCACCTTGTCTTCGTTGAACAAGTCCGACGGCTTCCAAGAGATCGGAGTTGTTTGGCTGGCCGTTCAAAGCCGTCTGCCACTCGCGGAGCGCGCTCTGATAGTCTCTCCGGCACCAGTAGAAAAAATATCCCATGGCGAGGTGCGCGTCCGGCAGATTGGGATCCAGCAACAGAGCTGTCTGTGCCGATCGTCTGGCCGACGACGAATCGCCTCGGTTATGCCCGTACCACCAAAAGATCGTGGCGTGTGTCCATGATCGGTGGGCATGGGCCAGCGCATAGAGCGAATCGGCCGCGAGGGAACGATCATACATCTCGGAGGCGATCTGCAAATCTTCCTTTTCGATGCCGCGGTTGAAGTATTCATTGCCCCGCAAATAGTACTGATACGCTTCGAGACTGCGCGTCTGTCGTCCGTCCCACGAGCGCCGATCGGACTCAACAAGCGTGATCTTCAGGGCGGCGCTGACCTGAACGGCGATCTCGGATTGCACCGCGAAGATGTCTGCCATAGTCTTGTCGTAGGTGTCCGACCACACGAGTGTTTCATCCTTGGCATGAATCAAGCGGGGCGTGATCCGAACCCGGCTGTGCCCCGCCTCGGCCGACTGCTGCCAGCGGACGCTGCCTTCGAGAACGTACTCGGCTCCCAATTCTTGGGCGATTGTGCTGACGTCCCTGCGGCTGTTCTTGTATTTCATCGCGCTGGCGGGCGCGATCACGGTCAGTCCGTGGATTCCGGCCAGCTTGGCATTGATCTCCTCGGTGATGCCTTCGACGAAGTAGTCATCCTCGGAGGATCCGAGGTTTTCGAAAGGCAGCACGGCCACCATGGTCTCACGTTTAACCGGGGCTGTGGTGCGCGACTGGTACATCGCATAACCGCCAATGCCGATAGCCGCGAGAAGAAACACCGCGATCAACGGCGCGGCCCATCGCGGCAGCGAGCGTTTACGAGCAACTGATCTTGAAGATACTTCGGAGACGGCGGGCGTCGCGCGCACGGACTTCAAATCCGCGACCAGGCCCGCCATCGATTGGTAGCGCTCCTCCGGCTTTTTCGCCACAGCCCGGGAGACGACGTGCTCCAGTTGGTCCGGCAAGTCGCGGCAGAAGCGCGCCAGCGGCTGTGGCTGCCGGTTGGTGATTTCATAGATGACTGCCGAGGCGCTCTCACCGCGGAAGGGCGGTTGGCCGGACAGCATTTCGTACAGAAGAACTCCGAAAGAGAAGACGTCGGAACGGTGATCCAATTTGCGGCCACACGCCTGTTCCGGCGAAGAGTACTGCACGGTGCCCAGCAAATCCGCCTTACTCGTCAGCGACTTGATTCCCTTCCACTTCGCCAGTCCGAAATCGGTGACTTTCACCTGCCCCTGCGCGGTGACCATGACGTTCTGCGGTTTGATGTCGCGGTGAATGATACCCTTCTCATGCGCGGCTTGCAGCGCGACGCCGATATCGATGGCAAAATCCAGAAGATCGGGGAGAGGCGGCTGTTCGACGCGCAGCATCTGAGCCAGAGTCATGCCTTCGACATACTCCATGGCGATGAACGCGCGGTGGCCGTCCTGCCCGATCTCGTAACACGTGACGATATTCGGATGATTCAGCATCGCCGCCGCCCGCGCCTCGTGGAAAAACCTCTCCAGGGCCTGCGGGGCGTCCGATCTGTCCGCGGCGAGAAACTTCAGCGCGACCTGCCGCCCCAAGTGAAGGTCGGTGGCCAGATAGACCACCCCCATGCCCCCTTCGCCCAGTTTGGCGGTGATGCGGTAGTGCGAAACGGTTGTGCCGATCAAGGGGCTTCCTCGCCGTGCCTGCGATCAGTCACGAACAAGATAGTAAGCCACCCTGGTCGGCCACAACGGAGAAGTCACCCGGGCAGGTTGTGCCACAGATCCCGCGGAATTAAGGGTCTGGTGGAAACTGCGTTGAGAGCGGATCGTTCAGTCCGACTGCCACTGCCACGACCACGATAGACACGTGAGATGACCTCACCTGCGATAATTCCCCGACACCCGTCCCGTGTGACTGGCGCGTGTGGAGTGCACGACTCGGATCCACTTGGCGGCGTCGGCGCTTTACTGCAATGTCACCAGAACACGAATCAACCCGCGCCCTTGCGCCAATGGCTCGAGTGCCTTGCCGAGAATCGTTCCCGGGCGGGGGCTGTCATCTCTCATGGCACAACCGGGCGTGGCCGCAGTCACCAGAAGATCGCCCGGACGAATTGGGCCATTCTCCGTGCTCACGCGGCAGGGCACGATCCCGACGACCGCCAGAGGAATCTCTTCCGCCAGCGGCTCGTGCTCCGATCCGAGAAACCCAGGTTTGGTGCTGCGGATGCCCGCGACCAGGGTCGATCGCGGCTGCGATGATATTTTCACGGTCCGTGATTTGTCGGTATCGATTACCATGACATCGCCGGCCGCGGCGGGCGCCGCGGCGTCAGTCATTTCGATCATCTCCGCGAAGTCTGCGCCGCCGCCGGTGAATGTGCCATCAATGGTGGCATTACCGTTGGCCCACACTCGAAATTTGACGTCGGCGCCGCGCGCACACTCGATGAACTGCGAGGAGTCCGCCGACCCGGAGCCAATCTTGATCTCGAGCGCGTTGGCATCTGCCACCTGATTCGCCACGGCCTCTAGTTTGAACAAATCGCCGGTAGTGAATCCGGTGCTACTAACGTCGAGGGCGGGAATACCCGTCGCGGCGCTTACCACCTTCTCTTCGCCTGCTATTTCGAGTTCCTGGGTCGGATGGCCGATGTTGACGCCCACGCGCGCTATTCCCGCAACTTGCCGGAGGACGAATACCGTGTCAGTCGGCGACGACATCATGGCCACCGTGTCCTCCGTAAGGCGGAGTCGCGGCTGAATTGTCGTACTCCGCTTGAGGGTTGATGACGCGTAAAAATCGATGGAGGCCTTACCCTGCGTGTTCAAAGTTGCCGCCAGGCGGAGATCGTTGTTGGCATCATACGCGCTGAACACGTTGCCGTCCCCGCCGTAGACGCACTTGCGCAGTCCGCCCCCCGGGTCCTTGATCACCAATGACGGCGAGGGATCGTTGATGTCGAGATGGATCTCCTTCTGCCCTGAGATCAGATGCACGTCGCTGGTGATCGTGCCGCCGCTGGCGTTGTCGACCGTGCCGATTCGGAATGTGAATGGAGTGGCGTTCAACTTGACCCGCGAAAGGGTTTGGGGCGGATTGACACCCACGGTGACGGTGATTTCCAACCAGCGTTCCGTGGAGGCAAAGACCGCATCGGTGAGAACAATCAAGGCGCCAAGATCCGCGGTCCACAAGCCCGTCACGTCGGTCGTGACGCTCTGCGTCTCGCCGCCGACACCGGGCCAGACTTGCGTCCCCAGTGTCTGGGCGTCAAAAATTCTGAAGACAAACGTCTTTGATCCCGGTGTCAAAGGGAGTCCCCCGGCGTCGGCCAATCTCCCTTGAACGGTCATCCGGGAGGGCACCGCCGCTTCAAGCGGCATGACGCCGGGACATAGTGGCCGGGCCAGCGCGAAGACCACTGCCACAGTCAGGATATGGAGTTTTCGCATACCAACCTCCTGAATAGAACAGGTAGAGGTAGTGGATCGCAACACCCACCCAGAGCGGATGGCGGTGCCGGTAACAATCATTCTATCGCTGCGCTGTCGGAATCGTCTCCCGACCACAGTTCAATAGAGCTCCTCATTTGGTCCTCAGCGGCTGTTGAAACACAACCAAGCGCTAACATAACGGTTGCACCGCCCTCTGTCAATACTCCCTCATTGGTGCACATCTGCCAAGAAGTGGACCGATCGTGGCCACCCAGGAGACCTACGCCCGGTATCACGCGTCCGACACACTCATGTGCGAGGATCCGTCGAAAGATCGGTGTCCTGCCCCCGCCGTTCATACCGCCGTTCAAGTTAGTCTGCCATCGTTCGGCCCGGCTTCCCGTAATCAGCATGGTTCGGGAGACGTCCGATGCAAATGATGAATGCACTGTCTCGATTTGACCGCCAATTGGCCGCTAACGGCAATTCCGCCCACGCCCGGGCGGCCTACCCCGTGCCGCTATCACGGTCAACCGCACCAAGTCCGCCCTGCGGTCGTTCTTCGCCGTCTGCGTGGACTCGGGGTGGATCAAGGACATCCCAGCCCGGTTGATCCGGTCATCGCCGTTTACAGCCAAGGAGCCGACCACGCTGCCGTCACGCCGCAACCCTTTGACTCGCAAGGGGATGCAAGAGCAGAAGGCCGACCCTGATTGGATCGGCCTCGATCTGAAAATGCGAGTGCGTTTAGAAGGGGATTCTAATGGCGGGGCGAGTGATACGGTTCTCGAAATTGTGCTCTTGCCGTCGGTTCCAGCACGGGTCCGCAGGGGACCAGAAATGGCTCCCGGACGAGACCCTCTGCTGCGGACCCTCTTCACGATTCGAGGGATCGTGAAGATAGACCCTCTGCCCACTGCCGCTGACGGTTGGTTAAGTCCGTTGTCGCGGCCTCCGCTTGTTGGAAGGCGCGGTATATTTGCGACTTCTGATCGTAGCCCAACACCTGTTCCGCCATCGGGAAAAGGATCAAGTTCTCCTTCTGAATGTGGGCCCGCAAGAGCTCGACATAACCGAGCGATTCTTCCACGAGTGTTTCCCGGGCCGCGCGATCGCCTCTGACCGCGGCGTCCAAGGACTCGACGATGGCGCCAATGTGACCTCGTCCGAGATTATGTTCGTGTAGCATCACCCCCACCGGCCCACCGTCCTTAGGAATCCCCGCCGCACAGAGCCCGGGGAAAAGGATGTCCTCTTCCTTTCGGTGATGGACCCCGTCGGCGAACTCACGCAGGAACGTCACCGCTTCAGAAAAAAACAAGCGGTCCACTGGCCCGCCCGCGCGGATTTGTCGGGCCGCGGCTTCTATCGCATCCAGAACGCGTTCAATGACTTCGTGTTCGTGCACCAACGATTCGCACAGCCCTTCCATCCGACATCCTCCATCGCGACCATCATATCCCCGGCCCGCACACTCCGGGCCCGACCAGAAGGTGACCGCCCTGTCAAATCCTGTCAAGAATTAATAATTCATATTGACATGAAGAATTCATGAATTATCCTCGCGGTATGATCTCCCGCACCGCCGAGTACGCCGTCCGCGCCATGGCCGCCCTGCGGGAGAGCCCGGGGGGCCGCACCGGCACGGCCACGCTGTCCCGAACCGTCGGCGTGCCCGCCAACTATCTCTCGAAGATTTTGCATGCCCTGGGGCGGGCTGGTCTGGTCGAAGCCACCCGTGGACCGGGCGGGGGGTTCCGTCTATCCCGACCCGCCAACCGCATCTCGGCCTACGAGGTCGTCTGCCTGTTCGATGACGTGGAGGGTCAGCGGCGCTGCTTCCTCGGCAATCGGACCTGTAATGCCGCGAACGCCTGTGGCGCACATCGCAGTTGGTCACGCGTCTGGGACGGGTACGAACTGTTCCTCAAGGAGATGACACTGGACCGTCTCACCCCACCGGCGGAGACGCGCAAGATCACGAGGGCGAGACGGCCGGTCAGGTGCACACGGACGCGCACCACGAAATCGAGAGGTGCTGGATGAGCCGATCGGTCAGGCCCGGCGTATTGGTCGTTGTCGTGTTGGCGGTTGCCGTAGCGTTGTCGTCATTATGGTTTCTGCGACGGGACTCTCCGAGTGACTCGATCAGACTTCCCCGTGAGATGTCGGAGATCGCGCCAGGAACGGCTGATCCATCTCTGCGGCTCGGTCTTCAGGTTTATGCGGAGAAATGCGTGCCCTGTCACGGAACATCTGGGCGGGGCGATGGCCCTGCGGCCTACCTCTTGTATCCGAAAGCTCGCAACTTCAGCAGCGGGCAGTTTCGCCTGACTTCGACCCAATCCGGACTTCCTTCTGATGCGGATCTCTTGAGAACTCTCAAACGTGGTATTCCGGGATCATCGATGCCGCCATGGGGGCATCTACCGGATTCAGTGCTCTTGGCGCTGGTATCGGCAATTCGCGCGCTCGCGGTCGAGGGGCGTGTTGCAACCTTGATGGAATCCGGAGCAATGACCCGCGATCAGGCGCTGGCCGTGGCACGCGATGTTCTCGCCCCTGGTCTCCCAGCTGAGGTTCCGGCCCGTCCGGAGATCCCCATCGATTTGTCGTCGGGGCGTCAACTTTACGTGACCGGGTGCGCCCCATGTCATGATCTGGACGGTCGCGGGCTGCTGAAGCGCGATCTCAAAGATGATGACGGGTATCCCATCTTTGCGCGTGACTTCACCCAGGGAATCTTCAAAGGTGGAAGTGAGCCGGACGTGCTCGCGTTGCGAATCACGCGCGGCCTCCCGGGAAGTCCGATGCCAGGCTTGCCGTATTCTGCTGAGGAACTGTGGGCGATCGTGGATTATCTCGGGACACTTGTCAAGCCGGGGGCCCAGGAGCGCGCGGAGCAATCGCAGCAGATATTGAAGCCGGTTGTAGCCGATGGTCCCATTCCGCGCGATCCGGGTGATGAGCGTTGGCAGCAGATTGAAAGCACCTTCCTTCCAGTGACCCCGCTTTGGTGGCGAAATGATCGTATCGAGGGTGTGAATGTGTCGATGTTGCGGAATTCGGAGGAAATCGGATTCCGCCTCGAATGGCATGACTCCACCGCGGACGTCCACCAAACGTCTCAAAGAAGTTTTTCCGATGGTGCCGCCATCCAATTCTCGAACGCCGACGATCCGCCTTCCTTTACAATGGGTTCGTTGGGACGTGAATGCGATATCTGGTACTGGCGAGCCTCAACCGATCCACTGATCGCAGAGGTTTTATCACAAACCGAGATCATCCATCCAAACTATCGGGATGACCATGAACTGCCGGACACCGTCGCAAAGGACGCGGCCTTTCTGACCGCGACAGCGGTGGGGAATCCGGTCGCCACAACCGATCACGCACGGTCCTTTCAGAACCTTCAAGCCGCGGGATTCGGGACTTTGAGTCCGGATGGACCGGAGGATCAGATCATCGAGGGAGCGGCGCAACGTACATCATTGGGATGGGCCATTGTCTTCGTGCGGCGCCTGCAACCGACGCATCCCGGCGATGTCGTCTTCGACGCAAGCCGTCCAATGCACATCGGCTTCGCCGTCTGGGATGGACACAACCAGGATCGCGATGGACAAAAGTCGGTGACGATCTGGCACAGACTTAGGTGGTGAATCGATCGAAGCGAGGATTTTCTCAGCGCAGAGATGAGGAAAGCTGAATGACCGACCCAACTGACGGAACTCGGCCGTCTGCCCCCGGCGATCACGAACTTCTGGGAGATCACCCTTCAGCCGCGCTGAACCGCAGGCGCTTTCTGGGATTGATGGGAATTGGCGCTGCGTGGGCCATGACTCCCGTGAAGATGCTGCATGCACTGGCCCCTATTGCCGGCATTCAGAACCCTCTCGACTACTATCCCAACCGGGATTGGGAGAAGATATACCTCGATCAATACCGTTATGACCGTTCGTTCACATGGGTCTGTGCCCCGAATGACACTCACATGTGTCGCCTGCGTGGATTTGTCCGCAATGGCGTGTTGATCCGCAGCGAACAGAACTACGATCACAGCCGCTACGGCGATCTTTATGGGAATCGGCTTACGCAGTCATGGAATCCGCGTGGCTGCCCGAAGGGATTCACATTTCAACGTCGTGTCTATGGCCCTTATCGTCTCAAGGGACCGGTGATCCGCAAGGGTTGGAAGGAATGGGCCGATGACAACTTCCCCTCGTTGTCGGACAATCCGTCTCTCCGTTCACGTTACAAATTCGACGACCGTGGCAACGACACGTTCGTTCGCGTCAGTTGGGACGAAGCGGCCGATTACTGCGCTGCCGGGTTGATGGCGATCGCGGGGACCTATAGCGGCGAGGAGGGACGTCGCCGCCTCATGGCTGATGGCTACGCTCCCGAGATGCTCGAGCACTGGCATGATGCCGGTACACGCACCATGAAGATCGGATCATCTCTGCCGCTGCATGGACTGGTCGGGAAGTTTGGCTTGTTCCGATTCGCCAACATGATGGGCTTGGTTGATCATCACGCGCGCAAGGTTGGCGCCGATTCTGCCCGGGGTGCGCGGGAGTGGACCGAATACACATGGCGCGGCGATCAGGCGCCGGGGCAACCGTTCGTGCACGGACTTCAAACCTCTGATATGGACATGAGCGATTTGCGGTTCTCAAAGCTGACGATTCAGATCGGTAAGAATCTCGTTGAGAACAAAATGCCGGAGAGTCACTGGCTCAACGAGATCATGGAACGGGGAGGACGAATTGTTGTCATCACGCCCGATTACAGCGCCCCTTCGGCCAAGGCGGATTATTGGATCGGTGTACGTCCGGGGCTTTCGGATACCGCCGTACTACTCGGCGTCACACGCGTTCTGATGCAAAACAACTGGGTGGATTTCGATTTCGTCAAACGGTTCACCGACTTTCCTCTCCTCGTGCGGACCGACACCCTCCGTCGTCTGCGTCCGGAGGAAGTCATCCCGGCTTACAAGCCCAAAGACATTTCCTCCGGTCCCTCGTTTCGCATTCAGGGATTGACACCCGAACAACGCGAGAAAATCGGCGATTTCACCGTGTGGGATGAGAGCAAGAACGCCGTAGTTGCCGTCAGTCGGGATGACGTCGGCGATCATGCCAACATGAATGCCGCCGTCGAGGGGACCTTCAAGATTCGTGGCGTCGATGGGCGTGAGATCGAGGTCATGCCTGTCTATGAAATGTACAAGAGGCAGCTTGCCGACTACGATTTGCAGACAGTCCAGGAGATCAGCGGCGCCGATCCCGCCCTTGTTGAACGACTGGCGCGTGACATCTGGGATACCACGCAGGCCGGCGGCCCGGTCTCGCTCCATCACGGCGAGGGCACCAATCATTACTTTCATGCCACGCTGCACAATCGCGCCTGCCATCTGCCGCTGATGCTCACCGGGAATTTCGGGAAACATGGTGCCGGCGTGTTCACCTGGGCGGGCAACTACAAGGGGGCGCTCTTTCAGGCAGCGGCGTGGAGCGGCCATGGCGTCGGTGTGTACACTCACGAGAATCCGTTTTCACCGGCATTGGAGGAAAACTCCCAACTGGATCAAGATGGTTTGCGCAATTTCACATTGGGAGAGGATGTCGCCTTCTGGGGGCATGGTGACACACCATTGATCGTAAAGACTCCGCAGGGACGTCGTGTCTTCACCGGCAAGACCCACATGCCGACGCCAACCAAGATGATGTGGTACAGCAATGCCAATCTGATCAATCAGGCGAAATGGGTCTATCACTTGATCGTCAACGTCTTTCCCAAGATCGATATGATCGTGGACCAGCAGGTCGAGTGGACGGGTTCGGCAGAGTATTCTGATATCGTGCTTCCCGCCAACTCGTGGGTTGAATTCGACGATCTCGAAGTGGGAGGATCGTGTTCGAATCCCTTCATCCAATTATGGGGGGGCAATGGCATCCGCCCAGTGTACGATTCACGCGATGATGCCATGATCTTCGCCGAGGTCGGCCGCGCCCTCACCCGTCGGACCGGCGACCAGCGCTTTACGGACTACTGGAAATTCATCCTCGAGAAGAAATCACACGTGTATATCCAACGCGTGTTCGAGAACTGTACGACGACGCGTGGGCGCGACGGCGCTTACGATGTCGCGCGGATGCTGAAAGGAGAATATGGCGGAGAGCCCGGCGCCGCGCTCATGCTTTTCCGAACCTATCCACGCGTCGCGTTCTACGAGCAGATTCACGACAGCATCCCGTTCTACACGGACAACGGACGTCTGTGCTCGTACTGTGATCTGCCGGAGGCCATCGAATACGGCGAAAACCTCATCGTGCATCGCGAAGGGCCGGAGGCGACACCATACATGCCCAATGTGATCGTCTCGGAGAGTCCGTTCATCCGACCGAACGACTATGGAATCCCGCACGATGAGATGGACCCCGACCTGCGCACGGTACGGAACGTCAAGATGCCGTGGCGCAAAGTCAGGGAAACAGTCAATCCTCTCTGGGAAAAGGGATTCCGTTTCCTCTGCTCCACGCCCAAGAGCAGGCACAGCACGCATTCATCGTGGTCAACGGTTGATTGGAACTGGATCTGGAGCACAAGCTTTGGTGACCCATTCCGCACTGACAAACGTGCGCCCGGTGTCGGAGATCGTGAGATTCAGATGAACCCTCAGGCGGCAAAGGATCTCGGACTGAATGAGGGCGACTATGTCTATGTCGACGCCAACCCCGAGGACCGGCCGTTCGTCGGCGCGCGCGACGGCAGCGAACGCAACGAGGCGTTCCGCTGCATGGTTCGGGTCAAGTT
>JACQFV010000068.1 GCA_016199865.1 Candidatus Zixiibacteriota bacterium | reverse complement strand
GATACCGGGTTTTCGTTGGACATCGATGCCTTTGTCCATTTGCATTTGATCGCCACGCGTGACTTCATCAACGGGGATGACGACGTCGGCGACGGCGATTCAGCGCAGATGAGTCATGGAACGATGACCCTGTCGACCTGTGGCGGTCTGGCGCCGGGCAATCTGATCGGGGTGGCGCCAGGCGCCGAATATGTACTGGCCAAGACCGAGATTCTGATCAAAGAGATCCGAGTCGAAGAGGATTATTGGGTGGCGGGTCTGGAGTGGGCCGATTCGATGGGGTGCGATCTGGTGTCGAGCTCGTTGGGGTATACAGATTGGCATACTAACCCATCCGATTACGACGGCAACACGGCGCCGGCGACGATCGCGGCCGATCTGGCGGCGGCGCGCGGGCTTTTGGTCGTCAACGCGGCGGGCAACGGCGGATGCGATCCGCTGCACCCGTCGTTGGTCATCCCCGCCGACGGCGACTCGGTGCTCACGGTCGGGGCCTCCGATTTTCACGGGGCGATCGCCGGGTTTTCGTCGTGCGGACCGACCTTCGACGGCCGGATCAAACCCGACGTCGTCGCCCCCGGAGTCAATGTTCGCGTCGCGCATCCCCGCAGTGGCCAGTATGGCTCAGGCAGCGGAACGTCGTTTGCGACGCCCCTGGTCACGGGCGTCTGTGCGCTGTTGTTGCAGAAGAATCCCTCGACTTCTCCCTATGCGCTCATCCAGACGTTGCGCGAGACCGCGACTCGCGCCGACACTCCGGCAATTCCGTATGGTTGGGGACTGATCCAAGCCGCGGAAGCGGCCGGGATCGTGAGAGTGCCCCCGATCGAGGCCTGGCCCAACCCGGCCAGCTCCAAGGTGACAATCGTCATTTCGTATGACGAAGCAGCAGGCGAGAATATCCTGCGCGTTTTCACCGTGGCCGGTCAGCCGGTGTTCGACACAACGTTTAACTCCAGCCGCGTGGATTGGTACGGCCTCACATCGGGCAGAAACCGGGTCGCCGCAGGGATCTATCTGTTCTGGGTGAAGACATCCAAACGTGAGGATCTGCTGAAAGTGGCGTGGCTGCCCAACGAGTGACCCTGTCCTCCCGCCCTTTTGCCGTTGATCGTAGCCCGGCTCCGTCGGTATACTGGCCCGTATGGTTCAGGCGGGAGTAACTCAGTTGGTTAGAGTCACAGCCTTCCAAGCTGTTGGTCGCGGGTTCGAGTCCCGTCTCCCGCTTTGGATTGGGCTGGCACTGGTGTGCGTGATTGGCTGCGGCGATTCCAACGTCGAGACAATCGACAAAGGCAAGGCGGCCGCCACGCCGCATCAGGAGACGACGGATGCGTCAACCGGCCGGCCACAATCGATTCCGCCTCCCTCCGGGAACGGCGCCTCGGCCGCGGGCATTGCCTGGAACCCCCCCGCCGGTTGGAAGGCCGGCGCCCCGCGACCGATGCGGGCGGCCACGTACACGATCGGCACCGGCGACGGGGCCGCGGAATGTGCGGTGTTCTTTTTCGGCGCGGGGCAGGGCGGCGAGGTGAAGGCGAACATCGAACGTTGGATCGGGCAATTTCAACAGCCCGACGGATCAGACTCGCAATCCAACGTCAAGCTCAGCAGCCGGGACCTCAGTGGACTGAAGGCGACACTTATCGATCTGGCCGGCACCTATATGGCATCGATGGGCGGACCGATGTCGGGGCAAAAGGAATCGCACCCCGGGTCGCGCCTGCTCGGCGCGATTGTGGAAGCCCCGGAAGGGCCGGTGTTTTTCAAGTTGACGGGGCCGGAGGCGGCGGTGGCTGCGGCCCGGAGTGATTTTGACGGATTGTTGGCTTCGGTCAAGAGACCCTGAGACTTCTTCTCACGGCGATCTCTGTCCTGAGAGCGGATTTCGATCGCAGACAGTGGTCACGTCACGCGAGACTGTTTCCGTTCCAGTTGCTGACCAAGGGCTATAATCGCGCGATCGTCCTCATCAGAATCAGAACGTCGCCCCAGAAGCTGACGTTTTGAACATACTTTTTGGCAAGATCGATCTTCTGAGGAAGTATCTCCGACCGGTATTTGGTGTCCGCACCGGCCGCTTCGACGAGGAGTTGCGACTCGTGCCGAAACACGATACTGGCCTCATCTGTAATTCCCGGGCGCACCTGCAGGATTTCCTCGTAGTCTGAGTGGAAGATTTCGACGTACACTGGAACTTCCGGGCGCGGTCCAACTAGGCTCATGTCTCCCTTGATCACGTTGAACAGTTGGGGGATCTCATCCAATTTCGTCCGCCGAAGAAACCGTCCGATCCGGGTTACCCGCGGATCTCCTTTGACCGTAATCAGGGGGTATGGCAGGGCCTCACTGGCCATCGTGCGAAACTTGCAGATGCGGAACGGCTGGAAGTTACGGCCCACACGATCCTGCCGGAAGAGAATCGGTCCTGGCCCGGAGAGTTTGATGGCCAGAGCCACCAGCAACAGGATGGGCCCGGCCAGCAAGAGGCCGAACAGCGCAACGCCAAGATCGAACGCGCGCTTCGTCATCCCGCTACCGCATGTCGCTCGCACAACGCCGCGACCGCCTCGATCACCGATTCGACGTCGCGATCGGTCATCCCCGGATAAATGGGGAGACTGATGATCCGTTCGAATGTCTCCGAGGCGCGGGGAAAATCGTGGGGTTCGTAGCCGTAAGTCGCGCGATAATACGGATGCAGATGCAGGGGGATGAAATGCACCGACGTGCCGATGTTCATTCTTCGCATCTCTTCGATGAACTCATCGCGGCCGATTCTCAACCGGTCCGGCTTGAGACGGATGATATATAAGTGCCAGGAATGCTGGCCATCGGCGGGAGCATCCGGCGGCGTGTCCAGACAATCCGCCATCTCCGTGAAGGCCTGAGTGTAACGCGCGGCGATGGCGCGCCGTCTTGAGAGAAAATCATCCGCCCGGCGCAGTTGCGCCCGCCCCAGCGCGGCGGCGAGTTCCGGCATGTTGTACTTGAAACCAGGATGGTGAATCTCGTAGCGCCAGGTGCCGTGGGCTTCGTAGCGGGTCCAGGCATTGCTGGAAATACCGTGCAGACTCATCATCCGCATCCGCTCAGCCAGTTGTTCGTCGTCGGTGGTGGCCATGCCGCCTTCACCGGTGGTGATCGTCTTGGTGGCATAAAACGAAAAGCACGTGATGTCACCCAGTGTGCCGATCATGCGGCCATGGTACCGGGAGGGAAAGGCATGGGCGGCATCCTCGATCACCTTGAGGCCGTGACGGCCCGCAATCTCGAGAATTTCATCCATGGCACAGGGCACACCGGCGATGTGCACGGGGATGACGGCCCGCGCGCGGGGGTGATCGTTCGCCGCAGCGGCCAAGAGGTCGGGATCCATGTTCAATGTAACCGGATCGATGTCAACGAAGACCGGTCGCGCACCCAAATAATGGATGACCTCCCCGGTGGCGGCAAACGTGAACGGGGTTGTGATCACCTCGTCGCCGCGGCGAATACCGATCGCCTCCAAGGCCAGGTGCAGAGCCGCAGTGCAGGAATTGACGGCCACGGCGTGGCGGCTGCCGACACGGGCGGCGAATTCCCGCTCGAATTGCCTGACTTTGGGACCGGACGTCAGCCATCCCGCGCGGAGTGTATCCACAACCTCGGCGATCTCATCCTCGCCGATGCAGGGTGATGCAAATGGCAGAAAGGTCTCTCGCATGGCGGTCTTGGCTTCTTTGGTCATCAGGGATTCGCGCGGCACGGTTGGACCTAAACGTGTTAATCAGCGAAAGGCAAGCCCTTAGTCAACTGACGTGATGGTCGTGCGGCCTACTGGCAAGACCCATCGTGCCTTAGTTCTTCAGCCGCGGCGGCGGTGACGAGCCCGGTGGGTTCGATTGGCCAACGATTTTCCGGGCGGCACAGTGGGTGCATCCGCCAACTCCAGATCGATCTCCCGCCTGCGGGCGTCGGTCCGGACGAGCCGGACTCGGACGGGATCACCCAGATTGAAGGTGCGGCCCCGTCGCCGTCCCCGCACGCGCCACCGTTCCGGCTCCCACGTGTAGTAATCGTCGTCGATGCCGGAGAAGCGCACCAGCCCATCGGCCCCTATGCCCTCGAGCGACACAAACAGCCCGAATTCCAGAAATCCCGAGACCCGCCCCGCGAATTCGTCCCCCCAGTGTGATTCCAGATACTCCAATTGCTTGATCCGCACCGATTCGCGCTCGGCCTCCTCGGCGAGACGTTCGCGCTCCGAAGTCTGCTTGCCGATTGCGGGCAACGCCGCCCGTGTCTCGTTCTGCGACGCGACCCTCCACCCCCCCGCCTCGATCTTCTTGAGATGCCGGTGAATCCACAGATCGGGGTAGCGGCGGATGGGCGACGTGAAATGAGTGTAATGGGGAAAGGCCAGCCCGAAATGGCCGACATTTTGAGGTTGGTAGGCCGCCTTCATCAGCGAACGCAGGAGAATCTGGTGGATCATCTCGCGACGGGGATCATCTTTGACCAAATCGAGCAGTCGGGCCAGTTTCTTCGGCGTGACACCCCCCTCGGCGGAAAAACGCAAACCGAGGGATTCCGCGAACCCGGAAAACTCTTCCATCTTTTCCGGCGATGGGGGCGCATGCACACGGTAAAGGCAGGGGAGGTTGCGCCGCAGAAATCGGTGGGCGGCGCACTGATTCGCCACGAGCATGAACTCCTCGATGAGTTGATGTGATTCATCGGAATGGCGCAGTTCAATCCGCTCCGGATGTCCCTCGGAGTCGAGAATGACCTTCGCCTCGGGCACGTCGAGATCGAGACTGCCGTTGTCGAACCGCCGACGTCGAATGGCCTTGGACAGTGTGCGCATGTTCAGGAGCACGTCGGCCAAAGGGGCAACGGTGCGGTTTTTTTGACCGGTGAGGAAATACTCCATCACGACGTCGTAACTCAGCTTGGCGCGCGAGCGGATGACGGAATTGCAGAACCGGTAAGTCACCAGTTCCCCGGAGTCGGACAAATCGATCAGACAACTGATCGTCAGCCGATCCTTCTGCGGAACGAGACTGCATAGATCGTTGGAGAGACGGACGGGCAGCATCGGGATTACCCGATCGACGAGGTAGACACTGGTGCCGCGCTCGTACGCCTCGTGATCCAACGCACTGTTCTCGGCGACGTAGTGGGTGACATCGGCAATGTGAACCCCGAGCCGCCAATGACTGCCGACGCGCTCCAGAGAAACGGCGTCGTCGTGGTCCTTGGCGTCGGGGGGGTCGATGGTGAAGGCGACCAGAGCGCGAAAATCCTCGCGCCCATCAAGGTCAATCGCGGTCAGATCATCACCGAAAGCGCGGGCTTCAGCGAGGACTTTCGGCGCGAAGCGGCGCGGGAGTTGATAGGCGCCGATGACGCGTTCGATGTCCACCCCCGGCTCATCCGGAAATCCGAGTACGTCGGTGATTTTCCCCGAGGGTGTCGCGTCGGGCGAGTCCCACTCCGTGATGACGACCACAACCTGCTGGCCGACCTTGGCGTTTTTCGTGTCGCGCGGCGGCACGTGGATCTCGCGGAGCGGATGCGGCAGATCGGGAACGACATAGGAGAAGCGCCGGGTCTGTTGATAGATGCCGAGGATCGCTTTGGCTCCCCGCTCGAGAATCTTGATGATCACGCCTTCGGCGGATGGTCCCCGACGGGTCGTGTGGCGGCGCACGAGAACACGATCGCCGTTCAGGGCGGTCATTCGATCGGATGGGGGGATAAACAGGTCTTCGACCGTCTGCGGGCCGCCATCGCCGTCGGGCGGGTCGACCCGGCAGAACATGTGCGCGCCCCGTTTGACCGTGACCGTGCCGACGACGAGATTCAACGGGTCGGGAGGGGCCACCCGGCCACGCTTGAGATGCACCAAACGCCCGCCGTCGATCAACTCCTTCACGGTCGCCCGAAAGGACCGGTAGTCATGGTCACTCACCCCCATCAGCCGCGCCAGTTCGCGGACACGCACCGGACGACCGGCCTCATCCCGGAGGAAGAGAAGAATCGCGTCGGCGTTGGGGGAAGTTGAGGTCATTGCTGGTTTCGTTGAATGCCCCATCGAGCCCAGCAACTTCCCAAGCAGAATGGATAAGTCGAGGTAAAGAGGGCCTCCGGCCCCGGCCCTCAGTCGCGGCGGCTGCGGATCAGGACCTTGCTGAATAATGCCATATTTTCGAGGACGCGCCCCGTGCCGCGGACCACGCAGGTTAAAGGATCGTCGGCGACGTTGACCGGCAGATTGGTCTCCTGTCGCAGCCGTTTATCCAGGCCACGCAGAAGGGCGCCGCCGCCGGTGAGAACGATGCCGCGGTCGAGAATGTCGGAGGACAATTCCGGCGGGGTCCGTTCCAAGGATTGGCGGACGGCTTCGATGATGGCATCGATCGTTTCGGCGAGCGCCTCTCGCACCTGCACTGAGGAGAGTTTCATCGTTTTCGGCACGCCGGCGATCAGGTCGCGCCCCTTGATCTCGATCGATTCCTCCCGGTCCAAAGCATAGGCCGAGCCGATGCGAATCTTGATGTCCTCGGCCGTCAGTTCGCCGATGAGGATGTTGTAATTCTTTTTGAGATACAGGACGATGGCCTCGTTCATCTCGTCACCGGCGATGCGGATCGACATGTTGTTGACGATCCCGGACAGGGCAATGACGGCGATCTCCGAGGTGCCGCCGCCGATGTCGATGACCATGTTGCCCGAGGGCTGGTCGACCGGGAGGCCGACCCCGATGGCCGCCGCCATCGGCTCTTGCAGCAGGTAGACCTCGCGGGCGCCGGCGTTTTCCGCCGAATCGCGCACGGCGCGTTTTTCCACCTCGGTGATCCCGGACGGGACCGAGATGACCACTTTCGGCTTCATCAGGTAACGGTGGCGGATGACACGGCGGATGAAATCCGACAGGAGTTTCTCGGTGATCTCGAAATCGGCGATCACGCCGTCTTTGAGGGGACGGACGGCGCGGATTTCATCCGGCGTGCGGCCGATCATCTCCTTGGCGGCCGTACCGACCGCCAGGATACGTCCGCTCGACACTTCCGTGGCCACCACCGAGGGCTCATTGAGCACGATGCCGATGCCGCGCACGAACACGAGCGTGTTGGCCGTGCCCAAATCGATGCCGATATCGCTGGACAAAAGATCGAATAGTCCCACAGAGATATCCTATTCCGTTGCCGGATCGCTCGACCGGCGGCCGAAGTAGATGTGCCGTCCGATCAGGTTGACAAAATCACTCCAGTCGCGGCCGCCGGTTTTCTCGGCAATGTGCCGCAAGGCCCCCATCTTGGAGTCGAGTTCATCGGCGCAGTACAAGACGAACGCCTCGGGGGTCTGCGGCACAATCGGCGTGCCCTTCTCCAGCTCGCCCTGATGCGAGACAATCAGGTGGCGCAGAGCCCGTTCCGTGCGTTCCGGGAATCCCTCGATGGCGCGGATGGCGGTGGCCACGCGAAAATCACCGGAGTTGATGTGCCCCACCAGACGGCCTTCGTCGGAATAATCGATCATGGCGCTGACCTCATATTGCTCGATCTTGCCGACGTCGTGCAACAAGGCGCCGCAGACGAGCAGTTCCAAGTCGAGCTCGGGATATATCTGGCAGGCGAATTCGCATATCCGCGCCAAGTTCAGCGAGTGTTCCGCCAGGCCGCCGATTGTATTGTGGTGCCAGAGTTTTCCGGCTGGGGCGCGCAGATAGGCCTCGCGTACCGCGCCTGACCCCAGAAGGTTATTCATCAACTGGCTCAGATGGGGATCGTGCAATTGGGCAATGCGCCGATCCAGTTCGGTTGCCAAAGTCTCTGGATCAACGGACGACCGCGGCACAAAGTCCTCGGCACGGACCTCGTCGCCAGCCGCGGGACGGATTCGCTCGACTCGAATCTGCGGGCGGTCGCGATAGATGCCTACGACGCCCCGCACCTTGACCACGGTGCCGACCGTCAGCTGATCGGCGATTGTTTCGAATCCCTCCCACATAACGGCATCGATGCGCCCTGATGGGTCGCCAAATTCCATTGTCAGGCGCTCGCTCCCCTGCGATTCGCGCCGCTCGACTTTGCGCAACGCGAAGAATGCTTCGACGCGCTCCCCCGAAACCAGATCGCGGATGCTCATATCCGTCCGCCAAACTCGCTGGACCCCAACGGGTTCGGCCGGGAGCAGAAACTTCCCCCTCTGTGCCCCACAAGTCAAGGAAAAAGGGAGACGAGACTTTCGGGGGCGTGTTGTGGGGAAATGTAAAATCGATTCTTCTACCTCTCCTGTTTCGATGTCGCGTCGGGTATGATCTGTTGAGCCAGAGTAGGCGGGTCTATATTGAATCAATGTCCCGCCTGGACCGCTATATCCTCCGCGAATATCATGGGCCATTCTGGTTTGCCCTGGTGGTGATCACGATGGTCCTGGTGGTCGACTTCGTGCCCGAAGTGGTGCGCATGGTGGTCTCCAAAGGGCTTCCCGCCTGGGTGATTATCCAAGTGTTCGTGCTGAATCTGGCCTGGATGCTGGCGCTCTCCGTGCCGATGGCGGTCCTCTCAGGGACGCTCATGGCCTTCGGGCGTCTGTCCGGCGACTCGGAAACGTTGGCGATGAAGGCGGCCGGGATCTCGCTGTATCGTATGATGGCGCCGGTCTTGATCATCGCGGCGCTGCTGTATGTTGGACTGGTGTATTTCAACAATAACGTCCTGCCTGACGCCAACCATGAGGCCCGCCGCCTGATGTCGGACATCCGACGTAAACGGCCGACGTTGGATCTGAAACCCAACGTCATGGAAGATCGCATTCCCGGGTATCACCTGCTAATCAAGAAGATTGACCAGAAAACTTCGGACATCGCCGATATCACCATCTTCGAACAGAAGGGACGTATCGAGCCGCGCACGGTCGTGGCCAAGACCGGCACGATGCGGCATTCGGAGGATGGAGCAACCCTCATACTCGAACTCTCCGATGGTGAGATTCATGAACCGGACCCGGAGGACCGCCGCCAGTATCGGCGCACGGCCTTCGAGCATGAGACATTCTATCTGGGCGGCATCGGGGATGAATGGAGCCGGACCGATTCCGAATACCGCACCGACCGGGAGAAATCATCCGCCCAGATGCGCGCCGATATTCTCGCCTGGGACACGTCGATCCGATCGTGCTGGAACTCGATCAACGTGGCGTGCTCGCTATCGGTCACGGGATTCTTCCTGCAACGGCCGGACACGTCGATGGCCGAGGTGGCCCTGCCCATCCAGAGTGAGACCTTCCGCCCGGCGGCCACACCTGCCCGCGCCGGGGAGCGGGCCAATGATCGCGCCCGCCGGATCGGCGGTCTGATCGAACGCGAAGTCTCCGCCATCAACAATCAGGAGCGGCTGATCGACCAGTATGAGATCGAAATCTACAAAAAGTACGCCATACCCGCCGCCTGCCTGGTGTTCACCCTGATCGGCTGCCCGTTGGGGGTGCGCGCCCGCCGGGGCGGGATCGCGGCCGGACTGGGATTCTCGATCGGCCTGTTTCTGTTGTACTGGACCTTTCTGATCGGCGGCGAATCCCTGGCCGATCGCGCGATCGTCACGCCCTTCTGGGCCATGTGGTCGGCGGATATTCTGATCGGGGTTGTGGGCCTGGTCCTCTTGTGGTCGGTGACCAATGAGACGGCGCTCTCCCCTGCCGGCATTCGGATTCGCATCCGCCGAACGGGAGCGACGTGATGACGCGGATCGACCGATATCTGACCGGGCGGTTCCTGTTCGGCCTGTTCTGGTCTTTGACCGCGTTCTGGGTGATTTCGGTCGTGGTCGATCTGGTCGAGCATCTGGACAAGTTCATCGACAAGAGTGTACCATTGAAGTACATCGCACTATACTATGTGTACTACTCGCCCTATGTCGTGATTCTCGTGGCCCCCATCGGCATGCTCTTGGCCACGTTGTTCGCGGTCGGCCTACTCGCCAAGCGCAATGAGTTTCTCGCTATGCGCGCGGCCGGTTTATCCTTGTGGCGGCTGTCGTTCCCCTTTCTGACCATGGGGCTGGTCATGACCGGCGCCGTGTTTGGGATGGGCCAGACGATCTACCCCAAGTGCGAGTTGCGGCGCAACGATCTCAAGGACCATTTCATTCGCGGCACGATCCAACCGGCGCAGATGCTCGTGCAGAATCTGTACGTCGCCGGTTCGGGCGGCCGCGTCTATTTCATGAAGAGTTTCAATACCAAGCAACACCTGGGAACCGGAGTGACCGTTGAGACCTTTCGGACGGGGCGATTGGTGGAATCCGTGGAAATGGCGCGGCTGACGTACCGCGACTCCGTGTGGGTCGGCGAGAATGGCGGTCGGCGCAGCTTCGCATCCGGCGGCGACTCGGTGACGCACTATGAGACGTTTCAGACGATGTTATTCTCCGACTGGCCGGAGACACCCGACGATCTGGTGCGGCGGGACATCGATCCTCAGGAGATGACCTACGCGCAACTGGCGGAGGAGGTGAGGCGCATTCGCACGACCGGAGGCGACCCGTCCGCCGAAGCCACGGAACTATCCCTGAAAATCGCCTTCCCGTTCATCAATTTCATCGTGGTCTTAATCGGCTTCCCCATCGCGGCGCGCACCCGTCAGTCGGGAATGGCGCTGAATTTCGGCATCGCGATGATGATTACCTTTGTCATCCGGATTCTCTACGAAGTCTTTCGATCATTGGGTCACGACGGCGAAGTCCAGCCGTGGCTGGCGGCTTGGGCCCCGAATCTGATCTGCCTGGCGTTGGGGATTGTGGCGTTGTTGAAGGTGAGAAAGTAGCCGCTAAAAGCGTCTAACATTAAATTCTAGTACACCCGCAGACAGAACAGTGCGCGCCACCCGCCCTCGGGTGGCGCCGCGTCACGCGCATATTCCGCATTGTTGATCGCCCGCGATCATTGTGTTGGGGTTCTACGGGATATCAATCACAATGAACCGGCAGGCCTCCTGTGCCTTCGTCTTCAGAAGACTCTCCCCTTCCATTCGCGCCTGATCCCCGGCGCCCAGAAGGGTGCCATTGATCTCCAACTGACCCGATGTCAGATACACGAAGAGACGGCGGACTTTCTGATTCCGGAATTCGTGCGCGTGGCCCGCATCAAAATCGCCGAGGTAAATCGTGGCATCGGTGTTGAGGTGGACGGCATCGGGGTAGTCCTGACTCGACGCGACGGCCCAGAGCCGGTTTTTGAGCGACGCGAGTGGGATGGTTTTCTGATCGTAACTGGGCGTTTGGCGCGGTCGGTCCGGAGTGATCCAGATCTGGTAGAGGTGCAACGGTTCGTCGCCGAAATTGAACTCGGAATGACGGATGCCCGTGCCCGCGGTCATCCGTTGCACGTCGCCGGAGCGAATGATGGTCTTGTTTCCCATGCTGTCGGAATGGGTGACTTCACCGGACAGGACAATGGTGATGATCTCCATCTCCGCGTGGGGATGTGGCGGAAAGCCGCCCGCCTGCACGACGTCGTCATTGAACACCCGCAACGACCCGAACTGGAGATTGTCCGGATCGTAGTAGGTGTCAAACGAGAACAGCCAGTGTGTGGCCAGCCAGCCGAAGTCTTGAAAATGCCTCTGGGCCGCCGGAATGATCTTGATCATGCCGCACCGGCGCTACTGAACCACGCGGAAGACTTCCCGATGTCCGCTCTCGACCAGGGGCGTGAACTTGGCGTACCAAGACTGCCACGCATCCGACTTGCCGATCTTGGCTTGCACCGCCTCCAGTCCGGAGAGATTGTCATAGGTGTGTTCCAGGACCGCGGTATAGAACGAGCCGGTGACGTCCATGAGCAACCGTCCTTCAGGAAGCCCTTCGCGCTTCATGATCGCCATAGCGTCTTTGAAAGCCGTGGTCGCTTCTTTCGCTTTGCCGAACTTGAGCTGGAATACATTGCGGACAACAATCATCGAGTCCTCCGGTTTGATGGAATTGGATATCAGGACAACATGGTCATGTGGCTGCTGTTACTCCCGAGTCGTTACTCGGTTCCATCAGGAAGATAATGAGAGCGGGCAGGGATTGGCAATCGCTTGGCGAACGCAAGAGCGGTGGGCTGAGCCCACCCTACGTTTCAAGAAGCCGGACCAATTCTGCCAAACTGCTGACTGTGTAGTCGGGCAGGACAGTAACATCGGGCGGTCGGGTGGCGCCGCCACCGGCCAGGCCCTTACGTCGATCCACCCAGGCGGTCCTCATTCCCAGCGCCTTCGCGGGGACATGATCGTGGTAGAGACTTTGGGCCACATGCAGGATTTCGTGGCGACGAATTCCCGTTGTCTCCAAGACTTCGAAGGCGCGTTGGAACATCCGGTGGTCGGGTTTGTAGGCGCCGACTTCTTCGGCCGTCACGATGGCGTCGAATGTGACGCCCAATTTAGCGTTGGTTCGCGCAAAGGACGCGCGATCGACATTGGAGACGATCACAAGTTTGAATCGCAGCTTCAGTGCCCGAAGCGCGTCGGCCATATCGGGGAAGGGCATCCAATCGCCGACGGATGCAGCGAAACGATCCGCCTCACCCGCATCCGGCGCCACGCCGAGACACGTTGCGATCCGACCGTGCACCGTGCGGAGGATTTCGGTGTAGGGAGCCGTCGGTGTGGCGGCTTCGCAGGCGGCCTCGATCTCACCATAGAGTTCCAGCAGGCGTTCGTCGGCGACTTGTAGACCGTTCCGTTCGGCCCAAGGACGCATCCGGTCGAGAATGCCCTGTTCCCAGTCGATCAGGGTGCCGTAGCAGTCGAAGGTCAGGGCTTTGATCGCGCCAAATCCCATCCGACCTCATTGCTGACGTCAATCGCCTGAGAGAAAGCAGATCCTTCGCCGCGCCACAGAGCGTCGCGACTCAGGATGACATTGAGGAGATCATGGCCATTGATCGAGCGGCGGCAGCATCTACGTTCCCATCGTCCACTCGGCCAGGTACTTCTTCTGGGCGGAGGTGAGCGTATCGATTTTGACACCCATCGATTTGAGTTTGAGGCGGGCGATCTCCCGGTCAATCCGCTCCGGCAGAGCGTGGACACCCAGTGGGAGCTTGCCACGATTCTTGACGATGTACTCGACTCCCAGCGCTTGATTGGCGAACGACATGTCCATCACCATCGCCGGGTGGCCTTCGGCGGCGGCCAGGTTGATGAGACGCCCCTCGCCCAGAATGTGAATCCGCTTGCCGTCCTTGAGCGTGTATTCTTCAACGTCGCGGCGGACCAGGCGCCGCTTGGAGGACATCTGGTCGAGTGCATCGAGGTCGATTTCGACGTTGAAATGGCCGGAATTGGCGATGACGGCGCCGTCTTTCATCTTGAGAAAATGTTCCTGACGGATGATCCCCAGATTGCCGGTGAGCGTGACGAAGACGTCCCCCTCGCGCACCGCCTGCGCCATCGGCATGACGCGGAAACCGTCCATCAAGGCCTCGAGGGCCTTGATCGGTTCCACCTCGCAGACGATGACCTCGGCGCCCATACCGCGCGCCCGCGAGGCCACGCCCCGACCGCACCAGCCGTAGCCGCAAATCACTACTTTCGACCCGGCCATGAGATGATTCGTCGCGCGCAGGATGCCATCCACGGTCGACTGGCCGGTCCCATACCGGTTGTCGAACATGTGCTTGGTTTGGGAGTCGTTGATGGCGATCACGGGAAAGCGGAGCACCCCCTGCTGGGCCATGGCGCGCAGGCGGATGACACCGGTCGTGGTCTCTTCAAGTCCCGCCCAGACACCGGCCGCGGCGCCGCCATTGCCGTTGCCGTGCAGCGCGCTCACCAGATCGGCGCCATCGTCGATGGTGATCTGGGGGTTGTTGGCCAGAACTGACGCAATATGTTTATAGTATGTCTTGTTGTCCTCTCCACGGACCGCAAAGACGCCGATCTTGGTGTCGGTCACCAACGCCGCCGCGGAATCGTCCTGGGTGGATAGAGGATTGGAGGCACAGAGGCGCAGCTCGGCGCCGCCCGCCTTGAGCGTCTCCATGAGATTCGCGGTCTCGGTCGTCACATGCAGGCAGCAGCCGACACGAACCCCGCGGAGCGGTTTCTCTTTGGTGAATCGCGCCCGAATCAGCCGCAGGACCGGCATGTTTTTTTCGGCCCATTCGATCCGCAGGCGGCCCTGTTTGGCCAAATTCAGGTCTTTGACGTCGTAATCCATGATTGGCTATTCACCTTCCGTTTCAATCCCCCAAAACCGTCTGACATAATGACTCGTTAAACCGTGGACGCCTGGCCTCCACATGGAGCTCGGTCCGGCTGACAGGGTTCATTTGTTGGAGAGTCTATGCGTTCTTGGCCAGAAGGGCGGCGCGATCGGTTTTCTCCCAGGTAAATTCGTCTTCGTCGCGTCCGAAGTGGCCATAGGCGGCCGTGGCCAGATAAATCGGGCGCCGCAGCCGCAGTGATTCGATGATCCCCTTCGGGGTCAGGTCAAAGTTTTTGCGGATCAGTTCGGATAGCCGCGCGGTCGGAATCCGTTCGGTGCCGTCGCAGAAGACCATGACCGAGACCGGCTCGGCGACGCCGATGGCGTACGCCAGCTGCACGGTGCAACGGTCGGCCAGTTCGGCGGCCACAACGTTTTTGGCGATGTAACGCGCCATGTAGGTCGCCGAGCGATCGACCTTGGTCGGGTCTTTTCCCGAGAAGGCCCCGCCGCCGTGGGGGGCCATCCCGCCATAAGTGTCGACGATGATCTTGCGGCCGGTCATCCCGGTGTCCGACTGCGGTCCGCCGACGACGAATTTGCCGGTCGGATTGACGTGAAAGATGGTCTGATCGTCCAACAGGGCCGGATCGATCACCGGCCGGACAACCTGGTCGATCAGTTCTCGGCGCGCCTGGTCGGTGATGCGCGTGCCGGTTGAATCCAGAATCGCCTCCGAATGCTGCGCGGACAAGACGACGGTGTGCACACGTGCCGGTTTGCCGCTGCGATACTCCACGGTCACCTGTGACTTGCCGTCTGGGCCGAGGTACTTGAGAATCCCCTGCTTGCGGACGAAGGCCAGCCGGCGGGTCAGATGGTGTGCCAGCATGATCGGCAAAGGCATGAGTTGCGGTGTCTCGCGGCAGGCGAAGCCGACCATCAACCCCTGGTCGCCGGCGCCGCCGGTATCGACACCCTGCTTGATGTCGGGAGACTGGGGTCCGATGGCGTTGAGAATCGCGCAACTGTTGTAGTTGAAACCGCTGTCGGTGTAGCCGATCTGGCGCAACAGCCCCCGTACCAGCCGGTGAATATCAACGTAGGCGTGGGTGGTGATCTCGCCCCCGACGATCACCATCCCGACCGATACGAAGGTCTCGCAGGCCACGCGCCCCAGCGGGTCCTGGCGCAAGACTTCGTCCAAAACGGCATCGGAGATCTGATCACAGACCTTGTCGGGATGCCCCTCGGTCACCGATTCGGATGTGAACAGAAAGTCGCTGGTCATGGCCTTTCCGATCCCGTCAGGAGAGGGGAACAGGTGTGCATGTATACTGGAAACTTCTTTCGGATGCAATGCTGTTGGCAAGAGACGACGGGGGCGATCATGACAAGCCGATCTCTGATCCCTCACCCACGTTGAGACGTCGCGCTGTTCCTTCGACCACGGTGCCAGCGCCGACAACCGAGTCGGACAGAACGCAATGGCTCACGCGGGCGCCGTCGGCGATGATGGAATCCCGAATTACCGAATCGGTGACTTGCGCGCCCCGACCTATCGACACATGAGGACCCAGGACGGACCCCTGAACCCGAGCCGAAGGCGCGATATAGACGGGAGGCACAACGAGCGAACCTTCGACCTCGTGCCGACCGCCCTGAACGTCGAGAAGATGCCGATTGGTCTTGAGCAGAGTCTCCAAATTGCCGCAATCGTACCATCCGGCGACCGGCACCCCGCGCAGGCGTCCGCCTCGCTGGACAAACAACTGCAGGGCATCGGTCATCTGCACCTCGCCGGAACCACCGGTGCTGCCTGCGACGAGGTCGTCCAGGCAACGGCGCAGCAGGGCTGTCGAGTGAATTCCATAGAGGCCGACGACTGCCCAGTTGGAAGGGGGCGCGGCGGGCTTCTCGACGAGACGCTTCACGAAGCCGCCTTCCCATTCCACGACCCCAAATCGCCGGGGATCATCGACTTCGACCAAGCCCAAGGCATCTTCTCCCGCCGACATGAATGCGCTCCAGTCGAGGTCGAGGATCGTGTCACCTAAGATGACAAGAACCGGATCGTCGCTTTTCATCTCGGCCAGCGCCAGATGCACGGCGAAGCCCAGACCGCGCAGCTCGAATTGGTCGACAAAGCGGACATCGCGCTTGTAGGTTTCGCGCACGTAGGCCTTGATCTGATCTCCCAGAAAACCGACGACCACATAAATCGAACCCAGACCGGGCAGATCAACCAATCGATCGAGGATGTGTCCGAGGATCGGGCGGCCCGCGACCGGCAGGAGCGCTTTCGGCGTCGTGTGCGTGTGCGGCCGCAACCGTGTGCCGACCCCCGCTGCTGGTATGATGACATGGAACATCGCGTTGCGCCCCTTGCGCCGTTGTGCACCCCTGGGTCCCGCAACGGCAGTGTGCGCTGAACGGATGGTGGTTGACAAGGGATTTCTGTGCCGAAAGGGCTGCTTGGGAGCGACTCCTCCGGACGGATTGTTCATGTATCTTTCTCGATACCGGCTTGACTGTGACAATACCGACCGGGAGAACCCCGCCATGTCCATCGAAGAGTACAAGGCCATCGTCCGACGCTATTGCCAAGACCTGTGGGCGGATTGTCGACGCGTTTGTACTCGGCGATACTTTGCCCTTGTGGCGGCAACTGGGTGTAGGGCCCCCGGCGGAAAGGAAGTCCGCAGAGTCCAGGACAGACCCATCGGTGCGCGGCTTGACTTGACCCCGCGACCGGGTATACTTGGGGCTTCGCCCCAGCGGGTTTATGGGATCGGGGCCTCGAGCGGAAACTCACAGCATGCCCACGCACATCGGGATACTGACATCGGGCGGAGACTGCCCAGGACTGAACGCCGTAATTCGCGCCGTGGTGGTCAAGGCCATCAAGCGCAATGGCTGGCGGGTGACGGGAATTCTGGAGGGCTGGAAGGGGCTGACGCGCGAGGGCACCACCCGTCCGATGACGCTCCCGGAGGTATCCGGTATCCTGGGACTGGGGGGCACGATCCTCAAGACGTCGCGGACCAATCCCTTGAGCAAAGAGAACGGCGTGGCCGAGGTTCTGCAGAAGACGGCTCATCTGAAACTGGACGCCGTCATCGCCATCGGCGGTGAGGACACCATGGGGGTGGCATATGCCCTTCACGAAAAGGGCCTCCCCCTGATCGGCGTGCCCAAGACAATCGACAACGATCTGCCGGGGACCGATTATTCCTTCGGATTCGACACCGCGGTCAATACCGTGGTCCAGGCAATCGATCGGGTGCGCACGACCACGGAAGCGCACAAACGGGTCATGGTGGTCGAGGTGATGGGGCGGCATTCGGGCTGGATAGCCCTCCAGGGCGGCATCGCCGGAGGCGCGGACGCCATCCTCATCCCGGAGCGGCCGACCGATCTGGACGAGGTTTGCTCACTGGTGGTGCGCCGCCACGAGGGCGGCAAGGACTTTTCGATCGTGGTGGTGGCGGAGGGGGCCAAGGTCACGGCCGATCGGTCGGCCAGTAGCGATGGCACCTTGATCCTGCAGGATCTGGCCAAGGACGACTTCGGACACGTTCGCCTGGGCGGAATCGGCCAGGTGCTGGCGCGCGAAATCGAGAAGCGGACCGGATATGAAACGCGCGAGGTGATGTTGGGGCACGTGCAGCGCGGCGGTTCCCCGACTGCCTTCGACCGTTACCTCTGTACGCGCTTTGGACTGAAGGCAGTCGAATTGATCGAACAGAAGCAGTTCGGCAAAATGGTCAGTCTACAGGGAAACCAGATCGTCGCCGTGTCCCTGGCGGACGTCGCCGGGAAGACCAAGACAGTGCCCGCGGACCTGTTTGAAGAAGCTGCCGTGTTTTTCGGCTGACGGAGCAGTATATGATGCCCTACGAATCCCCTATTCCCCACCGACATCGGAGCAACCGAACTTGGATCACAGCCGCGGCTCTCACCGTGTTCGTGTGGGGTTCCGGCTTCTCTTCCGCATGGGGCGCGCATCGGCAGGGAGATCGCTTCGGTTTGCGGGGGGGAATCTGGACGCAAGGTGAAGCGGCCGGGGTCTTGGGACGTTTCAGCTTTACAAAAGAACCACCGGATTCCACCTATCTTGCCGTAGTGGGAGCCCCGGCAGCGGCGGCACCAATCATCGAGGTGTACGGGCTTTTTGACCTCTCACGCCCCCTCTGGGCGGAAATCTCTGTCGGATGGTCACAACGCCGCAATGTGTCTGCGATTGCCGTCCTGGAGAAATCGATCAGCGACTCCAACCTATATGGTGGCCCCTTGGGCTTCGGCCGCGTTGACTTCATTCCAATGTCGTTCGGATTGCGGGCGATTCGTGAACACGGCACGAAAGATCGGCCACACAATTTGTATCTGCGCGGTGGGATATCAATGATCTTTGCCACCGAGTCGCCGCTCGTAGTCAATGACCGGATTCAGCGGGGGCATCTCTATGAAGAGGGCACAAAGGGATCGTTCGGCCTCTTGCTCGGAGCGGGTGTGGAGCACTATATCGGCCCGAAGTTCGGTCTTGTCGCGGATATTGCCTACCACTTCAACAAATTCCGCTACTCAAGATACGCCAATTTCAACCTGTCGGCGTTCTGGTTTACCGTCGGTATAACGACGAGGGTACGAT
Source organism: Candidatus Zixiibacteriota bacterium (assembly GCA_016199865.1). Classification (GTDB taxonomy): domain Bacteria; phylum Zixibacteria; class MSB-5A5; order WJJR01; family WJJR01; genus JACQFV01. The sequence goes on along the minus strand of JACQFV010000068.1, from coordinate 1,566 downwards.
GAGAATGTCAGCCGGCTGGAAGGGTCGTTGCGGGTCAGTGATTCTGGCGGCCCTGCTCATGGTCTCAGCGTCGGGCAGGATGGCGGAGGCCCAGCCCGTGCGGCGGATGCAACGGCGGCCGGCCCCTCCCCCCACGCCGGGATTGTGGGGCAAGACCCTGACGGGCGGGCATCTGGGGCCGTGGTTCGCCAGGGACTTCGGGCATGACGTCACGCAGCCGGGCGTGCGTCTCGACGCCAGCAGTACGGCCTTCCATCTGGAGTTTTTCTATCAGCCGCACCTGATGAGCATTCTCAACCTGGATTTCAACGTCGGCGCCGTCAGCCGCGGCGATCTCAGGCAGCGTGATGCGACCTCATCGGTCCTCGGCACCGCCACATTGGTCCCAATCGGCGCCGGGGTGATCGCGTTTCCATTGGCGAGATTCACTGGGTTGCGCCTGCAACCGTCGCTGCGGGCCGGCGGCTCGTTGGTGATCGGCACCGAACGGTTCGAGCGGCTTTACCAGAATACCTACGGTGTCGGCACGTCCACCCAGTCCCGCTCCACCTGGGGATACTATGCCGGCGGCGGTCTCAACTGGCTTCTGGGCCCGAGCGTGGCGCTGATCGGCAGCGTCAAGTATCAGAGGGCGCGATTCGACAATGAACTGTTCGGACTGCGTGAATACTCCGGCACCCAGGTCCTGTTCGGCGCGGCCTATCTATACCGTTAGCATCATGCGGCGCAACTTCGGCGCCGGGAGGGAACATGCCCATCAAAGTCGGCATCAACGGTTTCGGACGGATCGGGCGCCTGGTGTACCGCGCCGCGATGCAAAACGGCCAGATCGAGATTGTTGCGGTCAATGACATCACCGACGCCAAGACACTGGCGCATTTATTGAAATATGACTCGGTGCATGGGCGCCTGGATGAACAGATCACCGTCGCCGACGGCGGCATAAAGGTCGGTGGCCGCCCACTGCGCGTGACCGCCGAGCGCGACCCAAGCAAGTTGCCGTGGAAGGAAATGGGGGTCGAAGTTGTCGTGGAATCGACCGGACTGTACACCAGCCGCGACAAGGCGGCGGCGCATCTGACGGCCGGGGCCAAACGGGTTCTGATCTCAGCGCCCGCCAAACAGGCCGACGGGACCTATGTCATCGGGGTCAACGACAAGGAATACGATCCCAAGAAGCACATCGTGATTTCCATCGGTTCGTGCACCACCAATTGCCTGGCCCCGGTCGCCAAGGTCCTGAATGATGCCTTTGGAATAGAATCCGGATTCATGACGACGGTCCACGCCTACACGAATGACCAGAAGATTTTGGATCTGCCGCATTCCGATTTGCGCCGGGCCCGCGCCGCAGCCATGTCCCTCATCCCCACCTCGACCGGCGCCGCGAGCGCGATTGGCGTTGTGATCCCGGAACTGGCGGGTAAACTCGACGGTATCGCCGTCCGCGCCCCGGTCCCCGATGGTTCGCTGGTCGATTTGACGTGCGTGACCCGCAAGGCGGCGACAGTCGAAAGCGTGAACGCGGCGATGAAACAGGCCGCCTCGGGGACCATGAAGGGGATT
>JACQFV010000073.1 GCA_016199865.1 Candidatus Zixiibacteriota bacterium | reverse complement strand
CGCATCCGCCGTGCAGGTCGCCCAAGCATCACTGCACGTCACGGTGCAGGTCGGCGTACCCGGACAGGTGGTGCCGCCATTGCAGGTGCTCGCATCCCAGCAGGTGGCCGTGTTGTCACAGGTCGTATTCCCTGGGCAGGTTACTGTGCCTTGGATGGTTGGACCTTCCGCAGCTTTGCCCCCGGCCTGACAGACTATGAAGGGCGAACAGGTGTACGTGCCGGGGCACGTCGAGAATGCGGGGCAGGTACCGAGATCGGCACAGGTGGCCGTGCCCGGACAGGTCACGTTGCCGTCGCAACTCGCCGTAAAGTGGCAGGTCGGCTGACCCTGACACGTGATGTTGTTCTGGCACGTGGTGGCCGTAATGCAGGTCGGCGCGCCTTCACAGGTCACGGTATTGCACGTGAACTGGTTGACGCACGTCGGCGTGTAATGACAGGTGCTGGACCAACTGCAGGTCGGCGAAGCATCGCACGTCACGCCGGCCGCACTGCAGGTCGGCGAATCGTAGCATGAGCTGGTGCCGACGCAGGTCGGGTAGCGCGAACACGTGGGCTGCGAACTGCAGGTTGCGATCGCGTCGTTGCACGTGGTCGTACCCGGACAGGTCGGGACACCCGGCGAGGTCGGCGACATGCAGGTCGGGCCCTGTTGGCAGGTGGCCGAACCTTTGCAGGTCGCAAATCCCGGACAGGTGAGCTGATCTTTGCAGGTCGGCGAATTCGGACAGGTCGCCTGGTGGCAGGTGGCCGTGCCGGCGCAGGTGGCCGTACCATGGCAGCTCGCGATTCCACCGCAGGTCGGGCCGATCGCAGCGCACGAGGCGGCATTGCACGTGGCATTGCCCGCGCATGTCGCCGCCGCACCCGCACATGTCGTCAGACCCCAGCATGACGGCGTCGTGCTGCATGTGCCCATCCCGGCGCAGGTCACGAGGGCCTGGCAACTGATGGAACCGGCACAAGAGATTGACCCCACGCATGTGCTGGACAGCTTGCACGTCGTCGAGCCCTTGCACGTCTGGGTCCCTTTGCAGGTCGGCGAGCTCGGGCAGGTCGGCTGTCCGGGGCAGGTGAGCGTGTTGGCGCACGTAAACGCGCCCTTGCACGTCGTCGTACCCGGACAGGTGGCAAAGTTGTGGCAGGTTGTCGCGCCCGGACAGGTCGCGACCGCGGCACAGGTGAGCGCACCCGCCGTGCAGGAAGCCGTACGATCACAGGTGGCGATGCCGGCGCAGGTGTTCGCGGGCGCGCATGTCGCCGAGCCAAAGCAACTCTGGGAACCGGTACAGGTCGACGAATTCGCACAAGTCGGAGAACCCACACTTCCACAGGTGGTCGTACCGGCACAGGTTGACGTTCCAGGACAAGACTGATTCCCATCACACGTGATGGTGTGGCAGGTGGTCTGTCCCGGACATGTTATCTGGTTCGCGCAGGTCACGCTCCCAGGCGCACAGGTAGGCGTAGGCCCGCAGGTCTGCACCGGGAAACAAGTCGCCTGATTCGGACAGGTCGTCTGTCCCGGACAGGTCGCGATGTTGGTGCATGTTGGCGCGCCATCGCACGTGTTAGACCACGCGCAAGTGAATGACCCAGTACACGTGGCTTGGCCCGCGGCGCAGGTCGCGCTCGTTGCCGCGCAGGTGATGCCGGCGCATGTCGGCTGGCTGGCCTGACAGGTAGGCATCCCCGCACATGTCGACTGAGGGTCGCATGTTGCAGCGGTTTGACCGCAAGTCGTTGTACCATCGCAGGTCGGAGTGCCCGGACATGTTTGGTTTACGGCGCACGTCGGCCCGCTCGCGCAGGTCGCTGTCCCCGCGCAAGTATTGGTTCCCGGACAGGTTGAATACCCCTTGCAAGTGGGCGCTGTGTTGCATGTCGCCGCATTGTAGCAGGAGGGCGAACCGTCGCAGGTTGCCGTGGACGCACTACAAGTGACCGCACCGGGGCAGGTGACCTGACCATTACAGGTCGTCGCGCCGGCGCAACTGGCCGTGCCGTCACAAGTTGGCGCCGGACCACAGGTCGAAGTGGCCACGCATGTCGCCTGGCCGTCGCAGGTCACAGTGCCCGGACAGGTGACTGCACCAGAGCAAGTGGCCGAGCCATCGCAAGTCGCCGTCGCCGGATCGCAGGTGGGCGCATTGGCGCAAGTCGCGTAATTGTGGCAGGTTGCGCTGCCGTCACAGGTTGCGGAATGATCGCACGTCGGCGACTTCAGACAGGTCGGCTGATCGTCGCAAGTCGCCTGAGTCGCGCATGTGGTTGAACCCGGGCAGGTCAGATTCCCGTCGCAGGTGGTCGTGCCGGGGCAACTGGCAGTGCCATCGCAGGTTGTCGTTGTCCCGCATGAGGTCGTTCCATCGCAGGTCGCCGTGCCCGGGCAGGTGTTGGCCCCCGAGCAGGTGGTTGTGCCGTCGCAGGAGGGAAATCCCTGCATCGTCGGCGTCGGACAGGCCGCACTGCCATCGCACGTCGGGTAGAGTGTGCACGTCGCCTGGTCGGTACAGGTCGACGTGCCGTCACAGGTCGGGTGGCCGTCGCAGGTTACATTCGGCGCAATGGTCGCCATGGCGCCAGCGGCGATCACCGACCGGTCGCTCTTTGGCGCAGCGGGATTCACAGACCCGGCCTGCTTGACGGCGTACGTTTTCGGCTGGTCCATCTCCGAAAACCGCTCGACTGAGGTCTTCAGACTCTGCTGAAAAAGCGGCGAGGGTTGCGGATCGGAACCGGCAAAAGCGGTGGACAGAGAGGCAAACGCGAGAACGGCGGTGAGCACGAGCAGACTACAACAACGCCCCCAACATCGGGGCGGCGTAGTTCGCGTGCCCTTAGACAAACTCACCATGACCCACCTCCGGGCATGAAACAGGGTTTGGAACGCTCGTTTTTCGACTCTTTCACAACTGTATAAAACGATGTACCGGATGGCACAGCCCAAAGCTGCACCACACGTTGTCCATTAAAACGGTTATGTAAAATTTTGTCAAGCGAATAATCGCGTGGGCCTTAAAAAAACCCTGAGTGCCCAATCAGAGCCCAGCAATCCGGGGGCCATAAACCGGCGATCCTTGGGGTGCGATGGCCGCCGTGGGGCAATATAAGTGGCCTCAATTCATGACTTTACCTGTCCTTATTCCCACGCTTCGGGACATTATGAGCGTCGGCAAATGGCAATTTGAAAAATAATTAGGAGTTGCGGCGAGCCCCACGACCAGGAAGCGAAGGACAATCGCCCAAGACGTTGGATTAACACAATGGCGTTCCTCGGCTTGCGTGACGAGAACGCCATCGTCCTGTGTCTCGGCTGAAGACCGAAGGTGAAGCGATCTCAACGGTCTGCCGCCCTGAGGAAGGGGGGCTTTAGGAGAAAAGCGAGATGACAACTCAGATTCAGGTGATGATTCCTCTCCGGGAGAGGATCCTCGCCACGCTCACCGATTATCTGCCCTCCCGGGCCGAGGTCATCCACAGGGTCATGCGCCTGACCTCGGACCCGACCACGGCGTCAGGCCAGCTGTCTTGTCTCGTGTCAAAGGATCCCGCCCTGACGGCAATGGTACTGCGCCTGTCCAATTCGTCCCACCACGGACGAGTCGGCATGGCCACGTCTCTTAATGAAGCGATCCTGGTGCTCGGATTCGAGCGGTTGCGGACCCTGGTGGTGGCCACGTCGGCTGCCTCGATGTTCGGGAACAACAACAATAAGGATCCGTGGGAGGAGACGCTCTGGAATCACTCCGTGGCCGTGGCGATCGGAGCACGTCTGGTGGCCGGACGCGTGGAACCGGCCGTCGCTGAAGAGGCGTATCTGGCCGGGCTCATGCATGATCTGGCCCAGTTGGTGCTTCTGCAGCGTTTCCGGCATGAGTACCGGCCCGTCCTGCAGGAGGCGCAACAGGGACAGCGGGATATCCTGGAGATCGAGGCGGAAAAGTTGGGATTCACGCACGACGAACTGGGCGCCCTCATGTTGGAGTGCTGGCGCTTCCCACCCCGGCTCTTGACGGCTGTGCGGTATCATCACAACCCCGACTTGGAGTTATCGACTACTGGCGCCGGTGCGCCTGATCGGACACTCGCGCGCATCGTCTGCCTGGCCGATGCCCTGTCCAAGTCACTCGGATTTAGTTTTGCCCAACCCTCTCCGGTCGATCCGGCCAGATTGCCGTGCCTGGAACAACTCGGCCTCTCCCCGGACACGATTCCCCAAGTGTTGACCGATCTCGCGGCGACCCATGCCGAGGAGCAGAAGCTGTTCGCGGGGTGAGCAACGAGACACCGAGGGGAGTCAAGGCCCAATCCTGCCGAATGTGTCTTGTGGATGGCCCTCGTTTCCGATTGGCGATTGCGGTCAGCGCATGACTGCGATCAATGTTCATCTTAGCCCAAGTAATTGAGTAAGCCGTCGCAAGCCTCGCGTTCCGCAAATCTGCCATGTGCGTGGAATCTTCGCGGCAATTCAGGGAACTGCTGTCTGACTCCATGATCGTGATCTTCCTCCTTGAGGCCCTCTAACAAAATGATGCTCCCGGCACCCGCGAACAAGGTGCACGCCGCCCGCCCTCGGGCGGCGAAACGCCAGGCGAGGCCGCCTGGCGTGCACAGTTTTTTCCTTTGAGTCATATTGCTGGGGTCTTATTGTTTTTGCTTCCATAAGTCTTTCCGGCGGCGTATCGTTCTGACTATGGTGGGGCGGATGCTTTGTTTGTGCCAGATGCGTCCAAAATGGTCGGGCGGGATATAAGTCATTGTCCGGCGGTGGAGACGCCGCGTAATGTCTCCCCGACGCCGGTGAACATCCCCCAATGGGCCGTTTTCATCTGATGATTCCCGGACAGTCACAGTGATCTTCTACTTCCTCGCGGTGCTGGCGTCGGTGACGCGCGCCTTTGGCGATTTTCGCGCGCCGATTTACCAGCTGATCACGGCCGTGCTCCTGGCGCTTCTGTGGCGGTCGTTTCCCGACGTGCCGGGGTGGCGATCATGGATCAACACGCTTCTGCGCTGGTCCACGTGGGCTCTGGTGGCGGGCGTGATTGGCGTGGCCCAGCCGCTCTGGGCCGTTCTCATCGTCACGGCTTGTGTCTGGGCGTTCGATCTCTTCCGGCCCATCCAGATGCGCGGGCAATCGCGACCGTTGATTTTGACCGGTGCCCTGTATGCTTTGTGGTGGACCGTGTTCTTCCAGTTGCCGCTCGGGTATCGCTGGCTTCTGAAATGGTCATTTTCCTATACACACTTCCTCACCCAGACGATGTCGGTGCGGCTGTGGCTGGGGCCGTCGGCATCGGCCGTTGATCTATTGATTCTGGGTGTCGCGGGGATACTGGCATTCACGATCGTGTCCCGGCCGCGCCGGTGGCTGAACGCGATCGTGTGGATTGCGCTTCTCGAAGCGGGGCGGATCGTCTACATCTGGCTGGCGCCGAGTTTGGAAACTCTGGTCGGCAAGGCAATCCCCGTGTCGCTGACGCCGCATCTGGACATGCCGGGCGTATACTTTCTCTTTGTCGCATGCGTCCTGTGGCTCATTAGTCGCGACACGATTCCGGCTCCTTCGCCCAAACCGGCGGGAAGCCCGCGATGGTCCCTAAACGAGTGGCGGTCACCCTGGGTGCTCGGTCCGGCCATCTGCATCGTGCTGGCGTTCATCGTCGCCACGGCGGCATCGTACACTGACCGCCCCGTGCGCGTTCTGTTCGTCAACAAGAACACGCTGGACTACGGCGTTCCGATTCACGGCCGTTACGGCGACCGTTCCGGCGGCATGTTCGGTTTTCTGCCCAAATTCCTGGATGAGATCGGCGACGTCGTGTACCGCAGCGACATCACACCCGGCATCCTCGATTCGGTCGACGTGATCTTCATCGCCAACTTGCTGGATAAACTCCCGGTCGACGAGCGGCAACGGGTGTGGGATTTCGTCGACCAGGGCGGCGGCCTCTTGATCGTCGGCGATCACACCGGCACGGAGGCGATCCGCGATCCGACCAACGATCTTTTGTCGCCGTGCGGCATGGAACTCAATTTCGACACCGCGGTGCCGTTGCGGCGCAGTTGGGCCAGCGCCAAATCGTTTCTGTATCACCCAGCGGGACGCTCGGGCGGGGTGATGGATGCGGAACTATGGCTGGGGGCCTCGGTCACGCCGGGACCTAAAGGCGAGCCCTTTGTCATCGGCCGCGGCGCCTTTTCCGATCCGGGTGATCGGAACAACAAGACCCGTTCGTATCTGGGCAATCTCGCCTACGACCCGGGGGAGCCCTTGGGCGACGTCGTGCTCGCCTGCGCGGCGCACTGGGGCAAAGGCCGGGCGATTCTGCATGGCGACACGTCTCCCTATCAGAACGGCACGATGGTTCGCTCGCATTCGCTCATCAACCGTTCGGTCCGCTGGCTGGCTCATCGGGGGTGGGATGATTTCATCGACCGCGATCGGGATTGGCTCCTCCTCATCCTCTTGGGTGGCGCGGGGACGCTGTTTGCGGTTCTCGGTGCGGGGTGTCCGGGATTACTGGCGGCGGCGTTGCTTCTGCCCGCAATATCAGTCGGTGTCGGGAGCATCGTGCCCGGTGCGCCCGATCACGAATGGAAGCCGGTGCCATACCGTCAGGCGATGATCGACGAGGGACATGGTTCGCTCTTCGACGGCATGTCATGGGAACTCAAGTCGATCGGCGGGGTACAGTACAATCTCATGCGCAACGGCTTCTCCCCCCGTTTTGCCGAATCCCCCTGGGATCTGTCGTCGGATTCGGCGGCGATCTACATTATCAGCACTCCCACGATTCCCTATGGCAACGACGAAGTCGACCGGCTGGAGGATTATGTCAAACAGGGCGGCTGGGTCCTGGTCAATGCCGGTTGGAATACCTATCCGGCCGTGCGCGGGCTCTTGGACCGATTCGGACTGTCCGTGCAGGACATCCCTCTGGGCGAGGCCGATGGCAAGGCGTTCGGCGGTCCGGTCAAGATGGCCGATGCCTACCCGTTGGCCGGCGACGGTGAGGGGATCGAATCCTTGATCGAGGCATTTGACTATCCCGTCGCCAAGGTGGCGCGGCGCGGCAGGGGCGGATTGATTGCCATCGCCGACTCGCAATTCCTGCTGAACAAGAACATCGAAGGTCAGAACGATTATGTCATCATGGACAATGTCCGCTTCTTCAATGAACTCTTGCAACGGACGGTCGGAGCCACGGTTCCCGAGGGGCCGCCGCCGACCCGGGCGATGACACCATGAAACGTCTCTACGTCTGGGGCATGGTGGCCTGGTCGACGGCGTGGTTGTTTCTGGCGCCGAATCTCGATCCGTCGCCCTTCACGTTCTGGTGGCTGGCCGCGATCGGGACCTTCCTCATCCTCGCCGCGGCATTCTTCGACCCCATCGAGGCGCGACCCTGGCATCCACGGGTGCTGCTCGCCGCGATCGGCCTGCTGATCTTCGGTTGGTGGTGGTTCGATCTGCCGTTTCTCGGCCCGCTCTTGCTCGCTGCGGGCGCCATCGCGATGGTCGCCCTCGGGCGAGCCGACTGGGGCCGCAGGCTCGCCGGCGGACTGTTGACGGTGGGCAGTGTAGCCATGGTGCAATTGATCGGATATTATATCTTCATAGTGTATCTCGGCCCGCGCGGCCACGGCTGCGCCATCCCGGCTTCGCTCATCGCCGCCGCGCTCCGGCTCTTCGGAATCCAGGCGGCGGCGCTGGAGGACGGTCTGCACCTGTTGGCGGTCGACCGTCTCTACCAGGTGGTCCCGTCGCCGAACAACATGGGGTTGCAGGTCTTCTTCATGGTCTGGATGGGGCTGATCGGCTTGGCCATTGTTGGAAAGGTCAGAGTCCGTTCGATTGCCGCCGGTGCGTTCTTCATCGGCATGTATGCGCTCTTGCGCTATGGCGCCATCGCCCTGTGGGATTACAATCAGGGGGGCATGCCCGACACATACTGGAGCAACACGATCTTCGCGTGGACCGCCTGGCCGGTCGCGCTGCTGCTGCAGGGGATGACGACGTGGAAGATGCCCGCGATACCTTCCGTGGCGCATGGGGTGGCGCCCCCGGGCTCGAGACGGCTGGTTCTGGCGATTGTCACCATCACGCTGGGAGTGTTCGCCTGGACCGCGTATGAGGGCTACTTCCCCGCCGGTGTCAAGAAGCAGGGGCGCATGCTGATCGACGAGTTCCATTCCGACTGGGAATGGACCGAGATGCCCTTCGACACGGTCTGGTACGGGCAGCAGTCGACGTACAATTTCTATCTGTTGGCCGATTTCTGGAAGCATTACTACGACGTGACGCGGCATTTCGACTCGCTGACGCCGCAGCTTCTGGCCAATTATGATATTCTTCTCCTCAAGGTTCCGACGCAGCCCTACTCACCCAAGGAAGTTGACGCGATTTACAACTGGGTCCAGGAGGGCGGCGGCCTGATCTTGATCGGCGAGCACACGAACGTTTTCGGCTACGCCACGTTCCTCAACCCGATCGCCTCACGCTTTGGGATGCGCTACATCGCCGACATCGTCTACGAATTGAAGACGGGCGATCTCAACCTGGAGCACACGCCCAAAATTCTGCCTCATCCGATTCGCCAGAATATGCCACCGGACTTCCTGTTCGGCGGCCCCTGCAGCATCTGGGCCGATCTATCAGCGCGCTCGATCATCACCGGCATGGAGCTAAAAACCCTGCCGGCCGATTACACGCAGCGCAATTTTTTCCCGGAACGATCGGGGCACACGGGATACCGGTTCGGACTGTTTCTGTTAAGTTTGTCGTTGCGTTGCGGCAAGGGGCGCATCGTGGCCTTTCCGGATTCGACCTTGTGGTCCAACTTCTTCATGTTCATCCCCGGCAAACCCGAATTGGCGCTGGGGCTGGCCGACTATGTGAATCGCTTTGACCCCTTCCCCTACTGGCGGGTGCTGACAATCCTGTTTGCGGCCGTTGCGCTTCTGTTTGGCGCGGTGGCGGCCGCCTCGCTGGGGGTCGAAGGGTGGATCTGGATGGCTGCGGTCGGCTGCCTGGTCTTCGGGGGCTCGGCGCGGCTGTTTGAGGCGATCAACCGCCACAACTATGTCCTGCCCAAGCCGCACACGCCGATTGCCCAGTTGAATTTCGAAAGCACTCATTCGCAGTTTTTCGTTCCGGAATTGCGTCTGGCGCGCGAGGCCGACAAAGATTTCAGCACGTTTTATCTGTGGGCGTCGCGTGTGGGGGTGGTGCCGCGCAAATTCCCCACGCTCCAGGATGCACTGGCGCAACCGGGCGGCCAGATATTGATCGATCCGGGAACACCCTTCACGGCGGAGGAACTGAGCGCGTTGCGGGACTTTGTCTCGCATGGCGGGACGTTGTATGTCTTCGATGATCCCGCCAACAGACAGTCGACGTCCGCGTCCGTGATGGCCCAGTTCGGGCTGTCATTCGACATGCGGCCGATTTCCGCTCCCGCCAAACTGATGCCCGACATGACCAGCGACGTTCAGGCGGTGCTCTGGCAGGGCAGCGGGCGGGTGATTGGCGGTGAGCCCTTGCTGACCGCGAGTGACAGTTCGGTCAGTTGCGCGCATATCAAGTTTGGCGAAGGTCAGGTGATCGCCTTTGGCAATTCGCACGTGTTCGAACGCAAGACGATGGGATACACGGCGATGATCCCCAATCCAGTCCAGAATGCCATCAGCCAGTGGGAATATCGTCTGATGGGTCAACTGAACTATCCACCGGCGCAAGCGCAGACGGACAATGCCGCGCCGGCGAAAACGCCCTGAGCGGGAGTGCACGGGATGACTGACACGGCTGCCAAACGATCGGATTCGGTCAACACCGGACTCGTCTTGCTGTTGAGTTTGCTGATCGGACTGGTGGGTGGATACCTGTACAGCCGACGCGGGCCGATCACGGCCACCACGATCACCACGAGCATGCCCGACCCACATGCCTTGACCCCGTTCGATGAGTATATCATCGCCAATTTCACCTGCCCGGCGCCGATCTGTCAGGATCAATTGCTCGAATGTCATTGCGACATGGCCAACCAGATCAAGGATCATGTCAAGCAGGAGTTGGGCGAGGGGAAAAACGGCAACGAAATCCGCGCCGAACTGGAGACACAATACGGCGCGCAATTGCACAAGGGAAGTTGAGCGCGCATCCCTTTGATTCCGGTGACCGAGACTCGTAGAATCGACGGGTGTGTGCTCTGCACGCACCATTCTTGGACGGAGGAATAGAAGAGGTGGGCCGAGCCCACCCTACAGATCAGGACATTCACACGGCGAACAGGGGTAAGAGCCCCCTTGCCCGGCATGGGAAAGTCAGTCATGTTCGATCAGATCGATAACTAAGGAGGATTCACAATGAACGGTCAGAAATCCGGTTCGGTCAACGTCGTGCTGATGGCCTTAGTCGGCGTATTGGTCGGGTTCATCGGCGGGTATTGGATCGGCCAGCATTCCCAGGTCGGCGTGGCGGTGCAGGCCGCCAACCTGGCCACGGCGAATAACGGCGAAACGTTCTGCCCCTATGCCCTTGACGCCAAAGATGAATGGATACTCGCCGGGTTCCGTTGCCCCAACACGGATACGGTGCAAGCGTCGCTGTTGGGCTGCCATTGCAGCGTTGCCCACGGCATCAAGGACAAAGTGAAGAAGGAATTGGCGGCCGGCAAGGGGGGTCAGCAGATTCGCGACGAAATGATCGCCGAGTACGGGAACCGGCTGAAGTTTCGGGGACAGTGACGCTTCCGAAATAGACGAAATGCCCGGCGCGGACCACGTGGAGGAATCCCCGGGCGCTCTGCAGCACCCGGGGACTTTGTGGAAGCGGGACAAGGAGGTGGTTTCGTCCCGCAGTTGTGCTCTCACTGCATTATAACAACTGATCCCACGCCGGGTTCCAACGCGTTTCCCCCGTCGCATCGACTTTGATTACGACGCTGTGCCATAAGAAGATGACCCGGTCGCTCAGGGCCAGAATCGGCCCCATGTCCACCGACTTTGTGTTTTTTGTTACGCGATCAGCCGGAGGTAAGAGAACAAGCCGGGCGGTGGGAATCCCACCGCCCGTCTGCTCAACTACATTTCGGGGTATAAGAGGATCAGGGCAAGGGCTCAATCTGGTCCGGAGCGCCGATGTCGGCGGCACTCTCCGACACTGTCGCGGTTGATTCTCCCGCGTCCTCGGAGGCGGCGGCAGGCGGGGCTGTTTCCACCCCGGCGGCCTCGGCCACAGTTGTCGCGCGGGTCGGATGGGCCGCCAGGAACTGCTCGAAATCGGCGCGGTCCTTATCCTTGTAGAAGGCATCGACTGAGAGGACGATGCGGCGGTTGGTCGGGTCGAATTCGATCACGCGCAGGTTGAGCATGTCGCCGACGGTGAAGGCGGACTCGGGCTTGTCGAGATCCTTTTTCCCCATGGCGTTTAACGGGACAAATCCCTCGACTTCATTGTCGATGTCGACCACGACGCCGCGCTCCAACATGCGCACGACCTTGCCCTGCATTTCGTTGCCGACCCGGAACCGTTCATGGTAGTGCGGCCACGGATCTTCGATGACCTGTTTGTGCCCCAACGAAATCTTGCGGTTCTCCACGTCGATGTTGAGCACGACCACCGGGACCTTGTCTCCCTTTTTCATGATCTCCGAGGGATGCTGCACACGGCGGGTCCAGGACAGATCGGAAATGTGCACGAGCCCGTCGATGCCGTCTTCCAATTCGACAAAGGCCCCGAAGGCGGTCAGATTGCGGACACGCCCCTCATGCCGCGAGGCGACCGGATAGCGCTGCTCCACCGTCGACCAGGGGTCGGGCTCCAGTTGCTTGATGCCCAGGGAGATTTTCTGATGCTCGCGATCGACATTGAGCACCAGGGCCTCGATCGTGTCGCCGATCTGCACGATTTTGGAGGGATGGCGGACGTGGTGGGTCCAGGACATCTCGGAGATGTGCACCAGCCCCTCGACGCCGCGTTCGAGTTCGACGAAGGCGCCGTAATCGGTGATCGACACGACCCGGCCGGTGACGCGGGCGCCGATCGGATACTTCGATTCGACGTTTTCCCAGGGATGCGGGCTCAGTTGTTTTAGGCCCAAGGAGATGCGGTGCGACTTGCCGTCGAAGTCGAGAATCTTGATGTCGATTTCATCGCCGACGGCCACCAACTCGGAGGGGTGGCGGATGCGTCCCCACGACATGTCCGTGATGTGCAGCAAGCCGTCGACGCCGCCCAGATCGATGAAGACGCCGAAGTCGGTGATGTTTTTCACCTTGCCGCGGCGGATTTGGCCGGTGACGATTTCATTCAAAATCCGGCCGCGCAGATCGTCGCGTTCCTGTTCGAGCACGACCCGGCGCGACACGACGATGTTGCGGCGGGTTTTGTTCAATTTGATGATTTTCATCGGCAAGGACTGGCCGATCAACGAATCGAAATCGGGCACCTGCCGGAGCGCGACTTGGGAGCCGGGCAGGAAGGCCTCGACGCCAAACAGATCGACCACGAGCCCGCCTTTGATCCGGCGGACGATGCGGCCGTCGACCAGCGATCCCTGCTCGTGCGTGGCGCGGATGTTGTCCCAGACGCGCAGAAAGTCGGCCTTCGACTTGGAGAGGACCAGCTGCCCCTCCTGGTCTTCGACGGCGTCGAGAAAGACCTCGACTTCATCGCCGACCTTGACGTTCTGCGGATCGGTGAACTCGGTGATGGGAATGGCGCCCTCGGACTTGAAGCCGACGTCGACGATGACCATGTCGCGGCCGATCGCCTGAACCCGTCCGCGGACGATCTCCCCTTCTTTGATCTCCGAGATCGTCTCTTCGTACATGGCCGCCAGGCGTTGATCGTCCTCGGCGGTGAACTCCTTGTCATCGAGGTCGGGGGCGTAAATCTGCTCTTTGACGGCAACCGCCGCCGCCACGGCCACCGGGGTCATGTCGGCAACCTGCTCGGCGCGCCGGACGGATTTTGTCTTGCGGGCTCCGGCGGAGCGGGCCAGCCCTTCGGTCTTGACCTCGCCGACTTTCTTCTTGGGGCGAACGGCCACCGGCGCGACGGATTTCGCCGTGCGGGCGCTCTTGGTGGTCGGTATTGCGGGTGATTTGGGTTCGGTGGACTTTGTGGGCGATTTGGTAGTACCGGTCACTGGACTGTATCCTCCCGATCACGATCAGCATTCGCCCTTACGGGCGGCTTTGTTGCCCGAGGCAAAAAGCCCTGTAAGTAGCCGGATCGTCCCTGGTTTGCCAAGCCCTTTTTAGAGGGTTTCGGCGGCCGGAGAATCGGGCTCGGGATGCCCGCTATGCGTCTGGGACGAGGCCCAGTCCCGGCCGGGATCATCGCTCAGATCGCAGATGCGACGCATGATCCTCTGGCTCAGGGCACGATAGCCGGACTTGTCATCGGCATACGACAATGCCTCCTGCGCCGACATGGGCTCGCCGACAGTGACAATCAGCCGCCCCCAACGGAAGGGGACACGGCCAAGATGAAAACTTCCGGTGATGTTAACGGGCACCACCGGAACCGCTGCCAGACGGGCTAATCGCCCGACGCCGGGGCGGGGGGGCTGCATCTGCCCTGAGCGCGAGCGCGTCCCTTCGGGAAACACGAGCATGGGCCGGCCAGATTGGAGAATTCCCAGAACGTGATCGACGGAAGCCCGGTCGATGCCCCCGCGCTGGATCGGACGGGCGTTCACCGACCAGATCAACCAGCGGAAGGCGCAATTCTTAAAGAGCTCGGTCTTGGCCAGAAAGCCGATCTCGCGCGGGACCAACAATGCCATGAGCGGCGGATCGAACCAGGAACGGTGGTTGGGGCAGAGGAGGAAGGGGCCATCCGGCAGGTTCTGACGTCCGACATACCGCGGTCGCCACAAAACGAAATACGCGACGCGCGCAATCGTGAGAATGAATCGGTACCAGAGGCGCATGGTTCACGCTACGAGAGAACGGAGATCATCCGTCACCGCGTTTGGCGCGTAGGCGATTCTCGCAGGCGCGGAAGACGGCTTCGACCTGCTCTTCGATCGAGAGCGTTGACGTGTCGATGACGATGGCATCGGCGGCCTGGCGTAGGGGACCATGAGCCCGTCCGGAATCGGCGCGATCCCGCCTCTGGAGATTGTCTTCTTCCTGCGCCAGTGGCCGAGCGTCATCGCTCTCGCCACGTTCGCGAATCCGGCGCCGGGCGCGTTCGCCCAACGAGGCCTCCAAGTAGATTTTCGCGTCCCCACCGGGGCAGACGACGGTGCCGGTGTCGCGTCCCTCCAGCACTACGTTTCCGGCGGCGGCACGTTGCCTCTGCCATTTCACGAGGAAGGCGCGCACAGCCGGGTGCGCGGACACCGCCGATACGAGTCGATCAATGCGCGGCGTTCGGATCTGGTCGGTGACATCTTCGCCTCCGAGGTAGACTCGCATGCCGCCGTCGCCCTGGGCAGTGCGAAAACGGCCTTCCATCTCCTTCAGAACTGCTTCTAAGTCGGGTTCGCGGTCCAAATCTGTGCCGAGACGATCGGCCAGAAGTGTCACGGCGCGGTACATGGCGCCGGTGTCCACATACTCAAAGCCGAGGCGGGCCGCCAGAAGACGAGCGGTAGTGGATTTCCCGGAACCGGCGGGACCATCAATCGTGATGACCGCGCCACGGAAGAGGTCTGGGATTCGGCGGGACGGCATCAGGGGCGATGATAGAACCCCGCGACCCGAACGGCAACAGGGCAACGCGAGACAGAGACGGCACGGTCAGGAGGGGCGCGACTTCACCACCCGCCCGAAGCGTCGTTCCCGCGACTGATACTCGAGGACGGCCTCAAACAAGTCGGCGCGGCTGAAGTCCGGCCAGAGTGTATCGGTGATGTACAATTCGGTGTACGACGTCTGCCAGAGGAGAAAATTCGACAGCCGCCACTCGCCGGAGGTGCGGATCAACAGGTCCGGGTCGGGCAGGCCGTTGGTCTGCAGATGACGGGTGAAAACGGCCTCGTCGATATCCTCCAGGCGGAGGGAGCCGTCTTGAACTTTGCCGGCAATCTGTCGAACCGCCCCCAAAATCTCGGCTCGACCGCTATAGTTGAGCGCCAGATTCAATACCAAGCCCGTGTTGTGACGGGTGCGCTCGATCGACTCCAATACCGCCTCGCGGCGCGTGGTGGGCAGGGCATCGACGTCGCCGGTTGTGATCACGCGCACATTGTTGTCGGCCAATTCCCGCAATTCCCGCTTGGTCGTCTCGTACAAGAGCCGCATGATCGCCGAGATTTCGCGCTTCGGCCTCCCCCAATTCTCGACTGAAAAAGCGAACAGAGTCAGGGCTTCGATCTTGGCCTCGTCGGCGGCCATCACCACGCGCTTGACCGCGGCCACGCCGGAACGGTGTCCGACGGAACGAGGCAGACCGCGCCGTTCGGCCCAACGGCCGTTGCCGTCCATGATGATCGCCACGTGCCGTGGCGGCGGCTGGGAACTGGATAATATCCGTTCCAACAACCCGGTCTCGGACTCGGCTGCCCGTGCCGGTCGGGGTAGAGACGCGACGGCTCGCCTGAGCATTCCCTTCATACTTCCATGATTTCCGCTTCCTTGGCGGTTACGAGCTTGTCGACCTCGGCGATGAACGAATCGGTGAACTTCTGGATCTCATCGGACGTGCGGTGGTGGTCGTCCTCGGAGAGTTCTTTATCCTTTTCGGCCTTCTTGAGATGATCGTTGGCGTCACGGCGAATATTGCGGATCGCGATTCGCCCTTCCTCGGCGTGCTTCTTCACCAGTTTCACCAGATCACGCCGACGCTCCTCGTTGAGGGGCGGAATCGGCAAGCGGATCAAGTTTCCCTCCGGGACGGGATTGAGCCCCAGCTCCGCTTTCTGGATCGACTTGATGATCTCCGGCACCATGGGTTTTTCCCAGGGTTGCACAAGGAGGAGCCGCGGCTCGGGGGCGGAAATCGACGCCACCTGATTTAAGGGGACGGGATTGCCATAATACGTCACCCGGACTGAGTCCAACAGCGCCACGCTGGCCTTCCCGGTGCGAATCGTAGCCAGCTCGTGACGCGTGGCCGCCACGGCCTTCTGCATGCGTTCGCGGGAACCTGACTTGATGCCTTCGGCGGAACCAGCCATCGCCATCATCCTCTCCTTGTACACTCAGGCGCGATCGCCGCGCCGGTCTTATCAAGCATGGAATCTATGCGGCCCGATTGCGTCCGGGCAAGGCAAAATGCCCCTTCTGACGATGTCAGAGCCGCTAACGAGGTGCGGCAGGTCGAATATCTGCCGCTTACCGGGCGGGACCGGTCGTCACGATGGTCCCGATGGGCTCGCCCTTGACGACGCGGAGAAGATTCCCCTCGCACAGGAGGTCGAAGACGATGACCGGTATGTCGTTGTCCATGCACAGGGAGAGAGCCGTGGCATCCATCACCTTCAACCGGCGTTGCAGGGCATCGGCAAAGGTCAGAGATTCAAACCGTGTGGCCGTCTTGTCGTGGACCGGGTCGGCCGAGTAAATACCGTCGACCTTGGTTCCTTTCAAGATCACGTCGGCGCGGATTTCGAGCGCCCGCAGGGCCGCCGCCGTGTCGGTGGTGAAATATGGGTGCCCGGTGCCCGCGGCCAGAATGATGACACGCCCTTTTTCCAGATGCCGAACCGCCCGCCTTCGGATGTAGGGCTCGGCCAGAGAGGCCATCGCCACGGCGCTCATGACCCGCGTGCGCACGCCGAGACGTTCGAGAGAATCCTGCATGGCCAGAGCGTTGATGACGGTTCCCAGCATCCCCATCTGATCCGCGGTGGCGCGATCCATCCCCAAGGCGGCGCTCGCCACGCCGCGGTAAATGTTGCCGCCTCCCACGACCAAGGCCGCCTGGACCGGTAGATCGAGGACGGACTTGACTTGTAGAGAGAGAGATGACAAGACGTCGAGGTCGATCCCCCAGCCCCGTTGGCCGGCCAGGATTTCGCCGGAAATCTTGATCAAGACCCGTCGGTAGGGTTGATCCGGAGGGCGATGGGAAACGCCGGGAGCGGCGCCACCATCAGTCATGGGAGTATCCGAGCGGCTTACGATTCACCCAGACGAAAACGGACGAAGCGCTTCACGATGATGTTTTCGCCCAAGCGGCTGATCATCTGCTGCACAATACCACCGACCGTGCTTTCGGGCTGCTTGACAAACGCCTGCTCCATGAGGCAGGCCTCGGCAAAGAACTTCTCCAGCTTGCCGTCGACGATCTTGTCGATGATTTTCTCGGGTTTGCCCTCGTTGATCACCTGCGTCCGGTAGATCTGACGCTCCGATTCGATCAACGCCGGGTCCAGTTCTTCGCGCCGGACGGCCGTGGGGTTGGAAGCCGCCACCTGCATGGCGACGTCCTTGGCCAACTGGCGAAACTCGTCGGTGCGGGCCACGAAGTCGGTCTCGCAATTGATCTCCACCATGACCCCGAGTTTGTCGCCGGGGTGGATGTAGGTGTAAATCAGCCCCTCTTTGGCGGCGCGTCCGGCCTTGCCGGCCGCCTTCGCCAGCCCTTTTTCGCGCAGGTAGGAGATCGCGCGCTCGGGATCGCCGCCGGTTTCGGTCAGCGCCTTCTTGCATTCCATCATCCCGGCGCCGGTACGTTCCCGCAGCGCCATGACATCTTGAGCCGATACGGCCATCGATACCCTTCCTGATTACTCTCTAGCAGCCGCCCTCACTCAGGCGGGGTCAGTCCTTCTCTACTTCGGTCGGCGCCGGACTCCAGGCCACTTCGTCCGTTTCTCCGGCTGCCGGGCCGCCGCCATTTCCGCCAATCGCCCCATCGCCCTTGTCGCGACTCCCCGTGCCGGCGAGAATCGACGAGGAAATGGCCGCCGTCAGAAGGCGAATCGATTTGATCGCGTCGTCGTTGCCGGCGAT
>JACQFV010000072.1 GCA_016199865.1 Candidatus Zixiibacteriota bacterium | reverse complement strand
TCGTCTGCACCACGAGGAGCGCATGGGCGGGCTGATCGACGAAGACCGGATCCCACGATAAGCCGAGGTTTGCCGAGCTGATGAACCCGCCATCCTCGCAGGCGGCGAAGACCATTCCCGCCGCCAGCACGATCGCAGCGACCTGCCGTCCCGGTCCCGTCGCTTCAACTGGCTGCGACCAGTGCCAGGTGTGGCCGTTGTCCAGAGAGTAGACGATCCCATTGCCCGCGGTTCCGTCGGCGGAGGCAACGCCGTAGTAGATCGAATCGCCTCGCGCCATCACCGCCGTGATCCGATCGGAGGTCGGGAACGCGCGTGACGGATAGTAGGACTTCCACGAACTGCCGCGGTCGGGCGTCCGCGACAGGCCGCTTTCCGTCGCGGCATACAGGCGCGCGCCATCGACCGCCAAGGCGGCCGCACGGTACCCCGTCATCTTGAGGGTATCGTTGAGGTAGATGTACTTATTGATCCCATATGCCGTCCCGGCATACACCGCGACCGATTCGGGGACGGCCGGATCGACAACAACCGAAAACAAACGGTTGTTCAAGTCGAGAAACTGCTTGGTCTCAAAGTCATTCTTGGCGGTGCCGTCCGGATAGATGTTTTTCCATGTCGTCCCGCCATCGGTGGTCATCACCAGCCCGCCGGCAAAACAGGCGGCCAGAACGGCGCCGCGAAATTCCGCCAGATCGTAGGCCACCATGAAGGGCCCGGAGGCCTGCCGATCGGCCGGCGACCGATCGATCCAATGCCCGGTCCCGGCGTCGAATTGAAAGATGCCGTCCCCGAATCGCACCAGCCGGTCCGCACGGACTTCGGCATGACTGGTGGCGGCCCAGACACCACTGGGGAAAACTCCCAGTGCGGGAATCTCGTTACTGCCGAGCCCATCCTCTTTCGTGTAGGTGGTCCAGCCGATGGCGGAGGGAGACAAGGTCCATAAATTATTGGGAAGGTCGGCGCGGCTGACTCCAGAGGCCGTCCCCGCCCATACGCTCGGAGATGAGAAGACGAAATCGACGATGTTGTTCGACCCGGGAACCGTGTCAGTCCTTGACGCGACCCCGAGCGGAAGGTGATCGCCGGCCAACGACCATTGCCGCGGCGTTGCAGCAAGGACGGCCTGAGCCCCAAAACCGGAAACTCCGAACACCAAGGCCAGCAGGACGACAGGTCCCACCTGACGCCGGCATGGGCCGGTCTCGCGACAGCGAACGTCCGTTCGGTGGGTCATTGTGAACGCCGTCAGGTTCGGAATCACTCAGATGGGCTGGATGATTGGCTCTCGATGCGTCTCGTTGCGTGCGAATGTCGGCTCTGGCGGAGCCCCGGTCAAGGGGATTCTATTCGCCGTGAAGAATCAAGTCGTGTGCCCGCTCGCAGGGCCAGTTCCTGGGCGGCGCCCCATCGAAGCCCGCGCACGGATACTCTTACACGCGTGACGCCCAGCCGTTTCAATACGGCCTCCCAAAGGAAGGTCCCGGCGGTCAGGACACGGGCGCGCCGGGGGTCATAGGGAATCAGTTTTTCCAACAAACCCCGATCCATCCGGGCGAATCTATCTGCGGTCTTCCCGATCCAGTCGGCATCCAGAGTCCTGCCGTCGATGCGTTCGGAATCAAACTCGCGCAATCCGGCATGGATGGCGGCGAGGGTCGTGATTGTGCCGCCGACCCCGATGACCCCGGGCCCGGTGCGGGAACGCACGCCGACTGAGTCCATCGAGATGGATGCCCTTTGGCGGTAATAGTCCGTACGGTGATCTCTTAATCTGGGCCGCCCTTTCAACCACCGGCTCGTGGCCAAGGCGGCGCCGCAGGGGATGCTGACGACCCGGTCGGTGCGCGGATCGATCAATTCCGTCGATCCCCCGCCGAGGTCGACGACCAGTCGCTGCCGCCGACTGGCGGGAAGCCCGGTCATGACTCCGGCCGCCGTCAAGAGGCCCTCCTGCCGCGCCGACAGTACGCGCACACGACAGGCGCTCGGCTTTCGCAGCGCCCGCAGCACGGCGCTGCGATTGTTCGCATGCCTCACCGCCGCTGTACAGACCACAACGCCCGCGCCGCACTCTAACTCACGCACTTCTTGGTTGAATCGCCGCACGACGGCGACGGCGCGCCGGATAGCCGCACGAGAAATCACGCGTCGGGAGGGATCCGCGTTGGCAAGGTCCACGGCATGCGCCTCTTCGACGAGCCGGTGCAACCGCGAACCCCGGATTTCGGCCACGAGGATCAGGCCCGAGAATGTGCCGAGATCACAGACGGCGACTCGAATTCGTGCCGGTCCGATGTCTTTATGCCCCCAACTTTTCCTTGAAGACGCGCGTGATCTCCGGGAGGTAGGCGAAGACGTCGCCGACGATGCCGTAACTGGCGATCTGCAAAATCGGCGCGTCCGGGTCCTTGTTGATGGCCACGATCACCCGCGCCGACTGCATCCCCACCAGATGCTGGATGGCGCCGGAAATGCCGCAGGCAATGTAGAGTTTGGGATTGACCGTTTTGCCGGTCTGTCCGACCTGTTGGTCGTACGGCACCCAGCCGGCATCGACGATGGCACGCGAAGCCCCGGCGGCAGCCCCCAAGACACGCGCCAGATCCTCCACGAGATGGTAATTCTCCGGACCCCGGAGGCCCCGGCCGCCGGAGACGATGATGTCGGCCTCAGTCAAGCTTACCGTGCCTGCAGCGACGGTCTCGGCTGCCACCACACGAAGCTGCGCCGGGCCCAGCCCGTCCACGGCGCGCATTTCGACGGAGCCCCGACTCGATCCGGGACGTGCTTCTTCGTGCGACTTCGGTCGCAGTGTCACCAGCCAGGGCTTGGTTTCGGAGAATTCATATTCCGTGAAAGCTTTGCCGCCGTAGGTCGCCTTGATCACGCGCAGACGCCCCTCGTGGAGCGACAGCGATCCGGCATCCGCCACCAGACCGCGATCGAGGATCGCCGCCAGCCGCGAGAAAAGCGCCCGACCATACAGACTCGCGCTTCCCAAGAGGATGTCCGGTCGTTCGTTGGATATCCATTGGCGGAGTAAATCTGCGTACTGGTCATCGACAAAATGAGCCAGCGAGGGATCATCAGCCACCAGGGCGCGATCCGCGCCGCGCGATGTCAACTCGGCGGCGGAGCCGCCAACCCCGTGGCCGAAGAGAACGGCGGTGATGGCGCCCGAATCCGGCTCCAGCAGTTGGCGCGCCACGGCCAGCAGTTCATAGGCGGTACGGGCCATGATTCCGTTTCGCTGCTGCGCAAAAACCCAGATCGATTGTCCGGCCATCGCTATCCTTTCAACGAAAGTCCAATGTTCCCGGACTGTTGATCCCGGAACAATCGTTCGACGGTTTGAAAGATCGACGCCAATGGTTGCCCGCTCTGGGCGGCGGCGGCGCGGCAGTCGTCATATTCGGCCACGGCGCGCGGACCATGGGAGGTCTCGGCCACCTTGAGTCGGATCGGTCCCCACGGAGTCGAAATCGTCTCGACGTGCCTTTTCATCTTGGTGCGGCACACTGGCCACCAGCGCACACCGAGTGAGCCGGTCTCAGCGAGAATGGCTTCCGCGATAGCCTGGCGTTGCTCGGCTGGGCAGAGCGCTTCGACGCGTACACCCCGGCGATTCTTCTTCATCCCCACGTCGAGAATGACCACGTCGACGGCCCCGGCCGCCCGCAGCTTTTCCGTGAGCCAGTCGAAGACCTCGGGGCGCGTGTTGTCGATGTCGCTGGCCACGACCCACAAAAGATCACTGTCGAATCCATCGGTCAGGGTGCCGATAGTCGCCCGAAGGACGTTGGGACGGTCGGCCAGCGTCTTGGTTCCGGCGCCGTAGCCGGTCCGTTCCGGAGTCAGAAGCAGCGTCGTCGTAAACTGGGCGACTTCGGCGAGAATGGCTGCGCCGGTCGGGGTCGTTGTCTCGCCAAGATCGGCCACATAATGCACCGGCCGTCCCTTTAGAATCTCCAACACGGCCGGCGCCGGGTAATTGATCGGGCCATGCGCCGATCGGCCAACCCCTGAACCGAGCACCAACGGCTCGCAGAAGACTTGTTCGATGCCCAGTTCGGCCATGGCCCAGATCGACCCCGCGACGTCGATTACGGCATCGTTGGCTCCGACCTCATGGAAATGAACTTTCTCCGGTGTCGACGAGTGAATCCGCGCTTCGGCCGACGCCAACCGACGAAATACCGAGGCCGAACGATCGCGAACCGCCGTGGAAAGATCGCCCCGATCCAGAAGCGCCAGAACTTCACCTAAGGACCGATGCTTGACTTCTTCCATCACGCGAACATGGACCCGTTTGGCGGCAATCCCATTGATCCGGGCCGATTCGACTTCAATCTCGAACGTTGCCGGGACAATACTCCGGATGGCATCACTGAGACGGGTCGGATCAATTCCTAAATCGATCAACGCCGCCAGGATCATGTCCCCGGCAGCCCCCGCCTGGCCATCGAAGCAGAGGACACGCATCAGCAGGCCACCGCCGTGGGTGCGTGACTCATCCAGTCTCGTTCCAGAGGCATGAAATCAGAGAGCCAGTCATCACCCGGGGCCTCGGACAAGTCCCGCTGGGCGTCGAGATACTCAGACAAGAGCATGCGTATCTGACCAACCGTCTCCACCCTCATAAGATGCGCCTTTAGCTCATGCGTGTACGGAAGCCCTCTGAGATACTCCGCCAGTTGTTTGCGCATGCCGCGCACGGCCACAGCGGGGGTATCCGGTGAGGTTTCGACTTTCTGCCGCAGATGTTCCCAGGCCACACAGAGTCGATCGGCCAAGGCCGGCGGCGGCAGCCGTTCGCCCAATTCAAGGAAGTGGTTGATCTCGGCGAAAATCCACGGACGGCCCAAAGCGGCGCGGCCCACCATGACGGCATCGCATCCCGTCTGGGCCAGCATCGCCGCGGCCGTCTCGGGGGATGTGATGTCACCGTTGCCGATGAGCGGCACGGTCGTCACGGTGCGCCGCAGGTCGGCGATATACGACCAATCCGCCGCGCTGCCATACTCCGCCCCCCAGGCGCCGTCGGCGCGGGTGCGCGCATGCAGCGTGATGGCCCGCGCCCCGGCATTGATTGCACGAGCTGCCGCCTCATGGTAGACCAGATTGTGCCGGTCCCACCCGGCGCGCATCTTGACCGTAACGGGTAAGGGCACCGAGTCGACTGTTTCGCGCACGATGCTTTCGAGCAGATCGAGGTCTTTGAGGATGGCCGCCCCGCCATTCTTTCCGACCACCTTTTTCACCGGGCAGCCAAAGTTCAGGTCAATCAAGTCGGGCTGATAGGAAGCCAGCATCCGCGCCGCCTGACCAAATGTCTGGGTTCTGGCCCCAAACAGTTGGAAGGCAACGGGATGCTCGTCATCGGCCATGGCCAGCTTGTGCTCCTGGTTCAGCGTATTGTAAATCAGGCCATCGGTCGATAGGAACTCAGAATAGACCACCGCGGCGCCAAACCGTCGGCAGATGCGCCGGAAGACGACGTCGGTGATACCCGCCATCGGCGCCAGAAGCGCTTTGCCCGTGATCGTCAAGTTTCCGATCCACATGACGAAAATATAGGTATCGATGGCCCCTCCGGCAACGACGCGGACTCAGGGGTCACGGGAATAAACAGATCGGCCGCCTGGGGCCTCTGGCCGTCAGGGCGGTCCACAGTAAGCATGGGCGTGACTGGCCGGCGGAGGAGAGTATGACCGAGATCGTCATCCGGTACGAGGACAAGGTCATCGAACGCGTGATCACGGAGAAGCGCCGCATCTCGATCGGCCGCAATTCCGACAACGACATCGTGCTGGACAACCGCGGCGTGTCGCGCAAGCACGCGATGATCGAGATCAACCCGCAGAACGCGGTGATCATCGACAACGAATCGCTCAACGGCACCTTCGTCAACAACCGGCGCGTCGAAGAAGAGATCCTCCAGGACGAGGACGTCATCGCCATCGGGAAGTACACGCTCGTCTTTCATCCCAATTGCGCGCACGACACCAAACTGTCCGATCTCGACGGGACGATGACGCTGAACACTCGGAAGCAGAAGGAACGGGTGGAAGCGGACAAACGCGACCGTCAGATCGTGGCCCGCTCCGGCGGCACCGCGGTCCTGATCGGCGAAGCCAATGCCCCGGTCGAAGAGGTACGGCTGGAGGGCTCGACTGTGACCTTCGGTCGGGCCGACTTCGTGAACGTCCGTGTCGGCGGATGGTTTGTCCCGGACGTGCAGGCGAAGATCACGCC
>JACQFV010000053.1 GCA_016199865.1 Candidatus Zixiibacteriota bacterium | reverse complement strand
AAAAAACACCAGATCGCCGACGGCCAGTTCCTCCCGGGACACTTCGCGGGGCAAATGCCAGAGTGCCCGTGTGGAAGGGGGCAGACTGGTGCCGGAATAGTCGCGGAAGAGGACACTGACCAGATTCGAGCAGTCCATCCCGGCGCTGTCGGAACCGCCGCGCGCATAGGGGACACCGAGGTATCCCTCCACGACGCGTTTGAACAGCCGCTCGTCGATCGTGGTGGCTTGGGCGGCCGGTTGGCGGCTGTCATCGGTGAGGGCTGGCCCGCGCCTTGACCTTTCCACCTTTGCTGATGCGCCCGTGCTGTCCCCGTTCGGAGTCGGGTGCGGCGGCGATGAGGCGTTATAAATCGGATACGGTGAACATGAGGCGAAAATCCCGGTGACGATGATGGCGGATGTGACGTTTACGGTGCGCGCAAAACTGGCGCTCCTGACGGCGGTCTTCTTGTTTCTGCGGAAAAACATGTCCTGCCCCCTTCCTACTTCCCCGTGTTCAAGGTGGGGTAGGCCATTCCGAAGCGCCAGTGAAAAAAAAGACGGGTGGCGAGGAATCCGACAGAGAGCGGGATCAGATAGAAAGGAAAAACGACAGCGGCGGCTATTGACCGGTGAAAAACGGCAACGACACAAATGACGCGCCAGCCAGGTACCAGTCACGCCCGACACCCGCGCACGCGATGGCTCCGAGCACCAACAACGTTGCCAGCAGCATGGCTCTTTGACCGCCCCAACATACGGCCAGTGTGATTTTCCCCGTGGCCCGATCCCCCGGCATGTCCGGTACCGTGGTCGCCAGGTAAACCGCGCCGACGGCCAACGCATAACCCAGCGTGAGCGTCCACGGCAGCGTGAGAGACGAGGTGACGGCGAGTATTCCCAATAGATGCACACATGCACCATGCCCCAGAGCGTTGGCCCCCAGCGCCAGCCCGGGGCGATTCTTCCATGGTTTACGACCGGCAGAGTAGACGATGCCGAGTCCAATGGACAGGATGGTCAGAGCGAAATACCGGCGGGCCAAGCACGCGGCACCCACGAGGGCGGCACAGTCCAAGGCGACCGTGAAAACCCACGCCGCCCGTGGCGAGATGATTCCGGCGGCCAGAAAGTGCAGCTTCCGGTTCAAGCGATCCGATTCGACGTCGCAGATCTGATTGAACGTGTAAATGCCTCCCGCCAGGCATGACAACTGCGAGAACAGGATCAACCAACGCCCAGCGCCCAAAGGCGCATGCGGGCTTGCTGCGACCGTGCCCAAGAGCGCAATCGTCCACACCGGCACCAACAGAACGGGGCGCAGAAAAAACAGATAATCCAGAGGTGTACGGCGCCCACGGACGATTATGGGAAACGTTGCCGGCGATGACGCCATTGGCGGATCGGTCACGGGCTCCACAGACGAATCATGGCCCACAATGTCGGTGCCGCCAGAAGTGTCGAATCGAACCGGTCCAGAATGCCGCCATGGCCGGGGAGGATCGTCCCCGAATCCTTCTGACCGGCGATGCGTTTCAAGATCGACTCCGCCAGATCGCCGATTTGACCGATGACCGCGATGGCCAATGACGCCAAGAGAAGCAAGAGCGCCGGGGCATCGATCCACCGTCCGGCGACGAAGACCAAGCCCAGCAGAAGCGATGTGAGCACCTGCGTCACGGCCCCGACCACTGTCTTATTGGGTGAGATCGCCGGGGACAACTTTGTCTTACCCAGCCAGACGCCGAACAAATAGGCGGCGGTGTCGCCGATCCAGAGATTGGCAAACAGAAAAAGTAGCCATCGGTACCCGGTAACCGATCCCAAGCCCCGCAATGCCACCAGCGCGCCCAATCCAATCCCGACCCAGATCACAGTGACGATCTGCGCCGCCGCTCCCGCCCCAGCCGCCTTGGGGCTCTGTTTCCAGACGGCGGGAGCCGCGGCGGCGACGATCACCAGCACGAGCCATAGAATCCAGGCATCGCCCGCCGCCTGCGGAAACGCCACCCATGGACTCAACAGGGTGCAAACGGCAGCCAGAGGATAATTGAACGCGGCCCCGACTTGTCCCGCCAGTTGCCGCGCTTCCAGGCACCCCAGTGCGGTCAGAATGGCTACCAATCCTCGCAGCCACCATCCCCCCTGATAGAACACGGCCAAGAGCGCCGGAATGGCGACCGCAGCGACCGCGGCCCGGATTAGAAACGCCCGCATAGTCTTTGTCTCATGGGTTGTGTCTTGGGGTTTTCATGTGCCGGCATCGGCCCCAAGATAACACGACACGGCCGCACGGGAATCTCGGACATCAAACGGGGATTCGAGGGATGCCCCCGAGTGTGGATTCTTGCCTCCCGCGCTTGATTCCCAATGACTTACGTGCCCCTATATCACTTTCCACTCTCGTCCTATCGAATCTTTGTTGACAACTGAACGTTTGTTCAGTATCATCCGATGGACAGAGCGGGGTCACTGTGGACCCGAACCGCGCACCATCGTCAAGGAGTCAGACCATGCCGTCACCGGTCGCAAGTCACACCAGAGATCTCAAGCCGGCGATCCTTTCGCCCTTGCCTGTTTCGCCTCAACCCTCCCCCGACGGGACGGGGAGATCGGCGGTGGCCGGTTGGCGAATGTCGCATCGGGAGTCATTTGGGCCGTCGTGCCTGTGCGGGACGCCATTGGCGGCGGACGCGCAGGCGGAGCTGTGGCTGTGCGCGCATTGCGGACGGGCGTTTTGCCGCGATTGCGGCGGCGTCGTGACACGGGCCGGGGGTTGCGACGTGTGCACCGTTTGTGGCGTGGGGGCATGCGGGTGAAAAAAAACGAGGGGCATTTGTCGGGGCCGGTTTCAAACCGGCCCCGACGGAAATTGACAATGCGTGATTTCCTGTAGGGGCGACCCGGTGGGTCGCCAAGGGCGAGGCACCGCCTCGCCCCTACACGCATAGGAGCGAGAGACACAACACCGATGAAAATCACCCGACTGACGGACTTCGGCATACCCGAGCGGTTCATCGAACGCTGGACAGAGACGATCGGTCCGGACCTGTTGGACTGGCAGGCCGACGCGGTGCGGCATTTTGATCTGTTCGGCGCCGGGAGTCTGATCGTGGTCGCGCCGACCTCGTCGGGGAAGACCTTTCTGGCCGAGATGGCGGCCACGGCGGCGTTGACGCGGCGGCGCAAGGTGGTCTATGTCGCGCCGCTCAAGGCGCTGGTGGCGCAGAAATACGAACGGTTCCGCGAGGTCTTCGCCTCTCCCCCGCTGGGATTTCGCGTGGTGGTGTCCACCCGGGATCAGCGCTCCGCCGACCTGCGTTTGCGGCGCGGCGACTTTGATATCGCCGTCACGGTCTATGAAAAGTGGCACAGTCTGTTGGTCACGCACCTCGATTTGCTGGCCACGGTCGATCTGGTCATTCTCGACGAACCGCAACTGTTGGCCGATCCCCAGCGCGGCCCGACGGTGGCGTCGATTGTCGATTGTCTGGCGTCGGTGGCCAAACCGCCGCGCGTGCTCATGCTGGCGGCGCGTCTGCCGCAGGCACAATCGCTGGCCGAGTACCTGGGCGCGCCGATTCAGACGGTACACCGCCGGCCGGTTGAACTGCGCCTGGGAGTGCTTGAGGAGGGGCGGTTTCACTTCCGCGAACACAACTCCGGCGAAACCGGCGATGAGACATTCCCTTGGGATATCCACCGGCCGGAAACCGAACGGCCGATTGCGCTCTTGGGCGCTTTGGCCGCGCAGGGCGAACGAATTCTGGTTTTTTGCTCCTCGAAAGCCGATTGCCACCGTCGCGCGGATTTTCTGTCGGCGCAGCGCGGTGTCACCGGCGAACTCTCCGAGGATGATCGCTGGCGGTTGCAGAGCGGACCGGGACTGGCCGCGCCGCTGGCGGAATGGTTGACCCACGGCGTGGCGGTGCATCATGCCGACCTGACCTGGCATCAACGCACGCTCGTCGAATCATGGTTCGCCTCCGGACGGGCGGCGGCCGTCTTCTGCACGGGCACGCTCGCCTGGGGAATCAATCTCCCCGCCACGATGGTTTTTGTGGACGCGGAAAAATACGCGGGCGGGTCGTACGGCGGACGGGTTCTGCCGGTGCCGCTGGAACGTCTCGAATTTGAGGGGATGGCCGGACGGGCAGGGCGGCTGTTGGCGGGCGGCCGGCAGACGATCGGCCGCGGTGTCCTCTGGAGCCATACACCCTGCGAGGCCGACCTCCTGTGGCAGGCGTATGTCGCCCCGGAAGGCAATGGCTCCGCGGACGACGGGTCTCGAACCCACCGCGATGAAGACAACCGACGCACCGCGGCCTTCACGCCGGAACGGCGCCTGTTGGATTGGATCGTGTCGGGTCTGGCGCGGTCGGTCGCCGATGCACGGGCGCTGGCCGAGCGTTCACCGTTTGGCAACAAGACAGAAACGGCTCGGCAGGAGCCTCGCCCTCCCAAGACAGATCGGGTTGGGCAATGCACGGGCTCTCCGGGGACGTGGGAATCAGCGCTGCAGCGACTAATCGCCGCCGGATTGGCCCAATGCGACGCCGACAATCGCGTGGTGCCGACGCCGCGCGGCTCGATCGTAGCCGGCGCCGGCATCGGTGTCGACACGGCGGCGGCCATCATGCGGGCGCTGGCCGGGTGCAGCGATTTCGATGCCGCCATCTGGTCGGCCTTCTTCGCCATGCTGCCGGAAGCAGTCGAGGCACGGTTGGCGACGATGTCCATGGGCCGTCCGGCGCATCGTCATGAACTGGCCGATCTGTGGCAGTCGCATTTCGGCGAGGATTTTTCCGCCGCGATCGCGCGCCGTTTCGCCGCGGCGCCGGAGGCGGTCACGGTTCACTTTCCGAACGCCGCCGCCCAAGCGCGGGCGATGCTGACCGCGTTGGTCTTGGATGACTGGGCGGCGGGACGTCCGACGCGTGATCTGGAGCAACGGTTCCATCTGCCGATTGGCCGCCTCGAGCCGGTCGCCGACACGATCTCGTGGCTGTTCGAAACCACCGCGGCGCTGACGGGCACGTGGCCGGACGCGGCGCGTTTCGTCGCCGATTTTGAGCGCGCCGGTTTTGAGATCCGCCACGGCGTGCGTCACAGCGCGGCGCCTTTGGTGGCGGCGCTGGGCGGGCTTCTCCCCCGTCAAACGCTTCTGGATTTGATCGCGCGGGGCTGGGATGACCCCGCGGCGCTGGCCGGACGCTCCGCCGTTGATCTGGCGGGGCTGGCGCCCGTGGCCGTCATCGACCGGGCGCTGCGCCGCTGCGGTGTCTGGGCGCAGGAGCACGCCGCCGCGCCTTCTGCCGTCACAACAAGTTCCACTCACACTATCACCAACACAACGGTCTGTGCGCAGACCGGGGAGGTTTCCATGTCACCCATTCTTCAACTGGACGGCGCCGCCTGCCGGGCGCGCATGTCGGTGCAACTGGCGGGGCGTACGGTCATGCTCCGCGCCAAGAGTTTCAAGTACCTGTTGGCGCTGGCGGCGGCGCGCTGCCTGACGCGCGACGGCTGGATCGCCAAGCAGGAGATTGAAGCCGGCGAGAATCAGATCAAATATCTATACCAGCTGCGCCGTGAACTGGCCGCCGCCGGGCATTCGGCCGCGGGGTTGATCGAAAACGACGGTGACGGGCGTTACCGTTTGACGCTGCCGTCGCAGGCTATCCGTTTCGACCTGTCCCGTCTGCGCGAGCATGCCGATTGGGACATCCGTTCGCGCGCCGAGCAATTGGCCGCCGGGGCATCGCCGGTGGCCACCGCGGCGGCGTGAATTGGTGGTCAGTGAGTAGGGACGGGGTTTCCCCGCCCCATGTGATGCGGGAATATGTGGACGCCGGGTGTCCTCGCCCGGCGCAACAACGGCCAGGCGGGGATGCCTGGCCTCCAGAGTGAAGGCAGTCTTTCTTCAGAGTTCGTTCTATTAGAAAACTTAGGAGACCGTCACATTCCCAGTTCCTTCTCCAGACGCTCGATCTCGTGTTTGACCGCGTCGGTGTGCTCGGAGGGGGGACTGAGGGCCAGGAAACGCTTCCAGGCGATCACCGCTTCCTTTTGATCCTTGAGATCAAAACTGTAGATCACGCCGAGATTGAACCAGGTCTGCGCGCGGGTTGAGTCGGCCGCGAGGACCTGACGGAGAATCGTAACCGCATCGTCTGGATGTCCAGCTTCCCGCTCCATGGTCGCCAAGTCGGTCATGACGTTCAGATCATCGGGGTGGATCGCCAGCGCCCGGCGATAGTGCGAGACCGCTTCGTCGGCCATGTTCGCGTCGTAATACAGATTCCCCAACGCTACCCAGGCATCGAAGTTCGAGGAGTCCTTGGCCAGAACGTCCTGCAGGTGGGCCATCTGCTTCTGGACGTCCTGCATCATCTGCTGGCTGACCGTGTCATCCGGAGCGGAATCCGGGGAGGCGCCCGCGTCGGCGGACATGTCGGCCGATGACGGCTTGGGTGGCTCCATGTTGGTCTTGAGCAGAAAAATCGCCACCAAGACGGCACAGCCGATCACCGCCAGCAGGATATAGCGATTGTGCGACGTGGATTCAGCCGCCGTTGACGTTTCGGATGTCTGTTCGTCAGTCATGACGCACCGTCTGCCCGAATGGTACCCCTTCGCCCCGGCGGGGTCAACGCCCAAGCCGCCCTGGCCGCGATGGTCAAGGGGCATTCGTAAGTGGCCGATAATCCGAAGGAGAGGAAGTCGACGACACACAAGTCAATTTGTCGCAGGAGAGCAACGTGAGCGCACCCGTCTCTTCGACCCCGAGCAAACCGGATACCGCCCCGGAGCGCGCCACTGCGCGCGCCGGCGAACGGCCGGAACCGCATCTGCAAGACTTGCCCCGCCCGCGCGGCGAAGGTCGCCACGCCAGCGGCGGCCGCTCCACGATTCAGCCCGTCGAACTGGAGGAAACGGGGAATCCCAGCCGGGTCTCGACGCCGTCGGGTGGTCCGGGAACGGAAACTCCGACAACGGCGCCCGACCTATTCCACGGGCAGCGCCCGCGAACCGTCGATTTGTCCGCGAAATCCGTCTGCGTGGCGCGACTCTCGGGGAGGTCGCTGCAATTCCCGGCGGGTACCCGGTTGATCCCCGGCGAAACCGCCATCGTCGCCGGACGCACCTTCGATATCCGGCCGGCCGGAACATTCACGCTGCGCTTCTGGCTGCAGGGGACGGGGTTGGTCATGCTCGTGCTCCTGGCGGCGGTCTGCGTATCCCACATGTCCAGTGAGCCGCCGCGGGGATCGGTCATCGGCGTCGTCGTCGATGCCAACAGCGGCCGGATCATCCCTGGGGCCGACGTGGCGAGCGACAACGGCCCGACGGTGCAAGCGAATGCCGCGGGGCTGTACAGCATCAACAACCTGACCACCGGGCTCTTCACGCTGACGGCTTCGGCGCCGGGTTACACAGCGCAATCCGGCACGGTCGTACGGCAGACCGGTGAGAACGGCCAACTGGCCTTCGCCTTGGCGCCGCTGGAAATTCCCGCGAGCGCCACGGAGCGGACGAAATCGGCCCCCGCCACGGATGCCGTTTCCGGTGACGCATCCGATGCGGATTTGTCCGCCTCGGCGTTGGGATACGGCAACATTGCGCTCAATGTCGACTTCGACGACTTTCTCGTCTTCGTTGACGACGTGATTTATGGCAAGAACGCGCGCAAACTGAAGCGCATGTCCAGCGGCACGCACAAGATCGTGTTGCAGTTGGACGGGTTCGAAGACTACGCGACGACCATCGACGTAAAGGCGCGGACCACGGCGACGATTACCGTGGCCAAAAGCAACCTGACACCGAAGGCCAATCCGCTGAACCGCGCCAAGGGGCACTTCGCCGAGGCCAAGGGGTTTCAGGAAAAGAACTTATGGCCGCAGGCGATCGAGGCGCTCAACGCCGGTCTGGTCTTGGATCCGCAGAACGCCGATGCCTTGCAGGACCGGGGCTGGGCGCGCTGGAAATCGAACGATGCCGCCGGCGCGCGGACCGATTTTTTGGCGGCGGCGCAGTTGCACAAGGATGCCAACCGTTATCTGAACGCGGTGGCCTGCGCCGGTTGTCTGATCGACATGGATCGGGGCAAACCGGACGGATATACGCGTCGCGCCGGGTACTATCTGGCGATGAGCGAGTACGGCAAGGCGATCGATGACTACGAGCAAGCCGTCAAACTGGACAAGAAATCCGCGGCCAATCAGATGGCCCTGGGTGAGGCCTGTTTCGCCTCCGGCGACTACCGCCGCGCCGCCAAGGAGTTCGACAAAGCGCGCAAACTTTCCGACGATCGTTGATCCGAGCGTCCGCTCGGAGGGATAGGGCAAAGACCAGACCGTCGGACGGCCCGCGGGGTGATGCCTGTGGGCCGTTTTGATTTGGGCTTGATTTGAGGCACGGTGCGCGTATCTTTGTCGTAACAGGCCGTCATTGACCCAACCGCGGAGCGCAGAGAGTCTGGGTTGAATGAAGCGGTGGATATTGTTGGCGGCGGTTGCCGTTGGTCTGTTGGACGGCAAGGGTATTCGCGCGGACAATTCCATCGTCGTCGAATCGAAGTGGGTGGCGCCGGGCGCGACGGACGTCGCCATCGGCGTCTTCGTCAGCAACGCGTCGCCGATCGTCGCCCTCTACCTTCCACTGGAAATCCGATCGGTCACCCCGGGGGCGTTCATCGCCGACAGCTTGCACTTTGAGTTGGTGCGGGGGAGCCGCGTTGACAGTAGTCCCCTGGGTCTGAGTGGGGGACTCCCCGCTTTCATCCACAATTACCAATTCCGATCTCCCGCCGGGGTTCAATGCAGTGGCCCAATCTCTGGGACTTATTCCCTGCAAAATCCGTCCAATGCGGATTTGATCAGCCCCGATGCGATTCTCTGGACCTCGTTCGTTGACCTCGATCCCGTGCCGCCGTGGCCTTCACAGCTCGACCCCGGTGAAGACCCGCAGGGGACGGCTAATGCCTCCCTGCGATTCCGATTCGACGTGACGTCGACGCCGGGGGTATTCGAGATCGACACCTGCTGCGTCGTGCCTGCGATTCACTTGTCTTTTTTCGATGGGTACTTTACTCCGATACTTCCTGAATTTACGAAGAGCAACATCGAGATTACCTGTTGCGCCTGTCATGGCGACCCGCGGTGCGACGGCATCACCAACATCCAGGACGTGGTCGGAACGATTGACGTGGCCTTCCGGAATCGCGCGCCGCAGAGGGAACCATCGTGTTCCCAAGTCCGGACCGATGTCGATTGCGACGGTGTGACGGACATCGCGGACGTCATTCGCATGGTCAACGTGGCCTTCGGGGGGAGCCCGAATCGACACAGTTTTGCGACGCCTGCGCGCGTTAGACGCACGACGGCTCTCCATTTCACACGACGTGCG
>JACQFV010000067.1 GCA_016199865.1 Candidatus Zixiibacteriota bacterium | reverse complement strand
GAATACCCGGCAAGTTGAACCGGGAGCGGAAATTCTCATTGCCGACGGTGCCGTCGATCTCGGCGTAGGTCCAGAAGATTCCGGCGTACTCCGGCAAGGCCGCGGCTTTCTGATAATCCGGTAGATAGCGGTGCGAATCGCCGCACCAGTAGGCGGAGAAGTTGACGACGACCCATTCATGATGGGCCAGGACGTAATCGAGGTTATCAACGATGTACCGGTCCTTCCCCAATTTGGTTGAGTCGGCCGTCTCGCCGCGGATTTCGAGGATTTTCGTGTCCTTCATGGAATCCAGATACCACCCGGGCATCGCGACCTCCGTCCCGAGGGCCAGCAGGAATAGCAGGGCGATGCCTCTCACGACTTGTGATGCTGTTTTCATTGAGTCATTCCTCCATCCCCGTAATTCAGGTTCCCCCTCACCCTACCCTCTCCCCCGATGGGGAGAGGGGAAAAGTTTGCCCCCTCTCCCTTTTAGGGAGGGCTGGCCCCGCTGTGCGGGATCTTCGAGGTGAGGGTTCTCGTGGTTTCCGTTCATACCGTTAGATTTTCTGAATTAAGGAGATAATCCCTCTCCAATTGCAACATCAAATCCCCTCATCAGACAGGGGCGTGCCGCCGGAATCCTCGTCGGCGAGACGGTTGCGGAGAGTCTGCCGCGAGATGCCCAGCAAACGGGCGGCGTGGACCTGATTCCCTTTGGTGAAACGGAGGGCGCGCAGCAGCATCTCGTGCTCAAGTACAGAGAGGATGGACTCAGCGGGATCGTGTTCGGCCCGGGCTGCGAGGCGCGTAAACAGAGTGTCCAGCAGGGCTGCTTGGTCGCCTGAGTCGCCGGACTCCGGTGGGGGTGAACCGGATTCGTCAAAACGAACGGACTCGGGCAACAACGTCGCGCCCGTCGAAACAATCAGAGCCCGTTCGATGACATTCTCCAATTCGCGGACATTGCCGCGCCAATTGTGGGCGGCGAGTTTTTCCAGTGTCTCCGGTAGGATGTTGATCGGGCCGTGCCCCGTGCGGCGGCTTTCCCGTTCGACAAAGTGGCGGGCCAAGAACGGGATGTCCTCACGCCGCTGGTCCAGAGACGGCAGCGCGATGGTGAAGACATTAAGACGGAAATACAAATCCTCGCGGAAGGTCCCCTGCCGCACCAGAGCCGGCAGGTCGCGGTGCGTCGCGGCGATGATGCGCACGTCGACCTGGATCGATTCGCCGCCGCCGACGCGTTCGATCACGCCATTTTGCAGCACGCGCAGAATCTTGGCCTGCGTGACCGCGCTCATGTCGCCGATCTCGTCGAGAAACAAGGTGCCGCCTGAGGCCCGCTCGAATTTCCCCAGACGGCGGTGTTCGGCTGAGGTGAACGAGCCACGCTCGTGGCCGAACAGATCGCTTTCCAGAAGCCCCTCGGGAATGGCGGCGCAGTTGACGGCCAGAAAGGGCTTGTCGGAACGGCGGGAATGATGATAGATCGCCCGCGCCACCAGTTCTTTGCCGGAGCCGGAGGGGCCGGTGATCAGCACGGTCGCGTCGGAAGTCGCCACCCGGCCGATCTCCTTGTAAACCTCCTGCATCGCGCGCGATCGTCCTACCAGTGTATCGCTGTCCGCCGCGGCCGGCGCATCGTCGGCTGCGGGCAGATCGACCCTGCGGGTCATGAGCCGATAAGCCGTCACGGCCTGCTCGGTCAGCCGTTCGATGTCTTCCACTTCGAAGGGTTTCAATATGAAATCATACGCGCCGCGCTTGACCGCCTCGATCGCGGTGTCGGTGGTGCCATACGCGGTCATGATGATCACCGGGACCTTGCTGTCGAACTTCCTGAGACGATCCAAGACTTCCAATCCAGACAAGCCGGGCATGCGCAGATCGAGGAAGACCACGGCATACGGCTGCCGGGCGATCATCGCCAGGGCCTCCTCCCCGGTTCCGGCCTCGTCGACGTCGTAGACCCGGGAAGCGAGAATCCGCTTCAACGCGAAGCGCAGATTGGTGTCATCGTCAACGATGAGGATGCGCGGCATCGCCAGTGTCACCCGGTTGGGAAGGGAGTGAGATTTCGAAACTGGTGCCATTGGCGCCATGTCCGACCGCGCGGATGGTCCCAGCGTGTTTGTCGACAATCATGCGGCCGATCGACAATCCCAACCCGGTCCCGGCGGCCTTGGTCGTAAAAAATGGGTCGAAGACCCTCTCCTCCAACCCCGCGGCCAGCCCGTCACCGGTGTTGTGGATCGTGGCGTGGATCAGGCCGTCTGAGCCACCGTCGGTCGAGACCCGGATCGTGCCGCCCGCGGGCGTGGCGTCGAGGGCATTGAGCAGGATGTTGAGAATGGCCTGCCCGAGAAGGGGGCCGTCGGCGCGCAACGGCGACAGCGGCGTGTAGCGCTCGCGCACCGACAATTTCTGGGCCTGCGCCTGCGGACGGA
The DNA here is from genome assembly GCA_016199865.1 of Candidatus Zixiibacteriota bacterium. Lineage (GTDB taxonomy): Bacteria > Zixibacteria > MSB-5A5 > WJJR01 > WJJR01 > JACQFV01. Next base: position 48,908 of record JACQFV010000067.1, on the reverse strand, counting down.
TCAAGTCGACCACGCGCGATAATATACTGTTCAAATCGACCGCGGAAAACTCCGGCTCGCGCGGACGGGCAAACTGCAGGAGACGCAGGATCAGGACCTTGATCTTGTCGATTTCCGTCAGCACGATGTCCAGATCCGCCCGCCGGGGATCGGTCTTGGGCAACTTTTCGTGGACCGTATGGATGAGCACTTTGATCGTCGTCAGAGGATTGTTGACCTCGTGCGCCACCGAGGCCGCCATCATCCCGACCGAGGCCAGGCGATCGGCGGTGATCAACTGCTGCTGCGAGGTGGACAAGTCGGCTTCACGGTCCTCCAGGGCGCGCACGACACGATTGACCAGGGACATAACCACGCCGGCTCCCGCCGCGACAAGGCCAATCAGCAACAACAGAGTGAAAAGCCGCCATTCACCCCAGACGCCGGACGCTCCGCTGGGGGTGGGAAACAAGTTGTACGACCAATACGCAAAGCCACCGGCAACGAGGACCGGCAGCACGATCAGGAGCCGCAACAAATACAACCGGCGTCGCAGACCCGGGTCCAAGGACATGGGAATCGAGGATGGCATCGCCCTGCAGCGGACGCGTGGGGATTCGAGCGGATAACGAACCCGGCCGCCACGACCAGCAATCTGGTCTACGGCGGCCGGCGGGACAATGTCGGAATCGAGTCGGGTTGATCCGATCGATCCGGGCAACGGCCCGATTTTGGTCTACTGCCTGGCCAACAGCGAGTCACTAAAATTCATCGGTCGCGACAGGACCGAGTGGACGTCACGGTAGGTCGTCCGCAAGGAGACGCCGGACAACCTGGCGATCTCCGTCATGGGCATCTGTCGGTTGGTCCACCAGTAGCGCCGCACGATTTCCAGACGTTCTTTGCGATTCATGTGTTCCTCCCTGTGTTCGGTTTGGGATTCCTCGTTATTCTGCACATCGTTTCATTGTCAGATCGCCACGGGCGGCTATTCATGCGTCCGTCCCGCTCCGGTCGGAATCCGGCCGCGGTTCTTGCCGCGGCCCTGATCCGTTGACGCCACCGACCCCAAGGGTTCGCCGGAGGCGTCGATGCGGGCCCAGCAATGCGGGCCTGTTCACCCAATTGGCCCCTCGTTTCGCCACGGCGCTCATCGATTTTCGACATCTTTTGCGGACGACTCGCCGCTGGTTACCCTGTATTCGGCAAGGCCTGTGCCAGCCGCCGGCACGCGCTTGAGATTCCGTATTCAATTGAATAACATGGACTTGGAGTATGTTAAGAAGGCCTGTCAGGTCGCATTTAGCATGTGAATCAGTTCACTTTTGGACAGCTCAGCGAAGAAATCGTCATTCATTGAACGGTTGAGCCGGTGAATTGGGGGCGGTACAGGGTTTGCGTTAAAGCATTACTTTAGGTCACCAGGGGTGTGCGTGGTGCGTAGTGAGGCATGAAGTAATGTGATGGGATCAAAGCACTTGGTGGATTCGGAAGGACGAGGCCGTGGAGTTCTCTCTCCGGCCCCAGTCCGATTGTTGCGGCCGGTTGCGCACTTTGTTCACGGGAGCGGTCCGGCGGAATGGTGCTTGACAATTCGGCACTTACATGTTAGTATTAGGTGTCCTGAGCGGATTGACCGCCCAAGTATCAAAGTATTAAGGAGAATCCTCCCCACCACCCCTGTACCCCGAACGATTGGTCGCCAGGCGAATCGTGAACGACCTGGCTCAGGACAAACTCAGGTAACCGTCGGAAGGCCCGCGTCGCGGGTTGCATTCAAAGGGCGGCTGGACAAGTCGCAAATCTCGCCCCTCGCGAAAGGTGCGGGAGCGTCCCAAGAAGATCGTGGCACGGAGATGACGCCGATGGCGGGCCGTTGGGAAGCGGAATCTATTTTGCCCGGCTTCAGGCGGGCGGATTCGCCGCCAGTCGCAAGATGTTGCTTTTGAAGTGATAATGATGAATCGCTGACAATGCGGAAGAATTCAGGTGTTTACGGCTCTGTGAAACCGGGGATAACTCCTTGACAGGAAACGAAAAACAGGTATTTTTGCAGTCGTCGGGGCAGGTCGGCCCGACGGGTCCCATTGTACCCGCAAGGCGGAATTTCAACGGGTTTTCCATAACGGCAAACGGGACGGTTTGCCGGTCCATTCTTCAAATTGAAGGATGGCATAGCGTCAGGATGACGCCAAGTCTGCAACGGAGCATGGCGTCATGATGAACGAGTGCGGTGATACGAAGACGCGTGAGGATCTCCGCGTGAACGTCCACGATGTGAAACGAGGTAGGCCTGCATGATCTCCATGAACGTCGCCGTTACCAAGGGGAACAAACGGTGGATGGGCTGGTCAATCCATGCCGCCGGTGCGGTTGCCCTGTTCTTGACGTCGCTATTGTACGCGCTGCCGGCGGGGGCGGCACCGGGGCGCCCGGCCATCCGATCGGGAAATCCGGTGGATGGGAATCCACCCGTCAGCACTGCGAACTTGGCGACCGACAAGGCCAGATATGCGCCGGGCCAAGTGGTGCAGATCACCGGCTCGGGGTTCGCCCCCAGTGAATCGGTCAAGCTGCGCATTGCGCTCCAGTCCAATCTCAAGTCCGGCAGTCAGAATCTGGACGCGTGGACCGTAGCCGCACCGAATGGCGCCATCACGACACAATGGGTGATTCCGGCCGGGTACATCAACGACTCGCTCGTGGTTGCCGCCACCGGCACAGCATCCGGCGAGTGGGGGCTGGCCGGCTTCACGAGCGCCAACACGAATTTGACGCTCAGTTCGGCACTCCGCGACACGCTGTGCGGCAGCGCCGGCGACTCGATCGACGTCTGCGTCACACTGACGCAATCGTGCAATGTCGATCCCGATCAGCCGCTGCCGGGACGGGAAGTCATCTTCTTCGTCAATCCCGGCAATTGTGGTGCGAACGTCGGTCAGGTAGCAGAAGACACGGCGATCACGGACGCGTTCGGAGTGGCCTGCGACCGTCTCGCCATCCCTCTGGCGCCAGGCACCTATACGCTGCGGGCGAAATTCCGCGGCGAGGATCCGCCCGACCCCTGCCCCCTCCCCGGCAACAACGCCTGTGACCCGAACGACGGGGATGCCAACAAGCGGTGCACCAACCTTTCGTCGGCGAATCTGTGCCAGAAATTCGAAGCCAATACTCCGTGCTGCGGCAACCGGCCACCGGTGACCTTCGCGCCGCCGGATTTCGCGATCTCCGCCTGTGAGGGAGACACGATCTGCACGTTCCCGTGGAGTGAGACCGATCCCGACGGCAACATTATGAGTTTCTTCATCCCGTTCGGGTTCATGCCCGCCTCCGGCAGGATTTGCTTCGTGGTGGACACCGCCGGTGTCTACCAGATCATCTGCTGCGCGGTCGACGCCTGCGGCCTGCAGGGTTGCGACACAATGTACGTGACGGTGACCTTGAATCGGAAGCCGGATATCGCGCTGGGCAACGACACGACGTTCGTACTGTGCTCGTCTGTGCCGATCTGTCTGCCGTACACGGTCTCCGATCCCGACGGTTTGGCCGGGCTGACCGAGTATCTGGTCTGGGGCCCGCCGGGTGCGACCATCGACACGGCGCTCAATAAAGTCTGCTTCACCCCAACAGTCTCGGGCAAGGACACGGTGATCGTGACAGTCACCGATCACTGCGGGGCCGTCGACTCCGACACCATCGTAATCAACGCCTTGCTCAATCACCCGCCGACGATCGATCTGGGGCCCGACAAGACGATCACCCAATGCACTCAGGCGCCGATCTGCTGTTTCTACAGCGTCGCCGATCCCGATGGCCTGGACGGACTGATCGAATCGCTGATTTCCGGTCCACCGAATGCGTCTATCGACACCGCGGGCAACAAGGTCTGCTTCACGCCGACCGCATCAGGTGATTACTCGATCATCGTTCGGGTGATCGATCCGTGCGACCAGGCCGATTACGACACGTCCGTCGTCCATGTGACCTTGAACGGACCGCCGGACATCGCCTTCGGCAATGATTCGACGATTGTCCAGTGCACGCCGTCTCAGATTTGCGCGCCTTACACGATTTCCGATCCGAACGAGCTGGGCCATTTGACCGAAATGCTTTTGTCCGGTCCGCCCGCGGCCCGCCTCGACACGCTCAATAACAAGGTCTGCTTTACGCCGACGATCTCCGGCATCTACACGATCATCGCCAAGGTCAGCGATTCCTGCGGCGCCGAAGATCGCGACACGATCAACTTCACGGTCACAGTCAACGGCCCGCCGACGATTGATCTGGGCGCCGACAAGAACATTGCCCAATGCACGGCGGGACAGATTTGCTGCCCGTACACGGTTTCCGATCCGAACGGTCTTGGCAAACTGTCCGAGTTTCTGATCGCGGGTCCATCGGGGGCGTTCATTGACACGCTCAACAACAAGATTTGCTTTACGCCCACTGGTTCCGGTTGCCAGACAATCATCGCCAAAGCGATCGATTCGTGCGGGGTGAACGACTACGACACGACCGTCGTTTGCGTGACGCTCAACGCCCCGCCGGACATCGCCTTCGGCCACGATTCGACCCTCACGCAATGCACGCCAGTTCAGATCTGCGCGTCCTATACGATTTCCGATCCGAACGGGCTGAGCCATCTGAGCGAACTGCTGTTGTCCGGTCCGCCCGCGGCCTTCCTCGACACTCTCAACAACAAGGTCTGCTTCACGCCGTCGGGGTCGGGCGCCTACACGATCATCGCCAAAGTGACGGATTCATGCGGCGCGGAAGACCGCGATACGATCGTCTACACGATTAATCAAGGCACGCCGCCTTCGATCGATCTGGGGCCCGATCAAAACGCGATCCAATGCGCGGCGTCGGCGATTTGCGTCACCTACACCGTGTCCGGATCGCAACCCCTGACCGAAGCGCTCGTCTCCGGACCGGCGAACGCCAGTATCGACACGGTCGCCAACAAAATCTGCTTTACACCCGCTGGGTCCGGGTGCAACACGATCATCGCCAAGGTGACCAACGGGTGCGGCGCCTCTGATCTGGATACGGTCGTCGTTCTCTGATCCCAACGGTTTGGGGAAACTCACGGAATCGTTGATCTCCGGCACGGGCGTGACCATCGACACGGCCAACAACAAAGTCTGTTTCACGCCGACGGCGACCGGGTGCCGGACGATCATCGCCAAAGTGACCGACGCCTGCGGCGCCGGCGATTACGACACGATCTCCGTCTGCGTCAACTTCAACCGGCCGCCCTTTGTGATTGGGCCGGCCGATACATCGGTCCGCATCTGCCTCGGCGACACGATCTGCCGGGGGCCGTGGATCGAGGGCGATCTGGACCACAATATCGTGCTGGTGCAGGTGCCGTTTGGCTTCATTCACGGCGCCAGCATCTGTTTTGTCCCCGACACCTCGGGAACGTACTCGCTGATCGACTGCGACGTCGACTCATGCGGCGTCAAGGTCTGCGACACGGTCAAGGTGACCGTGGACGTCAATGACCCGCCGAACGTGACCGGCCCGCCCGACACGACTGTCTGGCTCTGCCGTGTGCCGGCGTCGATCTGCGTCGGACCCTTCGGGTTCAGCGATCCGGACCACAACATCAAGACCAAGTCGGTGAACAAAGGGACCCTGGCGAACGACACGGTCTGCTACACCGCCACGACCGGCGCGCCCGACACGATCATCGTCACGGTGATCGACTCCTGCGGCGTGGTGGACAAGGACACGGTGATCGTGACCAAGACGTTGAACCAGCCGCCGGTCTGCAATTTCCTGCCCGTCGCGCCCAGTATCTGCGCCAATGCCGAATTCATCCTGCCGTTCACCGACGTCGATCCGGAGGGGGGCGCGACCAGCTGCGTCTTGTACGGCCCAGGCATTCTCAGCGGCAACCTGTACCGCTACACTCCCCTGGGCGGCGAGACGATCCATGTCATCATCCGCTGCAAAGACGCCTGCGGCGACTCGTGTTCCATCGAATTCACGACGACGTTCAAGTCCAAGCAGCCGCCCGTGTGCATCCTGCCGCGCGACACGACGATCTTCCAGTGCGCGCCCAGCCAGGCCTGCCTGCCGGTCACGGCGACCAGTTTGAATCCGCCGGTGATCTGTAAAGTTGTGGGCGGCCCAGGGGCAGTGACCAACGGAAATTGGTGCTATACCCCGACCGGCGAACAGAGTGTGGATGTGACGATCCGCTGTACCGATGCCTGCAGCACGTCGTGTGAGGGGACATTCCACGTCGCCTTTGACATGAATGACCCGCCGCTGATCGTCTTGGGCAACGATACCTCGGTCACCCTCTGCAATCCACCCGTGCCCGTGTGCGTCGGTTACTCAGTCTCCGACCCCAATGGGCCGCGGAAATTGACTGAATCTTTGTTCTCGGGGCCGGCCGGAGCTTCCATCGACACGGTGGCCAATAAGATCTGCTTCACGCCGACGGTAACCGGCAACTACACGATCATCGCCAAAGTGACCGATTCCTGCGGCGCGTTCGATCTCGACACGATCGTCGTCACGGTGATACCCGCCGTGCCGCCGGTCTGCTACCTGCCAACCGACCAGACCTATAACCGGTGCGCACCGGCACAGGTCTGTCTGGCTGTATCCGCCACCGGCGATCATAAGCCGACTTGCGCTCTGATCAGCGGTCCGGGTGCCCTGGCCCAGGGCGCCTGGTGTTACACGCCCTCAGGCGTCGACACGTCGTTCACCGTCACAATCCGCTGCACCGACACCTGCGGGGCATTTTGCGAGGGGTCATTCCACGTCACCTACAAGTTCAACAAACTGGCGCAGATCAATTTCGGCCGCGACACGTCTGTCTTCCAGTGCACGCTCACGCCGATCTGCGTGCCGTATACCGTAACCGATCCCGACGGTCTGGCGGGTATCATCGAAACGTTGGTCTCCGGGCCGCCGAGCGCGACGATCGACACGGCGGGCAACAAGATCTGCTTCACGCCGACGGCGTCGGGCAGTTACACGATCATCGCCAGGGAAGAAGAGCCGTGCTACTTTGTCGACTATGACACCATCGTCGTCACCGTCACGCTCAACAGTCCGCCCGTGATCGATCTGGGTGTCGACAAGACTGTCTTCCTCTGCGCCACGGCGCCGATCTGCGTGCCGTACACGGTTTCCGATCCGAACGGCCTCGGCAAATTGGGTGAGCATTTGCTTTCCGGCCCGGCCGGCACCGCGATCGACACGGCCGGAAACAAGGTCTGCTTCACGCCGGGCACGAGCGGCAACTTCACGATTGTCGTGATCGTCACGGATGCCTGCGGCGCCTTTGACATGGACACGGCCGTCGTGCATGTCACCTACAATGGCCCGCCGACAATCGACTTCGGTTCCGATCAATCGGTCACGCTCTGCACCCCGTCGCAGATCTGCGCGCCGTATGTCGTCTCCGATCCCAACGGCCCCGGCAAATTGACCGACATGCTCCTGTCCGGTCCGCCCGCGGCCTTCCTCGACACGCTAAACCGCAGGGTTTGCTTCACGCCCGGGTCGTCGGGAACCTACACGATCATCGCCAAGGTGACCGATTCATGCGGGTCCGAAGATCGCGACACGGTCGTTTACACCGTCACGCTAAACAGCCCGCCGAAGATCGTGCTGGGTCCCGATCAGACGGTCCAGCAGTGCACGCCGGCGCAGATATGCGTCACGTACACGGTGTCCGATCCGAACGGGTTCAGCAAACTGACGGAATCGTTGGCCTCGGGACCGGCTGGCGCCACGATTGACACCGCGGCCAACATGATCTGCTTCACTCCGACGGGAACCGGATTCTTCACCATCATGGCGAACGTGACCGACTCCTGTCAGTTCACCGACGCCGACACCGTGGTGATCATCGTCGTCCCCGGCCAGGATTGCGAATGCCGGATCCGGGTGTCGATCAACGGCGGCACGCAGCTCGACGTCTTAAACGGCGAAACAGTGACTGTGCCGATCCTAATTGACCACACCAATGCCCTGTTGGGCGGATATGATTTCCTGCTCTGCTTTGACCCGACCGGAGTCAACTTCGTCACCGCTCAGAAGGGCAGCGTCATCCCGAACTGGGAGTACTTCACCTACCGGCTCGGCACGCGCGGCGATTGCGGTATCGGCTGTCCCTCGGGATTGATCCGCATCATCGGCATCGCCGACATGAACAATGGTTCGTCGCATCCCCCGGCGGAGGAGTTTTTGCCCGACGGCGTGATTGCCACCATCAAGTTCCTCGTGACGACGGACCGCAACTTCATCGGGCAGTGCCTCCCGATCCGTTTCTGCTGGCTGGATTGCGGCGACAACACGATTTCGGACAAGACGGGCGACACGACATTCATCGGCGTCGGCGTCCGCTACGACACCTGCCAATCCCAAGCGAAGGTCAACCCAATATCAGCCATCTGCTTTACCGATGGGCAGATTTGCATCCAGGAGCCGCCCGACGATCGCGGCGATGTGAATCTGAACGGCATTGCCAATGAAGTCGGCGACGCCGTGCTCTATACCAACTACTTCATCTACGGTGACAAGGTCTGGAACCCGGTCTACAAGGCGGCGCAACTCTTGGCGTCGGACGTGAACGACGACGGGATCGTGCTGACGGTGGCCGACTTGATCTTCCTCATCCGGATCATCACCGGCGATCAGCAGCCCCTGCTGCCGGGTGGCAATCCGAAGATTTTGGCGCTCGATCCGGCCCACGTGGTGGCGACCGTTGCCGACGGCGCCCTGCAACTGGGGTGGCAATCGGATGTCGCGGTCGGAGGCGCGCATTTTGTGATCGACGTCCCCAGCGACGCTGAAATCGGCACACCGGCCTTGACACCGGACGTGGCGGACATGGAGATCAGGTCAAATCTGGAAGGAAACCAGCTGCGCGTGCTCGTCTACAGCCGCACGGCCCGGCAGATTCCGGCAGGACGACACACGGTCGTGACGATTCCCATGACCAATGCGGCGCGGGCTTCAGTCTCGACCTATGATCTGTCCACCGGCGACGGCGAGGTGCTGCCGGCGACTCTCGCCCACGGAGCGCCGTTGCCGACCGGATTCAACCTGCAGCAAAACTACCCGAACCCGTTCAACGCCGGCACGGTCATCCGTTTCGGTCTCGATCAGCCCGGTCCATACTCGGTGTCGATCTACGACATCACCGGACGGCGCATCTGGTACAGCGAGGGCGAAACCGCAGGCGGCTGGGTCGAAGTCCGGTGGGACGGCCGCAACGACAACGGCGTACAGCTGGCGTCGGGAATCTACCTGTACCGCGTGCAGACCCAGCAGGGCATCCAGATCAAGAAGATGACGCTGCTGAAGTAGATAACAACGAGTCATGCGTGTCTTTGAACCCCCTGATCGTGCGATCGGGGGGTTCTACTCTTTCCCCCACGAATCAGCCCCTCAAAACATTTCTAAGACCTTCTAACACAATGACTCGTTAGACCGTGGACGCCGGGCGTCCTCGCCCGGCGCAGCAACGGCCAGGCGGGGACGCCTGGCCTCCACATGCCGGTAGAAGGTCTGGGAATCTCAATCAAGAGATTCCGCTGCTAACTGGACTATGTCCTGGGAGGGCGAGGCCCCTGCCGAGCCGTTGTTCTTCGTACGAGCGCGCGCCGTACGGTCGACGGTGCGTCGTCGAAGCTGCGCTGGAATCGCTCCGTGTAAGCGAGCCTCACTTGGTTCTCTTGTTGGGACGCCTACCGCGAAGCGCGCGAACGGTCTCCTTGGCCGTCGCGAAGGGCCCGTGGATACGCCCCTTTTTCAGATCCTCGAGACTTTCGGCCAGACGCTTATCGACGAGTTCCTTGGGGGTGAGAATGAGGCGATCCCCTTTGAGCTCGACTTCGAGGTAATCGCCTGAGGAAAGCCGGAGCTGATCATAGACTTTCTTGGGGATGACGATCTGCCGGCTGACGCCGACTTTGACGGCGGCCATCTGGGTTGCTCCTTATTGAGATTGTATTTCCATTTTCTTGTATTATACGTTTCTACAGTCGGCGGCCGTAGGGTCTATTTCGGCTCAATCGCCTTCGAGCTGAGAGGTACGAACAATGATTATGCCTTGCAATCTGCTACTTTGGCCGCTGCACGTCGAGGATTTCGTACTGCAGTTCGCCGGCGGGGACTTTGACGCTGACGCGATCGCCCTTGGCCTTGCCCAAGAGACCCTGCCCGACCGGCGCGTGAATGGAAATGCGGTCCAGATCGAAATCGGCTTCCTCCGGGGAGACCAGTTGGTAGCGAATCTGCTCCCCGGACTTCAAGTCCTTCACCGTGACGAAGGACAACAAGTAGGCGCGGCCGCCATCGATGTTCCCCTCCGGAATCATCTTGATGCGCCGGAGTTTGTCCTCCAGTTCGGAGATTTTGCGCTCCAAGATGACCTGCTTTTCCTTGGCGGCGTGGTATTCGGCGTTCTCGGAGAGATCGCCCAAGTCGCGGGCGCGGGAGATTTCCGAGACGATCTGCGGCCGCTCGACGGTCTTCAGCCGCTTGAGTTCGGACTTCATCTTGCTGTGCCCTTCGGGGGTCAGATAGATGTATCCGGAGGTGTCGACCACGGTTTGGACCCTTGCGCTCTATGTCTTCGTCGACGGAAAGACGGGCACCGCACGTCTTGCTCCGTTCGCGAGCAACGGAGCCCGTCGGGATAGTATGACGCGCGTTCGGGAGTTTGTCAACGCCCCACGGCAACGGCGGGCTGGGACGAGCGTTCTTTAGGAGGAGCCGCGAGCGCGGCCTCGTAGAGAGCGATGTAGTCCTGCGCCGAACGCCGCCAGGAAAAATCCGTTTCCATGCCGCGTTTCATCAGCGTGGCCCACCGTTTGGGCGCGCCATAAGCGGTCACGGCACGGCGGACAGCCGCCAGCATCGCCTCGGCTGTGTAGTCGACGAAGACAAATCCATTGCCGCGCTTGGCGTCGTCATCGGCATCGAACACGGTGTCGGCCAGACCGCCTGTGGCGCGGACGATCGGCACGGTGCCATAGCGCAGACTGTACATCTGGTTCAAGCCACAGGGCTCATAGCGTGACGGCATGAGAAACATGTCGGAGCCGGCCTCGATCTGATGCGCCAGTTTGTTGTCAAAGGTCAGGAAGGCCCGGAATTGCGTGGCGAAGCGCTTGTTCCACTCTTCGAACAGGGTATGGAAGGCAGGATCGCCGGTGCCCAGCAGGACGAGATTGACGTCGAGCGCGAAAATGCGTTGGGCGGCTTCGGCAACGAGGTCGAACCCCTTCTGGTCGGCAAGACGCGAGATCATTCCGATCAGGGGACGGTCCTGACGCGATTTTGCGAAGCCACAGAGTTCGAGTAGATAGCGTTTGTTGGCCTTTTTGCCCGCGGGGGCGGCCGGCGTGAATGTCTGCGGAATCAAAGAATCAGTCGCGGGATTCCAGACCGCATCATCGATGCCGTTCAGAATGCCGGAGAGGTCGGCTCTGCGTTCGCGCAGCAATCCTTCCAGTCCGCAGCCGAATTCGGGCGAAGATTGAATCTCCCGCGCATAAGTCGGCGAGACCGTGTTCAACTTGTCCGCGTAGACAAGTCCGGTCTTGAGGAAACCGATCTTGCCCCAAAACTCGAATGGGGAAGTGGGAAAAAACAGCCCGGGATCGAGGCCCAAGACTTCGAATCGTTCAGCGTCGAAGAGTCCCTGGTAGGCCAGATTGTGCACGGTCAGTATGGTGCGCGCCTGTACCAGCGCCGGATCATCACGGTACAGCAATGCCAGAAATGCCGCCGTGGTCGCCGTCTGCCAATCGTTCAGATGGATGATATCCGGACGCCAGCGATCGACGCGCATCCATTCGAGAGCGCCGCGCGACAGGAAGACGAACCGTTCATCGTTGTCGGGATAATCCCGCCCAGTGGCCGGATCGACGTAGAGCGAGGCGCGAGAAAAGTACCCCGCGTGTTCGGCGAAGTAATGCCGGACATTGCTGGAGCCATCGGCCAGGGTTTGTAGAGTCAGTGATTGCGGCCGACCGTTGATCGGAACTGTGATCGGCACCGTGGTGGCCGAAACGGTGCGTTGCTTGCCTCCCTTTTGGCCGGAATAGTGAGGCGAGAGGACTCGGATTTCGCAACCCAGTTGCGCCAGCGCCTCCGGGAGCGCCCCGGCGACATCCGCCAATCCCCCGGTCTTGGAAAACGGCACGACTTCGGAACTGAGGTACAAAACGCGCAGCGGCCGTTTCATCAGTGAATTCCTTCCGCGGCCCCAGCTGGCACCGGCGTCTCCGTCGTTCCCTCATCGAGGCGGGCATTGCGCAGGCATTCGGCCGCTTCTTCCGGCGACGTGGGATTGATGTAGAAACCGGTGCCCCACTCGAAGCCTGCCACACGGGTCAACTTGGGGATGATTTCCAAGTGCCAGTGATACTCGGACGTCGTTTCGTGGCCGAACGGCGCCGAATGAAACATGTAATTGTAGTCCGGATTGTTGAGGGTGAACTTGATGCGCAGAAGCGTGCGGCGCAGAATCTCGGCGAATTCCAGACGGTGCGCCTCGCCCATGGAGCGAAAGACGGGCTGGTGCGGCCGCGGCACAATCCAGACTTCAAAGGGAAATCGCGAGGCAAAGGGCGCATAGGCGATAAACGACTCACTCTGATCGACGATCCGTTCGCCGTCGGAACGCTCCTGCCTGAGAATGTCGCAGAATATGCAGCGTTCCTTGTCGGCGTAATAGCGCTTGGCGCCTTCCATTTCTTCGAGCACCCGCTTGGGCACCACCGGGGTGGCGATGAGTTGCGTGTGCGAATGCTCCAGCGACGCCCCCGCGGATTCGCCCTGATTCTTGAACAGCATGACATAGCGGAAACGGTCGTCTTTGATCAGATCGTTGACCCGTTCCTGGCAGACCGCCATGACGTCGGCGATGCGCGAGGTACTCAAGTCGACCAGGTTCTCGTGATGATGCGGCGTTTCGATGACCACTTCATGCGCGCCGATCCCGTTCATCTTGTCGTAGATGCCCACACCTTCCCGGTTCAATTCTCCTTCGATGCGTAAAGCGGGGTACTTGTTGGGAATTGCCCGGACGGTCCACCCCGGCTCATTCGGTCCGGTTCCGGGTGCCCGGAGGGACCACACCTCGGGCGGCGTGGCGGCTTCATTCCCCGGGCAAAAGGGACAGAACTTGCTGTCCATCTTGCGCGGGGGCGGCGACGGATAATCCGAAGGGCGCTTGCCGCGTTCGGTGGCAATGATCACCCAGCGGCCACTGACCGGATCGCGACGCAGTTCAGGCATTCGTGGCTCCGTGGATGTCAACCGAAGAGAGCACTCTTCGGGCGAGATGCGTGGCATTGCTCATGGATGTGAGCCCTGAGCCGTGAGGAAATCACGGCGTTCCGTTGCGGAGCGTTCGAAGACCGACTGCAAGAGTTCGCGCTGCGCGTCGGTCAGTCGGCCGGGACGTCCCAGTCCCTGCAGAATCTCGGCGCGGCGGCTGATCGCAATATCAGCGGTTTGCAGCATGCGGTCCAGACGATGCTCGGTGTATTGGTCGCCACCCCACACAAACGATGGGACCAACTTGGGACCCCACCCACCGGCAAAGATATTGGCGCCGACCCCCCATGTCGAACCGGTCGGCAACAGGGTGCCGATCCCTGTTTTCGTATGATCGGCGAGGTATGAACCCACCTTGATCTGCCCGGTGTCCTCGGGGCCATGCCCGCGCTCGACACGGACGGTTCCATACGTGTTCTTCAGATCGCTGTTGGTGGTCATCGCGCCCAGATTCACCCATTCGCCCAGGTAACCGTGGCCGAAAAAGCCCGCGTGGGCTTTGTTGCTGAAGGCCTGCGCGATCGCGGCCTCCCACTCGCCGCCGATCCGGCATCCCGGCCCGATGGCGCAGCCACCGGTGATTTTGCCCCCGAGTAAGCGAGTCCCCTTCCCAATGTACGCCGGGCCGTCGATCCGTGTGAACGATTCGACGACAACGCCATCGTCAAGCCAGACCGGCCCGTGGCGCGCATCGATGAACACATGGGGATCGATGCGGACGTTGCCCCCTCGCCACACTGCGCTCGGATTGGCCACGAAGACGCCATGGTCGGGATCGGCAATCGGGTCGGTGGTGGCGCCGCGTCGATTGCTCCATAAAACCCAGTCGAAGGAGAGGATCGATCCCAGTTGCGTGATCAGATCCCATGGAGCCGTGACGGCGCACACGGGCAGAGCAAGAGGTGCGATCTGTGGCAGGAATGTCCGCGGGCCCGTTGCCCCGTTTTCCAGCCAGGCGGACACGGATCGTGCCACTGCCTTCCACGACGACCCGGACACGCGCATCATTCGCGTCACCGCGTCGGACCAGCGAAACTCCGCCGGGAACTCCAGACGATCCCAGCGCGGGTCGACCGTTGGTGCGACCGCGCCGATTATGATCCACACGTCGTCGGGCGGCTTAGCCGACGGAAGTCGATTCACGGTCCATCCGGTTTCTTCGGCGAGAGACGACGCCAGCCAGGGCCGGACGCCTCCGAGCACCGTCGTGGGATGGAGAAGTTCAGCCCAGCGATCGGCGAAAGTCCACGCCCCATGGCGCAGCATGAATGCCGGGCGCACGAGGTCAATCGGCGCCAGCCGGCCGGCGCTCTCCCCTTCCGCGAGAATGAGCCAGCGGTTCATGCCGGGGCCTCACCGGGCCGGGGATGCGCGCGGGGCGTCAAGGGATCGGGCCCCTCGGCGGCGCGCTTCTCGGTATGCGGCTCCACGTGGACGATGACGTCGGCGACGGAAGGATGGCTCGCCAGAACTTGATCGCCAGCTGCGTTGGCGATCCGATGCGCCTCATCGACGGTCAGGGTCCCATCGACGAGCACTTCGGTGTCGACCACAATCTGTGTCCCCGCGGTGCGCACCTTGGTCCGGTGCAGACCGCGCACACCGGGGACTGCGGACAAAGTCGCCGTGATCTGACGGATCGTGCTCTCCGACGGCGCACCGCCGAGGAGAACGAAAGTGTTGGCGCGCAGAATACGCAAGGCGCTCACCAGAATCACACACGCCACCCAGACCGCCGCCAATGGGTCCAGAACTGGCCAGCCCAACCGCGCTCCGGCAATGCCGACGAAGGCCCCACCGGTGGCGACAACGTCGGAGATGTGATCGGCGGCGGTGGCGCGCACCAGGAGATTGCCGGTCCGCCGCGCCACGGTGCGCGAGTATAGATAGAGCGCCATTTTCACCACGATCACACCGGCGGCGACCGCCGCGGCCCAGGCGCTGGGGACACGGGGCGCCCCGTGCCACAAAGACACGGCGGCGTCACGGATGATGATCCCCCCGGCCGCCAGAATCGCCACGCCGACGGCCAGCGCGGCGAGCGTCTCGGCATTCTGATGCCCATAATGGTGGTCGCGGTCCGGCGGCTTGGCGGCGACTCGAAAGCCAACCAGCGATATCGTACCGGCCACGACGTCCAACAGCGAATTCAAGCCGTCGGCGAGCAGCGCCTGGGACTGGCTGGCCAGCGCCGCGGCCAATTTCGCAATGGCCAGAAGCACATTTGACCCCAAGCCGACCCAAAGGCAAAGGCCATCGGCCCGGCGTGTCCCCGGCGAATCTGCTGTCAGGTGCGAAACCGTCTTGAGCATGAGTCCTGCGGTCCCGCCCTCATGCGGTCCGCGCCGATGTCAAACTACTACCCCGGCGCGGATGGAACAAATGCTTCAATCAAGGGTGAGTGGTGGTTTCGCCGATTGGACGGATGGCCGCGTACGTAACCGTGGGGTGCGGGCCTGTCGTTGCGACGTCTTAAAACTCCTACCGTTGTGGAAGTAAAACGCAGACAAGAATGTCTGCGCCACCAAGTGAAAACGACTTACCAAGAACTGGTGGGGCAGACATTCCTGTCTGCCGGGTCTTTGAACACACCCCAAGCGCTGACCTCAGCAACTCACTGAGGCGGAAACTCTATTGCCCGCCCCCCTTGGCAATCTCACCCACGATCTTCTGGACTTCAGCGACCTTCGTTTTCCATTTGGGCGCCCCCTGCGCCACTTTGATGAACGCCTGATAATCGGGGACGCATTTGTCCTGATCCAACTGTTGCGATGAGATCGCCAGATTGTAGTAGGCGTCGATGAACCTGGGATCGGCCGCGATCGACTTCTTGTAGGCGGCAATGGCCTCGGCAAACCGTCCCGCGCTTTGGTGAATGTTGCCGATATTACAGTACGGACGCGGGTCTTTGGGATCGCTCTCGGCGGCATGCGTATAGGCGTCGATAGCCCCTTTGGAATCGCCTTTGCCTTTGAGCGCCTGGGCGAGCGAAGCCCAGCCGCCCTTGCTCTTGGGGTCGAGCACCAGAAGACGCTGGAACGCCGCAATCGAAGCGTCGTAATCCTTCGCCTGAAGATGAATCAATCCGAGCGACTTGTAGGCCTCGACGTTGGTGGAGTCGAGAGTGACCGCCGCCTTCAGATGCCGGGCGGCATCGGTCAATTGTTTCTTATCATAGTAGAGGGCGCCGACGTTGATGTGCGCCTGCAGGTAGTCGGGCGACTTGGCAATGGCCGCCTCGTAGGCGGCGATGGCCGAATCGGGCTCTTTGGCCCTGGACAGCTCCACTCCGCGGTTGAAGTCCTTCTTGGCATCCTCGGTGATTTCGGCCGAGACGCGGCCCGATCCAACCAGTAATGCGGCAAGGCACAAGATCCCCAGACCGATTGGCCCGGCTAATCCGACTGTCCTCAGCGATTTCAAGAGCCCATCCTCCTTGTCAGTTCCAATGTGTCCACCGAAAACGTCGGCGTAACAATGTCACAGCCAGTTCAGTTTCGCAAGGCGTCATGCAGCGCCACGTCCGCCGACTACCCCGCGCGACGCTTGGCGACCCGTTCGGCCAGTGCCGGATCGCCGACGGCGAGAATCTGCGCCGCGAGTATGGCGGCGTTGACGGCGCCATGTTCTCCGATTGCCACGGTCGCAACCGGCACGCCCCGGGGCATTTGTACGGTTGACAGAAGTGAATCGAACCCAAAGAGCGTTGATCCGGCCAGGGGCACGCCGATGACCGGCCGGGTTGTGTGCGCCGCCACCGTCCCAGCCAGATGCGCCGCCATCCCGGCGGCGCAGATGTAGACGCACACGCCATCGCGGTCACCAGAGGCCACCAATTCCCGAACCCGTTCCGGTGTGCGGTGTGCGGAGGCCACTTCCAAGCGCGATGCCACCCCCAATTCGTTGAGCGTGTCGACCGTTTTGGACATGACCGTGCGATCCGATTCGGAGCCGATCAAGATGAGAACCCGGACTGTTGCCTTCTGGCTCTCAGGCACGTCGGCTCCTGCGGGACTTCAGGGCCTCTTCGGCTTCGAGCCGCTTGCGCGCCCGGTAGGCCCGACGGTAGAGCCGGTTGTAGGTGCGGATCCGCTCGCGATGCTTCTTGCGGTACTCGGTGCCGTAGCGCCGTTTGTAATCGGCGTAGCGCTTCTTGTTGCGTTGATACCATTCCGAGTTGTATTCGACCTGGTGCGTACGGCACAGGGCAGAGCGGACGACGCGCACGCCATCGCCGGACTTGTAACGGTAGACATAGAATTTCGACAGCGGCAACTCCGCGTTGCACCGTCGGCAGAATTTGGTCCTTTTGATCTTCGTTACCATCGGTCCCTCACCACCCATCCTTGGGTTTCACAAGACGGTGGATTCATCCGAATCCGCCGAATGCTGTCACAATATTACGTGATGCGGGCCACGCCCTCCCGGCGTTGCCTGACGACACGTCGCACGCGCAATCCGATGTCGGTGCGATACTGCGCCCCCTTGATGCGGACCCGTTCCACCGCGGCGTAGGCCGCTGCGACCGCACCCTCGTGTGTGGCGGAGCGGGCAAATAGGCCGAGAATCCGCCCGCCCGAGGAGGCCAGCCCACCGGCTCCGTCCCGCGCTGTTCCCGCGTGAAAGCAGAAGACGCCATTGTTCATCGTGCGGACCTCCCCTTCTATCGGTACGCCCCCTTCATAACGGCCAGGATAGCCACGCGCGGTCAGAATCACGCCGGCGCAAACATCCTCCCGCCAAGAGAGGGGCTCCCAATCGAGTTGGCCCGCGAGCGCAGCACCGATGACGTTGACCAAGTCGGTCTTCAGCAATGGAAGCACAACCTGGGTTTCGGGATCCCCAAAGCGAACGTTGAACTCCAACACGCGCGGCCCAACGTCGGTCAGCATCAGCCCGGCGTAAAGAATACCGACGAATGGTGACCCCTCCGTCTTCATGCCGCGGACGGCCGGTTCCAGAATGTGGTCGTAGATTTCCTGAAACAGATCATCTTCCATGGAGCGCGCCGGGGCATAGGCGCCCATTCCGCCGGTGTTCGGCCCCTCATCACCGTCCTGAGCACGCTTATAGTCACGCGCCGGGATCATGGGAACGACGTGCGTCCCGTCGGCGAACGCCATGACGCTCATTTCTTCGCCGATCAGGAGCCGTTCGACGATAATCCGTTCTCCGGCCGAACCGAACGCGCGTTCGACCATGATCTTCTTGACGGCCAGGTGGGCTTCGTCGGAATTCCGGCAGACAATGACCCCTTTGCCGGCCGCCAGGCCATCGGCTTTGACGACCAGTGGTCCTGAGGATTCGGCCACGAACTTCAGGGCTTCATCGCTGCGGTCAAAGGCGCGATAGGGCGTCGTCGGGATGTAGTGGCGCCGCATGAATTCCTTGGCGAAGACTTTCGATGATTCCAAGCGGGCGGCCGAGGCCGTGGGACCGAACACGCGGAGCTTTTCCCGGGCAAACTCGTCGACAATTCCCTCGGCGAGGGGCCGTTCCGGGCCGACAACGGTCAGATCAATCCGTTCTTTACGCGCGAAATCGACCAGACCGCGCAGGTCGTGGTCGGGCAGCTCTACGATGGTGGCCAATTCGGCGATGCCGGCATTGCCCGGTGCACAATAGAGAGCTTCGATCTGCGGGGATTGTCGTAACGCCCAGCAGATGGCGTGTTCCCGCCCCCCGCCGCCGATCACCAATGTCCGCAATGTTTTGGCCATCGTTCGGAAGCCCCTCTTGACGATTATACCAATCATTTGAGGCCGTGCCAAATTGCAAATGGCGCCTGACGCCCTCGACAGTGGCGCGAAAACTCAGGTCACATGGCTGCTTCGCTCCAAGAATCAAGATTTCCTGTTGACAGTATTACCGACCCCGCCTACCATTGACCCGTGCCGCGACCGGATGTCGCGGCAGTAATCGGACAGGACTGCTGCAAGTCGCGGCCGGAGGCCAACTTATGGAAGCATTGGGTATGATCGAAACCAAAGGGTTGGTGGCGCTGATCGAGGCGGCCGACGCGATGGTGAAAGCCGCCAAAGTGACACTGGTGGGATATGAAAAGATCGGCGGCGGATTGGTTACGGTGCTGGTGCGCGGCGACGTGGCAGCATGCAAGGCAGCGACCGACGCTGGCGCGGCTGCGGCGCAGAAAGTCGGCGAATTGGTGGCTGTGCACGTGATCCCGCGTCCACACAATAATGTCCACGACATTTTCCCGACCCGTCTGCCGGGAGAAGTTCCGGGGAAATAGCCCTGCACTCCCCTATGGGGGATTCAACGTCTGGAATTACCAGCCGCCGTGCTTTGCGCCCTGGAGGGTCGTGCGGAGAGCCACGGCGGTTGTGTTTCTTGGAGTATGAACGCCGAGCTTCGTCGGTCTACCAATCCACTCTAACTCTCAACCGCAGAACCCTATCCTATGCCTCTGCCTGACAGTGAGATAGCCGACATTGTCGGGCGTGTGCTCCATGAACTCGGCGAACCCGGCTCGGCTAAGTCACCAGCGGCGACGGGCTTGACAGCGGCCGCTCGTTCCGGGGAAGGCAAGTGTGTCTTCGCCGATCTCGATCAGGCGATTGAGGCGGCACACCGTGCGCGACGCTCGCTTCTCGATCTTGGTCTGTCCAAGCGATTTGAAATTATCGAGCGGATCAGGCAGGTTTCCGTGGCGTCATCGGAAATCTGGGCCAAAATGGCGCAGTCCGAGACCGGGATGGGGCGGGTCGGTGACAAAACGAAGAAAAACCTCCTCTCAGCGCGCCAGACTCCCGGACCGGAGGATCTTCGACCGGAGTCGTTCACCGGCGATCACGGTCTGACGCTCGTAGAGTTGGCGCCATTCGGGGTGGTTGGCGTGATCACCCCATCGACCAATCCCACCGCCACGGTGATCAACAATTCGATTTCGCTCATCTCTGCCGGGAACGGCTGCGTTTTCAACTCCCACCCAGCCGCCAAGAATGTCTGCCGGGCGGCGGCGATGGCAATCAATGACGCAATTGTCGCTGCGGGCGGGCCGGAGAATCTGATCACGATACTCGCCGAGCCGACTCAGGAGTCAGCCGCGGCACTGATGAAGCATCGGAAGATTGATCTCGTCTTGGTCACGGGCGGTATGCCCGTTGTACGACTGGCGATGACATCAGGAAATCGCGCGATTTGTGCCGGACCGGGGAATCCGCCGGCGATAGTGGATGAAACCGCGATTATCCCCAAGGCGGCCAAGGATTTGGTGACCGGATGCGGGTTCGACAACAACATCCTTTGCACCGACGAGAAGGAGATCTTCGTTGTCGATAAAGTGGCGAGCCAGTTGAAGCGTGAGATGGTGGCGAGCGGCGCCTATGAGATTACAGGGAACGATGTGGATCGCCTGACCCGTCTTCTGGTCGAGGAAGATAAAATCGGCAAGGGACACCGCCACCTGCGCTTGCACAAGCGCTTTGTCGGCAAGAACTTGGAAGTGATACTTCAGGAGATAAACATCAAGCCGCCGTCGGGCTCATGTATCGGCATCATGGAGGTTGGCTGGGATCATCCGTTGGTGATGGCCGAGCAACTGATGCCGATCATCCCCTTGGTCCGCTGCCGGTCATTCGAACAGGCGATGGACTGGGCGATCATTGCCGAACATGACTTCCAGCACACATTTGTCATGCATTCCACGAACGTGGCCAACATGTCGGCGATGGCGCAACGCTGCAACGGCAACATCTTCGTCAAGAACGGCGCCAATTTGGCTGGCTTGGGATATGGCGGCGAGGGCTTCACGACCATGTCGATCGCCGGGACCACGGGTGAGGGTTTAACCCGGGCTTCGACATTCACCCGGCCGCGGCGCTGCACCCTGGTCGATTACTTCAGGATCATCTGAGGGTCCGGCGGAAGTGGCAGCCATCAATACCGACATCTGTGATCCTATAAGTCGCTCCAATCCCTTGAACGACAAATCGATACGGCAGTGTTGACCCATCCAAGTGCGACCGTTCCCAAGCACCCGCTCCGAGAAGGGGTTCTGTCTCTAATCGGGAACACCCCCTTGGTTCGCCTGCGGCGTTTGAGCGATCGTCTAGGTCACAACATCCAAGCCAAACTGGAATTCCTGAACCCCTCGGGTTCGGTGAAAGACCGGATGGCATTGTACATCATCGAGGCGGCGGAACGGTCGGGGTGGATCAAGCCGGGCGATCTGCTGATCGACAATTCGTCGGGGAATACCGCCATCTCCGTCGCGATGGTGGCTACGGTCAAGGGGTATCGCTCTTTGTTCACCGTGCCGGACAAGACATCACAAGAGAAGATCGATTTGATCAAAGCCCTTGGGGCCGAAGTCGTTGTCTGCCCAACCGATGTCCCACATGACGATCCCCGGTCCTATTACGAATCGGCGCGACGGCTGGCCCGTGAACGGGGCGGGTATCTCATTGACCAGTATCACAATCCACTGAATATCGAGAGCCACTTTGCGACCACCGGCCCGGAGATTTGGGAGCAGACGGATGGCAAGATCGATGTATTCGTGGCCGGAATAGGCACGGGCGGTACCCTCTCCGGTGTAGCCCGTTTTCTGAAGAGCAAGAAACCGGACATTCGCGTCATCGCCATCGATCCGGTTGGGTCAGTCTTCCATAATTTGTTCAAGTTCAATGAACTACAAGACCCGGGCCGCTACTTGGTGGAAGGACTCGGCTCCGATACTCCCTGTGGGGCTCTTGACATGACAGTCATCGAAGAAATTGTGCAAGTCGATGATAGAGAGTCATTTGCATCCGCGCGGCAACTTGTTATCGAAGAGGGCATGATCA
Organism: Candidatus Zixiibacteriota bacterium; assembly: GCA_016199865.1. Lineage (GTDB taxonomy): Bacteria > Zixibacteria > MSB-5A5 > WJJR01 > WJJR01 > JACQFV01. Next base: position 26,796 of record JACQFV010000067.1, on the reverse strand, counting down.
CGGGCGGGTCTTCGGGGTCCGCCATCGCGGGAATCGAAAGATGGCTCAAGCGGGAGGCGGGCAATCCGGCACTCAATATTGTGACCGTGCTCCCTGACAGCGGCATGAGGTATGTCTCGAAATTCCTGAGCAATGACTGGATGGCGAAGATAGGTCTCTGAGAACGACTGCTGAGGCCCGATAACCTGATGACGCTACCGTGAGGGTCAGCCCTTGGGCTGACCCTCCTACGATCCCGTTCGCCGTCAGCCCAAGGGCTGACCGGCACATTCACGTCACCATTTGGATGGCCAAGGCAGGCCATTGAGAACTCGCCCGGCTACTCCGCCTCGAAAAAAACTTCTGTTTTTTCTTGACAATCTGAAAAAAGGACGTAAACTACTATCACGTGCTGAGCAGTTTGTTGACTGCTTAACAAGTTGTGCCGCAATATCGAACGCCTTCGGGTTGGAGTCGAGAGAGATTCTAAAAACCGTAGGGTGTCCTGCGTCTTGGATTTCCTTTGCCGATAGAATTCCATCTGTAGTACGTTAACTCTTTGCGTCGTCATCAGTTGCCGACCGGCGACATGATCGCCAGGCAATAAGAATGGCGGACGCAAATCAAGTCAGCATTGGTGCTGACATCGTTGCAAGTGTGACAACGTAAAGGAGCAAAGGAGAATGAAGCATAAACTGACAGTACTGGCCTGCGTAGGTCTGGCCCTGCTTCTCTCATCCGGTGTCGCCTTTGCCAGCAATTCTGGTGGTCTCGGTCACCCGAACGGTCAGCAGAACCAGGGGATACCCCGCTGCGCGACCATTCAGGTGCCGATCTTTCTCAACACCACGAGTTCCATCGGTGGTTGGGGCTTACCCCTGACCATTTCCGGAGGAGCGACGATTCTGTCGGCGACTCCGACGGCTGCTCTGGCCGGTTGTTTGACCGGCGTGGGCGGTTTTCCGGGGACGACGGGTGTTGTGAATTTCAGCGGGTGTTGCCTGCCCCCAGGCAATTATCCCGCTCTCTGGATCTTGACGATCCAAACCCCCAGTACTTGCCAAGGCGATATCGTCATTGACACGGCCTTTTTCCCGCCAGCGGGTGCATACATCTCTTTCGACTGCGGTGCATGCAAGGACACCATCGAGTGGTTCAAAAGCACGCTTCCGCTGGAAAACAAACCGCCGGTTTGTGGCCAGAACAGCAACGAATCACGTAACTTCACCGCGTGCGTCGTGAACAAGCAGTTGAACGCCTCGGATCCTGACGTCTGCGACAACCCGTTGGCGTATTCCCTGGCCAACGCGGGTGGTCTGCATGGCGCGACCGTTTCCCTGGATGGAAAGTTCAACTACTGCGCGTCCTGCCAGGACAAAGGCGTACACACGGTGACCTTCCGGGCCACCGATCAGTGCGGCGCGTCGGTTCAGTGCACCTTCACTGTGACCGTGACCAACACCGCGCCGGTTTGCGGCACCAACGCGGACGTGACCGTGTATTTCCAGACCGGAGTGGTTGGCAAGCAGTTGAATGCGAGCGATGCCGACGGCAATCCGTTCAGCTATTCACTGGCTGCGGGATCGCCGGGCACGGTGACTTCCGCCGGAGTGTACAACTGGGCCACGACGTGCGCCGACGTCGGCACACACGTCATCTCTTTCTACGCCTCCGACGGTTGCGATTCGGTCCTCTGCACGTTCAACGTGACCGTGTTCCAGAATGCGCCGGTGTGCACCAATCCGGCCAACATCACGATCAACTGGAATGCAGCGAATGCGAACGTGCCTCTGGTCGCGACGGACGACAATTGCAAGTGCCCGTTGACGTGGACGGTGATTTCGGCCGTTCCCGCGCCGCAAAACGCCCCGACGATCAGCGGCAGCACCTTGACGTTTGACCCGGATTGCGCCGATTTCGGCAAGGGTCCGATCACGATCTGCGTGCGGGTGTTCGACTGCGAAAAGGCCGACACCTGCTGCTTCACCGTGACCGTGGTCAATCCGGCCCCCGTGATCACCTGCCCGACCATACCTTTGGCACTGTTGGGTGACTTGATCAAGGGGACGGCAACCGGGACAGACGCCGACGGCGGGAAGATCCACTACTCGCTGTTGAGCTTTGTCAAGACCGCCGACAGCCATCAGGCCTGCGGTCCGGACAACGCTCCGACGGTCGATGATTCCGGCCACTTCTCATGGCAGACTTCTGCCGCGAATGAGTGCGATGCTGGTGTATGGACCGCCTGCGTCATCGGGTCGGACGAGTGCGGACAGAAGGACACCTGCTGCTTTGACATCACCGTTCTGTCCTACAAGCTGTGCGTCGGCGACGAAGTTGGCACCGACAGCATCGTGGAAGTACTGAGCGGCCAGACGGCGACGATCTGGGTCAAGGTTAGCAACAGCTATCCGTTGGGTGGTTTGGACCTGCTTCTGTGCTACGACAAGTCCGGGATGTCCTTCCTCGGCGCGACCGCGGAGGGGAACCTGAAGAAGTGGGAATACTTCACCTGGCGGTTCAGCGCCAATTCGAACTGCACGGGCGGCTGCCCCTCCGGCTACCTCCGGGTTGTGGCCATTGCCGACTTGAACAATGGCTCAACGATCCACCCGGCGCCGGCGGACTTCCACCTGGACGGCAAGATCATCGCGCTGAAGTTCCTGGTCTCCAGCGATCGTAACTTCATCGGCCAGTGTTTCCGCGTGGCCTTCTGCACGCTGGATTGCGGCGACAACACGCTGTCCTCCGTGACGGGTGACACGTTGTTCATCCCGATCGGCTCGGATCAGTCGTGCATCGACCCGCGCAAGCACGTGGCCCGGGACATCATCTCGCTGTGCGACGGCTGGATCTGCGTCATTCCGCCGCATGACGATCGCGGCGACATCAACCTGAACAACATCGCCAACGAAGTCGGTGACGCGGTGTTGTTCACGAACTACTTCATCTATGGTCCCGACGTCTTCACGCTGCCGCAGTCGCAGGGTGGATATCGGGAGTCCCAGATTCTCGCGTCCGACGTCAACGACGACGGCGTGCCGCTGACGGTGGCCGACCTGATCTATCTGATCCGGGTCATCACCGGCGACGCGCAGCCCTTCCCGAACGATCCGGGCAATCCGAAGATGTCGCCCTACCTGAACAGCGGCACGGCGAACATGCGGGTTGAAAACAACACCGTCCACGTGCAGACCAATTCCTCGGTCGAGCTCGGCGGCGCCTTGTTGGTCTTCCGGTACTCTGGAATGGGCGTCGGGACACCGGTTCTCTCGCCGGCCGCCGCCAATTTGCGGATGGCGTCCCATGCGGAGAACGGTGAACTGCGCGTGTTGGTCTATGCTTGGGACAAAGGCGCCCGGGTCAATGCCGGCGCCAACGAGATCCTGACCATCCCGACGACCGGTGATGGCGCGATCGAATTGGCCGACGTGCAAATGTCGGATGCCTCCGGCGCCCTTCTGTCCTCGAGCGCGGCCAAGTCGGCTGTGCCCACGGAGTATGCGCTGTTGCAGAACTATCCGAATCCGTTCAACGCGGGGACGGTTATCGCCTTCAACTTGAAGCAGGAGACGGATTGGTCGCTGGCGATTTACAACATCGCCGGCCAGACAGTGCGGACCTTTGCGGGTCATGATGCCGGACGCGCTCAAGTCGCGTGGGATGGCACTGACAACGCCGGAACGCATGTGGCGTCAGGTGTCTACTTCTACCGTGTCCAGGCCGCTGATTTCACGGCGACCCGCAAGATGACGCTGTTGAAGTAACCCTCTGCCCCATTCGTCTTAAGTCCTTCCGCCCCGGTCCTTTATGGACCGGGGCGGTTGTTTTTGGGGGTTTGGGATCAGCCCTTGATGTTGCCGATGGGCAGGAATCGTACCACGCGCCGCGAGATGCCCAGATTGTGAACGGCGGCAACAACTTCGGAGATGTCCTTGTAGGCGAACCCGGCTTCTTCTGCCAAGCCGGAAAGTGACGCGGTGCGGATAGCGATACCACGATCCAAGAGACTCTGGCGCAGTTTCTCGCCTTTGATCATGGTTTTCGCCTTGGTACGTGACATGGTGCGGCCCGAACCATGGAGAGTGGAGCCAAATGTCTCATCCATGGCCCGTTGTGTCCCGACGAGCAAGTACGACCCGGTTTCCATCGAGCCGCCGACGATAACTGGCTGTCCTATATCACGATAGTCGACCGGCAATTGGACCTGCCCGGGGCCGAACGAGCGCGTCGCCCCCTTGCGATGGACCAGCAGGTCTTTGGTCTTACCGTCGATTTCATAGCGCTCGACTTTGGCGATGTTGTGCGCAACATCGTAGATGATCTCCAGCCCCATATCCAACTCATTCTTGCCAAATGTCTTAGCGAACGCTTCCCGGATTCGATGGGTGATCACTTGGCGGTTGGCAAAGGCGGAATTGGCGGCGCAATTCATTGCGCCAAAATAACTTCGCGCCTCAGGAGTGGAGAATGGCGCACAAGCCAGTTCTTTGTCGATCATTGTGATGCCGTGCTTCGTCATGACTGGACCAAATGCGCGCAGGTAATCTGTGGCGACCTGATGCCCGAAGCCGCGCGAACCACAGTGGACCATCACGCAGATCTGATCTTGTATTCCAATCCCAAACGATTGTGCCACTTGGGCATCAAAGACATTCTCCGGGCGCACTACCTGGACTTCCAGATAGTGGTTCCCCGATCCCAAAGTTCCCAGTTGATTGAGCCCCCTCTGGACCGCCTTGGAAGAACATTGATCGGGGTCGGCGCTGGGGATGCACCCTTGCTCTTCGATGTGATCTGGGTCCTCTGGCCAGCCGTAGCCGCGTTCGACGCACCACCCCGCACCCATAGTCGTCATCTGGCGATACTCGCTCTCCGAGAGGCGGAGAACACCCTTGGAGCCGACTCCACAGGGAACCAGGGAGTAGAGGGTGTCCATGAGCGACGCCAAGCGTGGCCGTACTTCGTCGAGCGTTAAGTTAGTGCGTAACAAACGCATACCACAGTTGATGTCGAAACCAATTCCGCCGGGAGAAATTACGCCGGTTTCCAAATCGAAGGCAGCGACGCCGCCGATGGGGAAACCATACCCCCAGTGTCCGTCGGGCATGCAAAGGGCATGACGCTGGATCCCGGGCAGAGTCGCGACATTCGTAATTTGCTCAAAGACTCCGTCATCCATCGTCGCGAAGATGCCGGGAGAGGCGAGAATCCGGGCTGGTACACGCATCCCCGTCTTGGCGCTGGGAGGAATCTCCCAGACATTGGGGCTGATTTGCTTGGCCAGCTCTCTCATGTTATCTATATGTCCAACACGATCTTGGCGTAAAATTCTGAGCCTCGCTGAGTCACCTCGAAGCGATGGTATGTGACGGCTTTGACGTCCCGCCCGAGCCGATGACGGGCAGGATCGATCGTGTCGCCTTGCAGTCGGCTGGCGGCACACCAAGATTCTCCGGCAACGACTTCGACTTGTGCGGAGACAACGAGAAGGCCGACTGTGTCCTTGAGAAAGATCAACTCCGAGAGCCAATCATAGAGAAGCTGCCCGACGGACTCAGCCCGGACTTCGACTGTCTGCTGCTTGAGGGGCTTTAGATCTTCTGGCACCACCATGAGTGCGGTCATGGCCGCGGTTGCGCCAGCCAAGAGTTCGCCCCAACTATCGGCCCAGACCTCCAAGGCGGCATCGGCCAAGGCAATGTCGGGCAAGTAATTGAAGCGGAAAACCATGAGCGTCCCGATCAGGGCCGCGATTGAGAACTACCGAGCAATCGCGATCACTCGTGTCCGGGCGTGTCAATGATAATAGCCCATCCCGTAGATGGGGACAGTAAATGAGATCGTGTCCGGCCCGGCAAATCGCAGTGTCAGGGAGCCGGAGTATTCACCGACGGGAGTCTTCGGGCCTGCCTTCAAGACCAATTGCGCCTTACTGTTGGCGGGAATCTCTGGGGCTGGGATGTCGACCGACATGTAGCCGGGTGGGGGTGAGGTCAGTGAAACCCGGTAGACCCGATCCGAAGCATTGGTGACGGTGATGACCTGCTGCTCTTTGCCGAGGGTGTCGAGGTAGGCCGTCTTGGGCTCGACCCGGATGGCTTGGGCCGAGTCGCCGATGTAGGCCGTAAAGTAAATCTTGGCTTCAGGTTGTGTGGTATCATCGCTGTAGACTGTCACCGATTTGTTCACCCGCAGCTGATAACGGTGGGTGTCGAATGAGAGATCCAAAGGAACCGAATCGCCCGGTCGGATCTGCTTTCGCGGCAACGGCACTGTGGTGCAACCGCAGGACGGTTTGACACTCTTCACGAAAAGGGTGTCCGTCCCGACGTTGTAGAGCCAATAGCGGTGCTGGGCGCGCAGCCCCTCAGGCATGTAGCCGAAATCGAAGAGCCGTTCGGAGAATCGCATTTTCGGCGCCGCGGCGACCTCCGGCGACGGGGCGAAAACCATTACCAGGCAGATGATTACGAGCGCGTGACCCCACTTCATTGACACTCCCATCGGCAGGCCGACTGGATCATTTTACATGGAGCATTGGGGCCGACCCGGATTTGCCCCCCTGCCTCACCCTGCAGAAATATACCCCCGATGGCCACCGGGCGCTTCCGGAAATACTGATTGTGGAAATTTGCGACCCGTTAGTCCCAAGATCGGAGAGCTCTGCGTCATAGATGGTCCGGCCCAAGATGTCACTGACCCGGATCGAGACCGGCACTTCGGGAGCTTCAAGAAATCCACCCCCTTGGGGAGAGTCGGTCGGTCTTGGCTGAGGGAGCTCCATACTGACTTGGATATCCCCTCCGTTCTGACCTCCCAATTGCCTGACCCTGATTCTGGGCTTGCCGGCTTGGCCCGGCACCGAGTCATTTCCCGAGGCGGGAATCCCCAAGGGTTCGTCGATCCGAAGCAAGATCCGAACGAAATACCGATCCTTGGCGGAATCCCCAGTCTTGGTGACTTCGATCGGCAATCGGCCTGAAAACGTCCCCAGAGGGAGAGGATGGGATGCCGGCTGCAGACGGAGCGGCTGAACCGAATCGGGGGCCAGGATGAAAAGATCGGGACTGACGGAAATGTCCAGGGAGGAGTTGCTGCCAAATGATTTGTCCAATGAGATGGGATTCAATGTGATAGATGGGTCGACATGTACCGAAACGGTATCGCCACTGTCATTCCTGACGCTTAGATAGAGGACTGAATCGGCACCGGCCAAGAGGAAGGCATCGATGGCATCAGGAGTGATCGAGATTGGCCAGAGCGCAGGAATGGTAACCGGTGAGCTGGTATTGACTGGGCTGGTGTCGCCGTCGCATACGGTGATTACGCCATATTCCCTTGTCTGACCAGAAGATACAACACTGTCGACCCAGAGACACGCACTTGCAAAGACTCCATCTGTCGTGTCACTGCGAAGAGAATCGGGGCCGGAAACGGTCGTGCCGATGACGCGGAAGCTCGGTGGAGCAAGATAGACGATGTCCGTGGTGCTATCCCTCCGATCACGGAGCATGACGACCTGCACGAGTAACCCCGTCTGAGTCAGGGAATTCCATACGGGGCCCGACACGGGATCGACGTAACCGGCCAGGGTTGGTAGGGCTGGCCCCAAATTGTCAGAGCCGATCAGGACGACGCTGTCCGCTGGTGCCGGCCAATGTCCGACCAGCCACAGAGGCCCGGTTAGGGAGTCGGGGATTCGCCAGCCGATGATCTGGACGAACCAGTTGCCGAGAACTAAGGCGGGGTCTGCCCCCAGAGGACAGGTAACTTTGTCCATGACGGGATGTCCCGGGAGATCAGAAGAATCCGAGTAGACTGACCAGTCGAAACTCGCTTTCGCTCTCCAGTCGTCGCCGGAAACGCCTTGTTTGGCAAGGAAATAGGCAGAGTCCGCGTAGAGCATCTCTCCGGCCATTCCGCCGGGCAGGCGGATGGCGATGCGCGGGTTGGCGAAGCCGCCGCCGATGTGGAACCCATTGTGAAACGGGCCTTTGTGCGCGATTAGAGTGTCGGCGAATCGGGCGGGATGAAACCAAGAGACGGCGACGGAACCTTGGGGATAGGCGGTGGCTTGAGTCCCGATCGGCGGCGGGCATTCGGCGTGGGCTGCGGACATGAGCCCAAGACTGGCCGCCCAGAGGACCGTCAGGATCGAACCGAGCCCCCCACACAAGGCGCCGGGACGCATGATCGGCTTGGATTCTCCGTGGGTCAGGGCCTTCGGGAAATCAGCCGAGGACTGATCCGGCTTCAAGGTGACCAATTTATTTTGCGGTTTCAAGAAAAAATTTGGAAAAAACGTTGACAGGAAGGCGCCGCGTAGTATCTTATTATCGAGCGTTTAAAGCCGGTGGTTTGAGAAAAGCCGCTGGTGACTCTTCGATCCAGAATACCAACCGAACGGTGCTCCCTTTCTGCGAGGGAAAGGGTACGAGCCGAGCGGGTAAGTACGTTCTCCTCCGAACCCGTTCAAGAATGTCCGTTTCCCCGCATTACGGCGTAAGCCGATGAAAACGATCTGCAACGAGCAGGCGATTCGGGTGAACGTCAGACGATCCACAAGAGGATGGACGATTTGGCAACCGAGCCCTGCGAAAGAATGGAGAGATGGAAAGGTCAGGAACGAGCGATGGCAGCCAGTGCAAGCAACCTGAAAGCCGGAAACGCCGATAAGACGATCATGGCGAGAGGCCATGGCCCGAACGGTCGGCGGCAACGGTTGACGCGACTGTTCCGACCCAGACCAGTTCTTCAAATCGTGGATTCACTCAGGAGGACTTTGTAAATGCACAAAAAACCCTTAATTGCAGTTCTCGTCTTGGGACTGCTCCTGCTGGCGTTCAGCCCCGTGTCCGCGAAGCTGGTTAATACCGGTGACGACGCGCGGGTCAATGCGCTGGCGCCGCACCAGCCGAGGACCGTGCCGGCGCATGACCTGTCAGCGGTCGAGCCGACGGTGACGATTCAGGCAGGCACCCCGCGGGTCGTTCAGGGGACCTTCTGCAATAACACATGGCAGGGGCCCTGGGGCGGTTGGCGCTTCGGCGGTTGGTTCGAAAGTTACGAGCCGGAGGCCCTTGCCACATTTCAAGATCCCAACACTCTGGGATCTTGCGCTCCCGGATCGAACTACACCTTTGACGTGACGGCGGTAAATTTCCAGGGGCGCGTCTCCAACGTCAACATCGTCGGCGGGCTCTTCCAGCCCGTCATCTGGCACGCGGATATGTCGAATCCCGCCTGCCCCGCCCCGGGAGCGCTCTGGCACGCCGGCCCGGTCTACAGTGTGAATTGGCCCGCGGGCCCGACGGCGATTCTGAGTCTGCCGTTCAAGATCGAGGCCTGCGTAACCGGCCCGTACTACGCTGGGATCGTTGTGTACGACCCGGCGGGGACGATCAACTATGGTAACTTGGGACCGTCGCTTGACTTGGCGGCCAGCGGCAACACCGCTGACGATCCGGTGCCACCGAACGACTGCTATTGCGTTGCCAACGACTACTATGGCACAGGCGGTTCGTCGGGATGGTACGGCGCCACGTATGGCGTCGCCAACGAGTTGGTCTGGTCCGAGGGGTACACCCCGAGTGACCCGCTGACTCATTGCACCCCGGGCATCTGCGGTTACCAATGGTGGTATTATGGCACCGAACCGGCCAATTGTCCTGGCGCCGGCACACGGCAGACCGACTGCTGGTCGCGCATTGTGCCGTTGCCGGACGGGTCATGCGGCGGCAGAACACAACTCGCTGTCGCATTTGAGGCCATCGGGCTGGATACCCTGAAGAGGGTGGGTATCCGTCTGTATGATGGTTTCAACGATCCGGGTGATCAGACCTGGCTGACTCTCAGGATCTGGGACGCGGATGGCCCGCCCAGCCCGAATTGCGCACTGCCCACCCCGGGGACACTGCGACTGACGCAGACCATCCCCTTCGCGGACATCTGCTACGATCCCTGCTTCTTCGATGTGACGGTACCCGATCAAGTGTGGGGCACGCTCAACGGGGGTCCGATCAAATACCTGATCGTCTCCCTGGAGTTTGACGCGGTCAACTCCAACCACGTGAACGGCACAATCGTGGCGGGTGGTGATCCGACGAGTACCCCGGATTGCACCGTGCCGACGCATTCGCTCGCGTTCTATCCGAACTTCAACGGGACCGGCGGGCCGCAGTGGCGTTACATGAACGAGCGCTGCGCCAACGGCCGACGCGAATTGTGGATGGACGCCTTCATCTGCAAGGAGAAGGTGCCGATCGTCGAGACCAATTGCAGCGCGGGCGGCCCGGACAGCTGGCCGACGTCGTCGCATGATTTCCAGCGCACCGGCGCCTCCAACGTCAACGTGGGCGATCCGAACGGGATCAAACTCGAATGGACGACACCCACGGCACGGGTTACGAATTTCACCAGCCCGGTGATCGCGAACGACCGCGTGTATCAGTCTTCAGATCAAGAGACGCGGGTGTATGATCTGGCCGCACCCGGTGCGCAGCTCGGCCAATTGCAGGGCGCGCCGGAAATGGGTTCGGCAAACCGTGGCGTGACCACAGTGGACGCCAGTGGCGTTTACTGCACCGGCGGTAACTTCAATGCCGTGAGCAAATTGGGACCCGACCTCGAAACCAGCGGCTTCATCTGGTCGAACAACGGGAGTTACAGCACCGCGGGGAACATTCCGACGGGATTGGCCCAGGCGACATCGAAAGGCATCACGTCGATCGTCAATGTTGCCGGCACGGACGTGCTCTTCGTAACGACCAATCCGTCGTCCGGGACAAGCCGCGTGTATGCCTTTGTGGCGGCGACCGGCGCTCTGTACGGTGGTTGGGCCATAAACCCGATCACGTTGGACAAGGGAGTGCGCAGCGGCTCGGCCACCGATGGCGCCAATCTGTACATCGGTACGGCGCAAGCCGGCACGGCCAGTCTGGGTTCGTTGTATTCGATCAGCGCCGCGACGGGCGCGACGAACTGGAACTACATCGACGTTGCGACCGAGGGATGGCCCGGTGGTGTCTCCGTCGAGGGGAACTTCCTCTACGGCATAACCAGCAACGGTTCCACCGGCGGACATGTGTACAAACTCGACAAGTCGGGCGCTTTACCCTCTATCGCCTGGAAGGGCAGCTCAGGCCGCGGGCTCGCGTGCCCGACGATCGGCCGTGGCTTTGTCTACTTCCCGATGGACGGTGGTCCCGGGGTTTTGATGGTGGACAAGGCGACGGGCGTGGCGGTTCATAACTTCGCCAACGAGGGTGTTGCCGGCGTGACCGAGCCCTGCGCTCTGTCCTGCGACGCCTACTTGTTTGTCGGCGATCGCAATGCGCGGTGGTGGCTCTTCAAAGCCGTCGACCAGACGCTGCAGTGGTACCGGTCGTATCCGGCGAGCGCCGGCGCGGACATCACCAACGGTACCGCCCTGGCGACACATTCGGTCAACGGCTACCGTTATGCCGCCGTGTCGTTCCGTTCGACTGAGCCCAGCGGCGCCGGACGTCTGTCAATCTATCGTCTGGACACCGGTCCGCGGCCGCGTCTGCAGCAGGATATCTTCAGCACGGACGTCGCGGTGCCGATCAACAGCGGTCCGGGGCAGCCGCACGCCGAACCGGGCGTGTTTGAGAACATCGGCAACCTGCCGCTGACAATGAGCAGCGTCGGCATAGCCGATCCTCTCCCCTCCAGCGCCGCGGCCGTCCTGCGTGGGCTGGATCGTGCCGGCGTGGATCGGACGGAGCGTATGAGAAGCGCCTTCAGGGGCGCGGATCTCTACGAAGAAGGCGCGACTTTGACGAAAGCCCAGCAGATCGCATCGTACAACGGCGAGTTGGTCGACGGCGAGTTCATGTCCGGAGATATCAAACGGACGGAACAGGCCGCCCAATTGACCAACGGGAATCCGGGTGCGCGCTCCTTCTCGGCTGCATCTGCCGCTGCTGTGCGCACTTCCAACATCAAGTTGAACGGCTCGCCCCTGCCGGTCGTGATGAACCCCGGCGATCCGGGCGACCTGTCGTGGGATGTCGATGGAACGGGTCTGGGGCGCGGAATTGATCTGAACATCCTGGATTTCGAGAACAACGATCCGGACTTCAGCTTCAGTGGGCCGCCGTCCCATGCCACCCTCGACGTTCTGTACGTCGGCGGATGTCTGGAATCCCACGAGGAGCTGACCTTCAACGACGCCCCGGCCGGCGCCAACAAGAACTTCGAACGCGTGTTCAGCTACGGAGCCCTCGGGTTCCAGAGCGCCAACGCGACGAACATGCACTGGCATGACGATGCCTCGGACCCCGACTACGACGGTGGATTTTACATCGCGTACGACTCGATTTCGGGCGGGCCAAGCACCGGCGGCGCTCTGGTGCGAGCTGAGGCATACCGCAACGCCAGCACCGGCGCGCACGGTCTGTTCGTTGGTAACGCCGCGCCGGTGTCGCATGTTTGCGGCTTCGACGCCCAGAAAGGCATCGTGCTGGGCCAGAAGCGCACCGGCGTCGACTGCCCAGGGACCGCGGCGGACATCTTGGGTGAGATTATCACCAACGACTTCGCCGACACCAACGTTGCGGCCGTTGCCGGATCGCGGCAGGCGGCCATCGGCGTTGAGGTCATTCAGACCGAAGTCGGGGCGTATGATCCGCTCTATGGCGACTTCAAGTTGATCCACTGGAAGATCATGAACCGGGACGCGGTCGCCAAAGGACCGCTGTACGCCGGCACGTGGTTCGACCTCGACGTCGGTAACGCATCGAACAACAGCGGCCTCTTCTCAGACAACTTCGACGGGTATGCCACATGGGACAGAGCCACTCCGGGCAACGCCTACGGCATGTTCGAAACGAACCAGCCGACGTCCTACTGCGGAGTGGATCCGACGGTCAATTCGCCGTACCGGATCGCCATTTACCGGGGTTCGATCCGTCAGAACGCCCCCCACAGTTGGCCGCTCGGCGATACCGGGCGTGTCTGGTTTGACCTCGTGCAGGAGCAGCCGACACGACTGGTTGATGACCCGGTGAACAACTATGACGCCAATACCCTGCTGATCAACAAGTCGTTCAATCTCAATCCCAACGGATCGCACGAGATGGATCAAACGCTGTATGAAGTCAGCGCCGTCTCCAACAATCCGGCTGTGATCGAAGCGAACGCGGTGGCAGTGGCGAAGCGCGCGGCACGGTGGGGTGGTTATGCCCGCGGTGACGTGAACGACGACGGTTGTGTCAATCTGTGCGACGTGGCGTGGTTGCAGAACGGTGCATTGCCGATCTATCCGGCGGCCTACTGCGGCGACGTCAACGCCGATGGATTGAACGACGGTGCGGACATCACGCAACTGATGAGCTATGTCTCGGGTAACGCGGCGGCCCGTCCGGCCGGCAAGTGGCGGTTCTAAGCTCGAACACGTAGTCCGTCAGAACGCAGTACCAAGGGAGGAAGGCGCAGGCCTTCCTCCCTTTTTTTATGTTGGTCCGGGGGACGAATCGTCGGCACGAGGTTGCAAGGCCTTCTGACGCAATGAGCCAAGCGCCAGTGGACGCCGGGCGTCCTCGCCCGGCGCAGCAACGGCCAGGCGGGGACGCCTGGCATCCACAGCGAAATCGGTCTGGCTGGCCGCGTTCATTCTGTTAGAGGGTCTTAGGACCTATGCGGATTCGACGTGGCAGCGTATAGTACCGTCCCCCGTCGCTGGAAGCTGTGGGGGACCCGACGCTATGGCTTTGAATCGCCAGGAGGTTCACGAGAAGACGTTGCAGGTGCGGCGTCTGCTCGAGGACCTGTTCATTCTGGAGGCCATCTACAGCACGCGCAGTTCGGTGGTGTTGCGGGGAGCGCCGTTGGTTCCCGCGAATGATTTCGCCGCCGCGGCATCGGCGCGCCTGACGGCGGCGGGTTATCGGTCGACCGTCGAGACGGGACTAAACCCCGGCCAAGTGGGACCGCGGGCGTTGGTCACAGTGCATTGGGAGGAACAGACCGAGACAGTGCCATGGATCAACGTGGCTCTGTTCCTGGCCACGGTCGGATCGACGACATTGTTGGGCGGGCCGAAATTTGCCGTGTGGTTTCTGGCGATCCTACTCTTCCACGAATTCGGGCATTTCATACTGGCACGGAAATGGAAGATCGACGCGAGCTGGCCGTACTTCATCCCCGCGCCGACGATACTGGGCACATTCGGGGCGTTCATCCGGCTACGCTCGCCGATCCGGGACCGTGTCGCGCTGTTTGACATGGCCGTGGCGGGGCCGTTGGCGGGATTTGTCATCGCGGTCACGGCCTTGATCGTCGGGCTGGCGCACTCGACCATCGTCGGACCTGAGGCGCACGCGGATAAGCTCATGCTCGGGGAGTCGCTTCTGTTTCGCGGTTTGGCGTCTCTGATTTTGCCGGGGCTGGGTCCCGATCAGGATGTCATCCTCCACCCGATTGCATTTGCCGGGTGGGCGGGACTGCTGGTGACGATGTTCAACCTCCTGCAGATCGGACAACTCGACGGTGGGCACATTGCCTATGCCCTGTTCGGCCGGGGCCAGCGGTGGTTGGGTATAGCGGCAATTGCGGCCTTGGCGACGATTTCATTCTGGTGGCCGTGGTGGCTGATCTGGGTGGGAATCGGTCTCTTGATGCGGCCGCAACACCCACCGACGATGATCGATGAGATTCCGATTGGCCGTGGGCGTCGGATTCTGGGATGGCTGGCCTTTGTCATCTTCGCTCTCTGCTTCACGCCGGCGCCGTTCTCCGATTGACATTGCTGCGGCGCACAGTGTGCGTTTACTAAGCCGTTGGCATACAGATCGATAGATGATCTGATCGATAGGCGCAGGGCCGACATTCGCAGTTGCTGCGCCCGAATGGGCTGTGGCCGTCGTGTGATGTGGAAGATCATTAGGCCGTATCATGCTGAATCCCAAAGAGATACAGCTTAGAGACTGAGCCTGGCATCCATTGGCACGTAGGTTGTAGCATAATCACACGGACCTGTAAGACTCTTTGTCGTGACACAGGGGTTGGAGCGAGCGCGAACACGATAATCGGAGACCTTTCACGGATGAGAGCCCAAGCCAAGGGACTGGTCAAAGAATTGCGCGCGCGCCAACCCCACCTGATTATGCGGTACTGAACGATAGATCGTAGTCGAGTTCGGATTGGGAGATGGGCCTCGCCGCGGGGACGAGGCCCTTGTCGTTTGTGGTCGGGGAAATCCGGAGAGGGCAGGCACACAGGCCTGCCCCTACAAATGGGGTCGAACACACCCGTAGGGGCGGCCCTCTGTGGCCGCCCGTTTTTCAATGCACAGCGAGACCGTTCAGTTTGCTGTGACCGGCAGAGTCAGAGCGAATCAACCGAGAGGAGCGGGAGTGGATGCGACGGGTGAGGGTGTGGATGCCAACGCCCACTTCCCCGCGCCGCTGAAGAGCGCATTCAGCGTGAGGAGCAAAAGACCGGCATCCTGTATCAAGACGGACAGGCCGGCCTGGCGTCCATGCGCCGAGACCGTGAAGCAGCCGCACTCGATGTTGATGCCGCGCGCGATCGTGATGCAGACCGCAACAAGGAAGATCACCAAGAGCCCACCTGAGAGTGTGGCGGCGGCTTGGAAACGCAGCCCCAGGATCAAAGAGACGCCGCATAGCAATTCCAGCCAGGGCAGCATCAATGCAAAGAGACTGATCAGTGAATCCGGCAAGACGCGGTAGTTGTGCACGGCATGCGCAAAGCCGTCGGGATGTAGGATCTTGTCCCACGACGCATAGACAAAGACGCCACCGAGTATCACTCTCCCGATTAGGCAAATCCATTCGTTGCGCAGGAATTTCACTTTGCGGGCCTCTCCTCCAGTTACGCCCCCGGCGGCGGGGCAGCGGTGGTGTCCATCGGCATTCGGTTGTCTTTCCAAAGCTCGGCGCCGCCATAGAAGATTTCGACGTGCTCGTACCCCTTGTCGCGCAGGAGGCGGGCCAGAAACAGAGACAATTCGCAGTCAGTCCCGGCACAGTATGTGACGATCTCGCGGTCGCGCGGCAGGCGCGGCTCGACGCCCGGCCAGAAGCCATCGAACATCTCAAACGGCAGCAGGATGGCGCCGGGCATGTGACCCTGCTGGTAATCCTCGGGGTACCGGGCGTCGACGAAGATCACCTTGGGGTCGGAATGCTTGGCTTTGGCCTGCTCGAAGGTGAGAAAGGGCGGGTCGTTGGGCAGCGCAGACGTGGGGCGGGCAATGGTCGAATCGGAGGAGGATATGAAGGGGTCGGCCCATTGGCCGATCCAGTCGATTCCTCCAGGGGCGATGGCATTGCGCGCAGCTCCCAGTGCCGCCGCCGCGATCACAAACACCGCCATTTGTCCTATGAGCGATCGCACTTGCCTCTCATTCCGCCGCTTTGATCCGCACGGCGTTCAGCCCGGCGGAAGCACGGTGCTTATACGCGACTTGCCCTATTCCGGATGGCCTCAGCACGGCTGAGTCACCTCCTGTCGGCCCCGGTCGAATCCGGCTGGGGCTGGGGGATTGAGTACCCATCGATCCGCCATTTCCCATCCTCAATCAAATGAATCTCGACCGGACGGTCGGCATGGCCTTCGAGTGTCATCTTGGACATTCTCAAGGTCAGCTGCGCCTCCGTCGGTCGGGGGAAGACGACACGCACAAATCGCAGAGACACAGTGTCGGAAGCGACGGGGCCACGCAGGTCGGTGATGAACTGACCGGCGTCAAAAGGGGATATGCCCATCGATTGTAATGCCGAGAAGTCATGATGGTTGAGGGCGTGCTCGATGCGCGGGATAAACCCTTTCAAAATCTGAACCGGGTCCCTTGGCTTCTCACACCCCGTCTGCCAGACACCAATCACCATGATGCACAACAGCAGGAGCGATCCGACATGCACCTTTGCTCTCCCTGACAGTGCGCGATCCGTCCGGCCCATTAGTCCCCGTCCTGCAATGACTCGCGGATGCGCAGGTAGCCTTCATATCGCTCCGGACTGATCGTGCCCCTCCCGACGGCTTCTTTGACACCGCAGCCCGGCTCGGCGACGTGGCAGCAATTATCGAATCGGCATGTTCCCAGATGCGACGTGAATTCCGGATAGAGATGGGGGAGTTCTTCCGGTGCCAACTGCCATAGCCCGATCGCCCGCAGCCCCGGGGTGTCGGCGATGAAGCCGCCGAAATCGAGGGGATGCAATTCGATCCGAGTGGTGGTGTGGGTGCCGCGCGCGGTCGCATAGGAGACCTCCCGGGTGCGCAGTTTGAGCCCCGGCTGTAGGGCATTGAGCAGGGATGATTTTCCGACTCCGGAGTGGCCGGCGAAAATCGATGTTTTCGACTGCACCGCGCTCTTCAAGCCATCCAACCCCAGACCCTCCAAAGCGGAGGTCAGAAGAACCGGGTACCCGGCGTTGGCGTATACCTGGCGAGTCGGCTCAAAATCATCCGCTGGGGCCAGATCGATCTTGTTGAGCACGACGAGGCAGCGAAGCCCCGCCTTCTCCCCGCACAAGAGAAACCGGTCGATGGCGCCATGCTTCAGCCGCGGTTTGGCCACGGCGGCCACGACAACGAGTTGGTCGCAGTTGGCGACGAGAATCTGCTCGCAGTCGGGATTGTGCACGTCGGGACGCGACAAACGGTTGCGCCGGGGAAGCACCGATTCGATGACGCCATGGGGCGCCTCTTCCAAGGCGACGACGACGTTGTCGCCGACCGCGACCGGTGTGCCGGTGTGAGAATCATCCAGTCGCATCCGTCCCCGCAGACCGCAGTCGAGCGTGCCCATTTCGGTCTGCACGATGAAGCGATTCCCAAAACTTTTGATGACGCGACCTTCCAATGTTTACTCCGACGTGTGTGGTTTCACCGGGGATCATGGCCCGACGGGGCAATCGGCGGCACATCATCGACCACGCCGTCGTACAGCGCCCCCATTGACTGCGCTTGGGTGGCCAATTGCTCCTGCTCCTTGCGCAGGTCGGCGGCACGATACTCGCGGAGACTGACATGCTGGGAGAACACCGCGAGCGCCCCCAAGGCAAGAACCGGCCCCACCTCCACCAGATGCAACAAGAGGGAGAAACTCAGGGCTTCGCCGCGGCCGACACCGAAGAACTTGAGACCGACGACACAGGCGAGCTGGAATGTGCCAACGTTGCCGGGGCTGATCGGGACCATAATCACGATGGTGTTCACGACCAGAATCACCACCGCGCCCCAAAAGGGCACATCCAGGGCGAAGGCGCGCAGCAAGAATAGGACGATGAGCGCATGCGAGAACCAGGCAACACAGGAGAGGAGAACCACCAACAACAGGTGCCGGGTGCTGCGCAGCATGTTCAGCCCGCCCAAGAACGACGCTTTCAGATTGTCCCATTCGCGTCCGAGTCGGGCCGGAAGGTAGCGGCGCAGCCAACCGCGCGGACCGGCGGCAACCGTGTGACGGTGCAGCATGAGATAGAAAAAACCCAGGAGCAGGAGACAGGCGACCAGAATGACCACCTCTCCCCTTTCCATCCATCCCGGCATGACGATCAAGAACGACGTGGCAAAAACCATGACGACCATAATCAGGCCGTCGAATAGCACCTCCAGCACCACCATCGCGAACGCAAACGCTTTGGTGACCCCCAAGGTGCGCGAAAACAAGATCACGCGCGCCACCTGCCCGGTCAGGACGGGCAGCGCGACGTTGAGGAATTGGCCGACATTGTAGACCGCGAAGACACGGCGCGCGGGCGCATGGTGCTTGGGATCGAGGATGTATTTGAGCCGCAGCGCCCTCGCCACCGGCATGCCCAACATGCCGATGACCACGGGGATCAACTGGCGGGCGTCCATGTGAGTGATGCCGGCCCAGATGTCGCGCGGATCGGTGTCGCGGAACATGTAGACCAATAGGCCCACGGCCGCCAACGGCGCCAAAACGCGAATCCACTGCCAGGTACGTGTCTGCATCACGTCTGATCGGGATGGGGACGCTTGACATCCCACCATCAGCCGACCGGGACGAACATCGCCCGGCGCCGGGGACCAGTCAACGGCGATTCAAATGAGGCAAACTGTGGATGGCGGCGCGCGCGGTGTTCCGGGCTTAGATGATCTCGAATGCCCTGGCGTCGATCCACCCTTTGAGACCATTGGGGAAGCGCGCGAGATACCAACCCGATTCGGAGCGTTCGACCGTGCCTTCAAGGCCATCGTGGGCGACAAACTGCAGTGCGTACTCCCCCCCCGGGCCGCCCCGGACATCGGTCTTGAGCGCGATCACGGCGCCATCCCGACTTCCGATATCGCGGAAATAGCAGGTGGCGGTTGTCCCCGTGGCGCCCACCCAGAGGATCCAAGCGAGGGTCACCACCCAAGTCGCGACCGGCCTGATTGGGATGGGACCGGGCCAGAGGCGCCAAGCGGTGAGAACTACGGCGAGCCAGAAGATCATCGCGGCCAGGGCGCGCGCTTCATGGAAGGCAATCCGGTCCACCAGGGCACGCCACCACGTTTCCAGAAAAAATCCGCCGACCGGCTCGATCTTGTCGGCGGCGAAAAGCCGGACGTAGCGATAATTGGCCCGCAAATCGGCATCGCGCGGCTGCAAGCGGAGGCCGCGGCGATAGGACACCAGGGCGGAACCGATTCGACCTGACTTGAAGTGTGCGTTGCCGAGATTGTACCAGACACGGGGGTCATCGATGCCGCCCTGGGCCAGCCGCAGAAACCCCGAGGCGGCCGAATCAAACAACCCCCGCTGATAGGCGGAGACCGATTCGTCAAAGAGGCGGGATGGTTCCTGCGCGTGTGCCGGCCGCGGCGTTATCATGAACATGAGCGCCAAGAAAACCGGGGACCAATGCCGAAATCGTATCAAGCCGACGTGAAATCCCCTCTTCATGACGCTGTTTCCAATGCCTCGAGAACCGATCGCGCTCGCGTTGCCAGTTCGGCGGCCTCGGCGCCATCCTGTCCCGGCGCATAACGGCGCCGGTCGCAATCGTCCAACAACTCGAAGTACTGCGCCATCGCCGCCGGTGCGATGCGCTCCAGTTTGAGGGTGGCGCGCATTTCGGCACGCGTCTGGCCCTGTGCCGGGCAGTTGAACCGATCGGTGTAGTAATTCAAGAGGGCATGATGCACGGCCTCCACGGCGCCACCGGAGGAGGGCCCAGCCAGCGCTGAGACCACCGTCTGAAGTTGGGCCACGGCGGCGCGATAGGCGCGACGACGCTTGCGACCGACCGGATCGGCGGCTTCCTTCAGCGTCCGACGGCGCCAGCCCAGTAGAACGGAGAGTCCCAGAAGCGGGAACACATGCCCGGCCCAGAAGGCCGACCCGAAGAGCCCGGCATCCTCCGCGCGCCGGAGGTGGTCAGAGTCGGTCTTGAGAAAACGGACATCGGCGGCCAGATCGGAGATTTGGCCGGGGGCGAGTTTGAACGACGGGATGGTGAAATCGGCGGCCGCGCCGGTCACGGTGATCGGGATCGAATCGGTGCGGGCGGTCTGGTAGGCGCGTCGGGTCGGATCAAAATAGGTCAGGGCGAATGACGGCACATCAAACCTGCCGGGCCGCTGCGGCACGAACACCTGATCGAACGTTTTCTTCCCCTGCACACGATAGTCCGCGGTGCCGACGTCTTCGCTGGTGCCGCCGGCAAAACTGCGGACACTGGGGATCGTGTCGACCTGGGGCGACGGAATCGACTTGATGTTCCCTTCGCCCGATACGGTGACCGACACGGTGACCGGATCACCGACGTTAACGCTGTGGACGTCGGTGTGGGCCGCTATGCTGAATTTCCCAACCAGCCCGGTGGCCTCGAGGGGCGCTGACACGGGCGGCAGGGGGCGCACGGTCAGCCGGAGCGCGTCGGTCGCCAAGTGGAGATCCTCGCCCTGTCCGAAGCCGCCGAAGAAGGGGTCCTGGAAAACGCTGAACGGATCCTGGGGATTGGGACGTTGCAGACTGCGCACGGTCGCCTTGACCTCGGCGGCGGGAATGGTCTTTTCACCGGCGTCGGTGGGAAACAAGGCGGTGCGAATCTCGGTGACGTCGTAGGCGACGCCATCGACGACCGTCGAGAACTTGCGCTGCGGCGGGAGATCCTCCACCCAGAAATTGGTGAACGACGGGCGGGAATAGTCCGGGCTGGAGAGCAACCGCTCGGCATTGTAGAAGCGGAAGATGTAGGTCACCGGTTCGTTGACATACACGGTATCCTTATCGAGACTGGCCGTAATGAAGACATGGCGTTTACTGCCACGCGCCGCGGCCCGTTCGTCCTGGCGACCGCCAGGGGCGGGAGGCGCCGCCAGTGACGGGACCGGCCCCGCCGTGCCGGAGACGGTGAGGATCATGGGCGGTGTCGCGTAGCCCACGCCGCCGATTTGGACATGGACCGGACCAATCGTGAATCTCCCGGCGCTGCGCGGCGAGAGGACATAGGTGTGCGTTACCGAAGAACTGAGGCGGCCGTTGACAAATGTAATGCTCTGGTTGCGCCCGGAACTGAAGACCTGGAAGTCTGTGATGGGCGGAAGTTGCGGCTCCGGCAGCGATTTCCCTTCGCTTTCAAGGACGACCCGGAGTGTCGCGTTCTCGTTGATGGCGATCTTCTTGGGTTGGACGTCTGCACTCAGGCGCGTGGTGGCCAGCACGGGAGACGATAGGAAACTGGCCGCGAGCGCCACGGCCAGTAGAACGCGAGCGGTCATTATTCGATTGGTCAGCGGGTCTCTCATCGAGGAACGCATCTCCGGCGTGATTCGAAAGCACCCTCACCCCGGCCCTCTCCCCGCTGGGGAGAGGGGAGGGTGAGGGGTTTGTTGTCTCCGATCAATGTCCCTCTCACTCGCATAGTCGGTCTTTGCGCCCTTACCAGTCCTTAGTGACCTTCGCGTTTTCGACGATGCGCATCGCCCGTCGGCGCTGCAAGGCCAGTTCGTCGTTCTTGAGCGCGTCCAACAGGCGGGCAGCGTCTTCCTTGGTCATCCCTTTCATTGGCCGGGGCTTCTGATGTTGCTGATCCGGACGGTCCTTCTGTTGATCCTTGGGATTGGACGCCGATGACGAATCGTTCTCCGGCTGATCCTTGTCCTGCTGCTGCGTGTTCTGTTGGTTTTGCGTCGAATCGGACGATTGCTTCTTCTGGTTTTGTTGATTCTGCTGGCTGGAGTCGGGATGATTCTTGTCCTGCTGTTTTGGTTGATCCTTTTGGCTGGAATCCTTCATCTGCAGAAATCGCGTTGCCAGTTCGAGATTGTGTTTGGCGTCCAAATCGCCGGGATTCTCGATCAAGGAGCGCTTGTACGCCGCGATGGCGGCTTGCATGTCCCGTTTGCGATACAGCGTGTTGCCAAGATTGTAATAGGCATCGGGCAGAAGCGGCCCGGACAAGTGGCTGAGGGCGTTTTGATACTCGACCGCCGCGGTGTCGTAATCTCCCCGTTCGTGATAGACGTTGCCGATGTTGTAGATGACCTCGGGGGACGTGGGGCGTTCCACGCGCGCGGCCTGGTATTCGTCGAGGGCTTGGTTGTAGTCGCCCTTCCGGGCCAGATCGTTGGCGGTGTTGTTGTGTTTGGCGAATTGATCGGCGTGAACGACGGGACGGACGATGGCCAGGAAGGCGAGTGTCAGGATGGGCATTGACAGGGCCCGGGAGAACAAGAGGTGGGCGGAGCCCACCCTACGGAGCCGATTGATTAAACGCGTCGTCATACTTCCCGTCCGTTCTTCCCCGCATCGCCATCCTTGCGGCGAACGAGGGGCAGGGCCATTTCCAAGGTCATGAACACGAAGGCGGGCACGAGAAAGTACTGGAATCGCTCCTCAAATTCGGTGAACAGCCGTCCCTCGAGTTCCTTTTTTTCCAGCGTGGACAGTTCCTTGAACAGAGCGTCCAGTTCCATCTGCGACGGCCCGGCGCGGTAGTACTGGCCGTCCGCGGCCAGGGCGATTTTTTCCAACGTGATTTCGTCGAGTTTGGACAGGACAACCTGCCCATTCTCGTCCTTTTTGAAACCGGTGGGATGCCCCTGCTCGTCGAAATCGGGAATCGGCTCTCCCGCCGGTGTGCCGATCCCGACCGTGTAGATGCGGACCCCCTCCTGAGCGGCGGACTTGGCGGCGTCCAGCGGTTCGCCTTCCGTCCCTTCGCCGTCGGTCACGAGAATCAGAATCTTGAATTGACGTTCATTCTGGTCAAACATCCCGGCTGAGGACTTGATGGCTTCGTCCAACTCGGTGCCGGGCCGTCCGCCGGAACCAACGTCGACGGCATCGAGAAGCAGCCGCGCCGCCGAGGCATCGAGCGTGAGCGGACATTGCACGAAGGCATCACCGGCAAAAACCACCAGCCCGACGCGATCTCCCGACAGCCGGTCCAAGACCGAGGCAATCTCCCGCTTGGCAAAGGTGAGACGATTCGGCTTCACGTCGGCCGACAGCATTGATTTGGAGACGTCCAGCGCCACCACAATGTCCAGGCCGCGCCGTTTGAGCATCACGGCGCGCGCGCCCCAACGCGGGGCGGCCACCCCGACGATCAGAAAGACCAGCGCGATGACCAACAGGACGGGGCGCCAACGGCGCGGCCACGCCGGGTCAGGGCCTGCCAGCCGACTCCACAGCGACGGTTCGGCAAAGAGTGTCGCCAGTCGCAAACGGCGGCGGGTCACCCAGACCAGAAACCCCACGATCAAGGGGATTGCCCAGAGGGCCCACAACCATTGTGATGAGCCGAATCGCACCCTTACGTTCCTCTCGCAATCTTACGGCAAAGTGCGAAACCAGGTTCCATCGAGTCCGACTCCGACGACGGTCAGCGCCAGCGCCAGTGCCCCCAAGTACCCGAACAATTCCCGATATTGAACGTACTCCTTGACCTTCACCTCGGTCTTTTCGAGCGTGCTAATCTCCTTGTAGATCCGTTCGAGCATTTGCGCCGATTGGGCGCGGTAATACCGTCCCCCGGTCATGTCGGCCATCTGCTGAAGCAGCTGCTCGTCGATCTCATTGGGCAGACTGACGTAGCGTTTGCCGAACACCGGGTCTTCCACGGGGTACATGGCGTTCCCCGGTTTGCCGGCGCCGATGGTGTAGACTTTGATGCCGAGCGTCTTGGCGATTTCGGCCGCGGTCAAGGGCTCAATCTGGCCCCGGTTGTTGACACCGTCGGTCAGCAGGATGACGATCTTGCTTTTCGCGTGGGATTCCCGCAGGCGGTTGACCGCATTGGCCAAGCCGACGCCGATGGCGGTGCCGTCCTCGACGATGCCGAAATCGATCTTGTCGAGAAAACTGATCAGCACGCTGTAGTCCGTGGTCAAGGGACACTGCGTAAACGACTCGCCGGCGAAGACGACCAACCCGATCCGGTCATTGGTGCGCCCCTGAATGAACTCACGGATCGTCTGCTTGGCGACATAGAGACGGTTGTGGGGCTGAAAATCCTCCGCCTTCATCGAACCGGACACATCAAGGGCCAGGACAATGTCGATCCCCTCGGAGGTGACTTCGCGCGAGGCGGTTCCCGTCTGAGGACGGGCGATGGCGAGCGCCAGGGCAGTGAGCGCGGTCATCCGCGCGGCCGAGGGGAGCCAGCGGAAGCGGACACGCCACGTGGGCGGGGCATCCCCGATCAGGGGCAGATGGGAAAAGGCCACCGCGCCACGGCGACCGCGGGTGCGGATCATCCACCACGCCAATACGGCAACAATCAGACCGGCGGTCAGAAACCAGGGATCGGCAAAGCGCAGGAACATCCTCTATTGCACTCCCCTCTCCGGGGTCGGTTCCGTTGACACCCGTTGGTCGCCGGCTTCCGGCCGAGTACTACCTGCAGCATTGCCACCGTCGGTAGAGATGACGCGAGGCGTGGTGTCAGCAACGAAGGCGCGGACCCAGTCCCAATCGACTTCGGGGCGTCCCGACCGCGCCGCCAAGCGGGCATAGCGCACCTGATCGGCGATCTCGAGAAATTCGCGGGCACGGCCGCGGTGTGAACCCTCAAAGGGCGCCAACGGCAGCTTCTCGATGATTTCGTGCGTAGTTTGATCGATGGATTGCCAGCCGTAGCGACCATCCCAATAACGGCGCAGAATCTCCGAGAGGCGAAAGTACCAAACCCGTCCGCCATCGGCGCCCGGATCAAGTTCGGAGCGCATGGTCTGCAGCGCGTGTAGCGCCGCTTCCCAGGCGGGAATGGACGGTGCGGCCGGAGCGGAGGCGCGACGTCGGCGACTACGACGCCACCACCACAAACCCAGTGCCGCCGCGAGAACGACAGCGCCGATCAGCCACACAATCCAAGCCGATTCCCCCGCGACGTATGGCCCCTTGAGGCCGTGGATGTCAGTGGTGTCGCCTCCGGTCAGCACGCTGGCGATCGTAATCGCGATTGAATCGGATTGCCAGGTGAGCGTGTCGCCAGTCGGGCCGATCAGAATCCCCGAGAGGGCGGGGATCCACAGATCGCCGGTTTGAAAGCCGGCGACGCGCCAACGGCGCTGGTAGCGATGTAAGCCATCCTTGCCGCCGGCATCGGGTAGAGTCGTGTCGCCCAGCACCTCGAACTGCCCCAAGTCGTGACGGCGGGGCGGGGCCGAGAATTTCAAACTCGAATCGTACCGGACGGTCAAGGTGAAATTGACCGGATCGCCAACGGTTGCCGACTGACGGTCGGCGGAGATGGTCACTTCTGGGGGCGGGATTGCCGCCGCTGCGCCAAGAGCGAATAGAGGCGTGAGAGCGGCACAGGCAACCAGCCCGGCCACAAACCGCGACAATGACAACCCAATTCGTCGACTACGACTTGCCATCTTTGGGTTTGTCAGCCGGAGCGCCGCCGGATTTATCCTCGGGTTCCTCGCCTTCGCGCACACCCTTCTTGAATTCGCTGACACTGCGGCCCAGGCCGCGCGCCAGTTCGGGAATCTTCTTGGCGCCGAAGAGAAGTATCACCCCGACGACCGCAATCACCAACCATTCGGATGTACCGATCATGGCTTTGTCCTTGTCAAAGGGTTGACTGGCAAACGTTCGCTCCAGTTATCTCGGCAAGGGGCCGAAGGCCCCTTGCCCGGGTCCGGCCAGTTGTATGAGACGTCATTCATCGCCGCCGCCTCTCGCGTTGGCGGAAAAAACGAATCAGCCCGTCGGCGATCGGGCGTTCCGTCGAGACCGTCACCGTGTCCAGACTGATCGAATCGAAGAATCGTTTGCGCCGTTGTTCCGTCAGGGTGACGGTACGTTCGAACGACGATCGGGCGCGGGGGTTTGAGGTATCGATCACCATCCGCCGTCCGGTTTCGTAGTCTTCCATCTCGATTAGGCCGACGTCGACCCACAAGCGTTCGCGTGGATCGGTCACCTGCACGGCGATGACGTCGTGGCGGCGGTGGGCCACCGCCAGATTGCGTTCATAGCCCTTGTCGAAAAAATCGGAAATGAGGAAGGCCACCGACTTGCGTCGGGCGACCTTGCCGAGAAACTCGAGGGCCAGCGTGATATTCGTGCCCCGCCCCTTCGGCTCGAAATACAGAATCTCGCGGATCAGCCGCAGCACGTGCGAGCGCCCCTTCTTGGGCGGTATGAAGAGCTCGATCTGGTCGGTGAAGACGATCATCCCAACTTTGTCGTTGTTCTTGATCGCCGAGAAGGCGAGAATCGCCGCCGCCTCGGCGGCCACCTGATTCTTGGCGCGGTTCACGGTGCCGAAATGCCCCGAGGCCGACAGATCGACGAGCAGCATCACCAACAGTTCGCGCTCTTCGCGGAATTTCTTGATGAAGGGGGCGCCG
>JACQFV010000054.1 GCA_016199865.1 Candidatus Zixiibacteriota bacterium | reverse complement strand
CTTGAGCGGTGGCCTGGACTCGGCCGTGGCCCTGGCGATCTGCCAATCGGAAG
Organism: Candidatus Zixiibacteriota bacterium; assembly: GCA_016199865.1. Classification (GTDB taxonomy): domain Bacteria; phylum Zixibacteria; class MSB-5A5; order WJJR01; family WJJR01; genus JACQFV01. Next base: position 15,096 of record JACQFV010000054.1, on the reverse strand, counting down.
GATATGCCGCCCATGCGCTCACGATCGACTATGGCCAGCGCCATCACTGGGAAATCGAAGCGGCCCGACGGGTGGCGCAGGCGGCGGGAGTCAAACGGCACATCGTTCTGAACGTCGATCTGACCGCCTGGGGCGGCTCGGCTTTGACTCAAGACCTAACCGTGCCGACCCACCGCAATGCGGACGCGATGGGGCAGGGTATTCCGATCACCTATGTCCCCGGCCGTAACACGATCTTCCTGTCCTTGGCGATGGCCTGGGCGGAGACTCTGGAGACCGGGCATCTCTTCATCGGCGCCCATGCGCTCGACTATTCCGGGTACCCGGATTGCCGCCCTGATTACTTTCACGCGTACGAACAGATGGCCAACCTCGCCACCAAGAGCGGCGTGGAGGGCAACGCGGGCTGGCAAATCCACACGCCGCTGATCGACATGACCAAAGCCGACATCATCCGCCGAGGCGAAGCGCTGGGGGTTCCGTTTGCCCTGACAGTCAGTTGCTATCAGCCGCGGGAGGACAAACTTGACTTCCCGCCATTGGCTTGCGGCATTTGCGATTCCTGTATCATCCGTCGCCGCGCATTCGACGCGGCCGGGGTCGACGATCCCATCGAGTACGCGATTGCCCCTGAGTAGCATCTCTAGGTCAGGAGCCCTGTGCTCCTGACGTCACTTGATGAGAGGCCGCGCACCGAAACCTCTCGGCGCCGTCGGGCGCGAAGAACGCGCGTCTGCATGGCCATTCATACGGTGTCTCGGTGGAAGTATACGGCGTGGTGGACACGCGGTTCGGTTGGCTGTTGGATTTCGCCGACTTGAAGGCCGGCGCCGTCCCGGTGATCGAGCAATTGGATCATCGCCTCTTGAACGAGATCACGGGCATGGGCGATACATCTCTGGGTGACGTGCGGCAATGGTTGCGCGCCCATCTCGCCCCGGTTCTGCCGGGTCTCTCCGAATGCTCCGTGCGCATCAAGGGCGACGTCGAATGGCGTCCGATCGTGCGACGGATCAATGTCGCAGATGGTATCAAGCAACAAATCGAGTTTGGCTTTGCCGCAGCACATTACCTACCGCAATTACCCGCCGATCACAAGTGCCGGCGGATGCATGGCCACAGTTTCGGTGTGGCGATCAGCACACCGGATTCATTGCGGCTGATCGGCCGGGCTCGTTCGCTTCATGAGAAGCTGGATCACCAACTGCTCAATGACATTCCCGGATTGGACAATCCAACCTCCGAGAATCTGGCGCGCTGGTGGTGGGATAATCTGAGCGGGAGACCGGGTCTGATCGATGAGATCATAATCCAAGAGACCTGCACGACGGGCTGCATCTACCGTGGCGAATCGTGAGGGAAATACCTTCATTCGGGCGGAGACAGGGTATCGATGCCGAAAAAATCGCCCAGAGTTAAGCCATCCACGGCCAAACCGGGGCTATCGCTTCTGGGTCAGGGCCCATCCCGACCGAAACGTCAACTGGAGGCCTTTCCCAATTCCCACCCCCAACGCGACACCGAAATCACCCTGCGCTGTACCGAATTCACCTGCCTGTGTCCGATCACCGGCCAGCCCGACTTTGCCACGCTGGAGATATGCTACATTCCCGATCGGTTGATCCTTGAAAGCAAATCGCTCAAACTGTACCTGTGGACCTACCGTGACGTCGGCATTTTCCACGAGAACCTCGTCAACGAACTCGTCAACGCTCTGTCGGTATTCCTCAAGCCGCGCCGGCTGCGTGTCACCGGGCATTTCAACGTGCGCGGCGGAATCGCCATCGACGTGACAGCGGAATACCATCCGCGGCGACGGCCATAGGGGCTGTTGAAAAACCCGGCAGACAGGAATGTCTGCCCCACCAGATTTTGGATAATTCGCCGTGTAATCGGTGGCACAGACATTCTTGTCTGTGCGCTTTTCCTACAAGCGAGGGTTTTCCAACAGACCCGATAGGTCAAGCGTTCCGGAATACGGGGGACAAACCGCTCTCTGTCTGCCTTTTCCCCGTGTGATAAAGGCCGCCGCTACATGCCACAACTTCCCCCCGGGCCATTGACGGGAGGCGGGAATGCAGTATATTTCCGTTGAGGCCCGCGCCGCGGGCTCCTCGCCCCGCGGTCGCTTGTCCGAATCGTTGTCAGGCAGTTTAATCCATCCCTTCCGGGAGACAAACATGATCCGTGTTGCGCTCAGAGTACTCTTGACAACGGCTGCCGTTGCCTGCATCGCATCCGTGGCCACAGCCGTACCGATCCCACCCAACGTGCCGGTCACCGGCGCTCTACCCAACCGGCAAAATGAAGAGCAGGCATGGATCTGCCCGACCGACACGAACATCATTGTGACCAACCACCGTGATTTCCGGCTGGGGTACCGCCAAATCGGCTTGGGGCGTTCGATCGATGGCGGCGCCTCGTGGACCGATTCGTTGATCAAGCCCGGCTACCAGATCTTTCCTTGGCAGTCCGATCCGGTGATGACGGTCAACAACGCCGGGGACTTCATTATCTGCCACCTCGACTTTGATCCCAATGGCAACAACAATCTCAGTCTTGCGGCCTTTCTGGTCTCCCACGACAAGGGGCTGACGTGGAACGGCCCCACGACGGTCGAGCCCGATCCTGGCGAATACTTTGAGGACAAACAATTCATCACCTGCGACCGGACCGGCGGCCTGTACGAGGGCAACATCTACATCTCGTGGACTCGTTTCTACAGCGCCTCCCCGAACAAGATGGTGTTTGCCCGCTCCACCAACAACGCGCTCACTTTTGACGACACAATCCCGGTCGGCCCCAGCTTCACAACCACTTGCGCCGGCGGGCCGTTCGACGCCGGGCAATTCTCGCAGCCATTGGTCGGCAAGGACGGCGCCATCTATGTCTTTTGGATGGGGTACGACGTCGATTCGTCCGCCGGCTGCGCGATCTACGACGCGATCCGGGTCAACAAATCGGTGGACGGCGGCACGACGTGGCAGGGGGACAAGTACATCCACCACGTCGATGGCTGGAACACCGCGGCCGGCAGCATCGGCATCTACAGCATGCCGGTCACCGACGCCGACATCGGCAGCGGACCGCATGCGGGCAGTCTCTACCTGCAGTACCGCGACACCGTCCCCGGTCCGCCCCACAATAGTGACATTGTGTTTCAGCGCTCACTCGACACGGGGCACACTTGGTCGCCGCCCTATCGCGTGAACGATGACCCGACGGGGGTCGCGGTCGATCAGTTTCACAACTGGATGGTGTGCAATAAGGATGGATATCTCGCGTCGATCTGGTATGATCAACGCACCGACCCGGCGCATTTCAAGTTCGATGTCTTCGCCGCCTACTCGTACGATGGCGGAACGACATGGACCTCGAACCACCGCGTGTCATCGGTCTCGATCGATCCGGGACGCCTGGCCATCGCGAGTTCCGAGGCCATTGCACAAGGATATGTTCCGCCGGTGCCGGTCGTAGGCGGGGTGCTCACGCCGCTGGCGGGAAGGATTGCCGAGTACATCGCCCTCTCGTGTGTCGGCGACAAGCTGGTGGCGGTGTGGACCGACACGCGTGTCGCCGATCAGGACGTCTATTCTGCCCATTGGTACCTGCCCCTCACCGATCCGCGGCTGATCTATCCTCTGGCCGGCGAGACGGTCGATTCGACCGCCCCCGGCCTCCTGTGGGCAACGGCGTGGAAGGAAACTGAAGATCTCTACCGGCTGCAGATTTCGTCCGACCCCGGCTTCGGCAGCACGGTGCGCGATCAGTTCGTATCCGCCACAACCTTCAATGATCCGCTCACTGGTGTCGGGCCGGGGCTGTACTACTGGCGGCTCAAGGCCTACAAGGTGCCCGGCGGCGTGCCCGCGGAATCGACCGTGTTTTCCGCACCCGGTTCATTCCGTCTGGCTGCTCCCCCCTGCGTGTGCACCTGCCATGCCGATCCAATGTGCGATGGCCAGACGGACATTCTCGACGTGGTCGGCGTCGTCAACGCGGCCTTCCGCGGGCAACCGGCGCAGGTGGACGCCGGATGTCCCAAGTCGCGCGAAGACGTCGACTGCAACGGCGTCGTCGATGTTCTTGACGTGGTGAAGATGGTCAACGTGGCCTTCCGAGGCGCCAATGCGGCGACGGAATTCTGCGATCCGTGCGCGTAGACTTGCTGCAGAAGAACGCGCGCCCATTCCACGCTCGGGTCACTCAACGTATCACATGTGTGCCGCTGACTTCAGTCAGTGGCTCTCCGCCCCATGCCGATTATCGCGGGAGCACGCCACTGACCAAGGTCAGTGGCACGCATGCGGTCAATGTCGCGTCCCGGAGGATGGACTCGGCGACGCAGTTCTGCGAACCGTGTGCGCCCTGAGAACGCCCCGCCCCGTCGACGAGGGGAGTTGGGCCTATCATTCAGGCGACGCGTGCTTTGACTTGCAGTCCGAACGCGTCCGAATTGGCAGGCGACGCACACGCCGTTGGAAAACGGACTCAACCGAAATTGCGCCACTTGGGGGACTTGACGCCGCGATGCGCTCGGCGGATTGCCACCGACTGTCTTCCCTGAAACTCAAACCGCCGAAATCCCTACTTTTGAACTGCCGACTCGACAGGGAAGCTGACGGGCCTGCATGGTGTGCGGGGCAGTTCGGGAGATGACGTCTACGCGGTTGTCCCCCAAGGTACGATTCTCCACGGGACGCGCCGATAAAGGAATGTAGGCCGGACCAGGACGGCAGGCGGATACTCAGCGATGTCATGGTTTCAGTTCGGTTTTGATAGCGTTCAATTCCTCTACTTGAGCGTGAGCGGTCTGCTGGTGAGCACGGCCGGGCTCTTTCTGGCCGGGAACCGCATCAGGCGCGGACACTGGCTGTTCTCCCTGACGTATCTGGGAGGGTCATTGCTCGCTGGTCGCTTTATCCTGTCGGCGGCCGGTCTGCCGGGCGTCGACCAGGGCACACCCGCTGTGATTGTGCTTGTCGCGGGGCTTGTCCTTTTGGCGATCACCGGCAACTGGAATGCTCCGGGGCAGGTGGCTTTTGTCTGGGTTTGCATGATCACGGTGAGTTTCCTGATGTGCGCCGCCCATGTGACGTTTTTCTCTCACCTCGGACCGCTGAGCCTGCTTTTCTCCAGCATCCTTCTCGTGCTGGAAATCCTGGCCCTCGCCCTCCTGGTTGCGCACACGTTTGAGGTCGTTGACGTCCTCTGCCGGCTTCGCTGGAGACGCCCGTTCGGGCCGCAACCGACGAGCGACTACTTCCCCATGGTGTCCCTGCACGTGCCGGCCCACAACGAACCTCCGGACATGGTCATTCAGACGCTGGATGCGCTTTCAAAACTGGAGTATCCCCGTTACGAAGTCCTCGTTATTGACAACAACACGAGCGACGAAGAGTTGTGGCGGCCAGTCGAGACCCACTGCCGCAAACTTGGCTTTTCATTCTTTCATCTGGAGAACTGGCCCGGCTTCAAATCGGGGGCGCTGAATTACGGCCTGCGGAAATCCCACGCCGATGCCGAGATCATCGGCGTTGTCGATGCGGACTACCTGGTCAGCGCTGATTACCTCAAGGACCTGGTTGGGTATTTCCGGGATCCGCAAACGGCGTTCGTGCAGACGCCGCAGGATTATCGCGAATTCAGTCGCGATGACAAATACGCAAGAGCGTGCTATCTGGCCTATCGGTACTTCTTTGCAGTCTCGATGGCCACGCGCAACGAGTGTAACGGGATCATATTTGGCGGGACCATGGGTCTGATCCGGCGCAAGATTCTCGAGGATCTGGGTGGATGGGATGAATGGTGTATCACCGAGGACGCGGAGATCTCTCTGCGAATTCTGAATAAGGGTTACAACTCGATCTACGTGGACCGGTCCTACGGCCGGGGATTGATGCCGCTCAATTACGAGGGCCTGAAAAAGCAGCGATTCCGATGGGCCTTCGGCGGCATGCAGATCATGCGGCTCCACTGGGGCAGACTCATGCCCTGGTCCCGGCGCGCCGATCCCGGGAACCAGTTGACGCCCGGTCAGAAGTTCGCATACCTCTCGGGCGGACTGCAGTGGCTGAATGATCCTGTGACCTTCGCGTTCACCGCCATCGTGCTGCTCAGCGGCGTAACGCTCTCGCGGCAGCACACGATTTTTCTTCAGCCCCTGGCGGGAGCCGCCATCGTGGTGCCGTTCGTGTTCATCTTGTTCGGCATCACCAAATTTCTCTGGGCCTTGCGTGTGAGAGCGCAATGCTCGCTGGCCGAGGCGTGGCGGGCGTTTCTGGTTCTGCTCAGTATGACCTGGACAGTCACCCTGGCATGCTTCCTGGGGCTGACCAGGCGGGAAGGCGTATTCCTCCGCACTCCGAAACAGCGGGGTAGGATCACACTGATGCACAGTCTGCGCATCATCGACCGCGAACTCGTACTGGGATTAATTTGCATCCTGGTATTGCTGCTCGTCGGCAGAAACGAGAAGATCACGGTTACGACGTTTCTGCTGCTGGGTCTGCTGGCGTGGCAATCCTTCATCTACAACTCGGCCGTGGCTGTCTCGATTTGGAGTTACCGGAGCGAACTGTCAGTCTTGAATCCATCGATCGGACACACATCCCGCACGACGGGAGAGCGTTTCCGAAACATGGCCACCGACCGTAAGGCCATCCTCTCGCTGGCCGGGATCACGGCGGCCATGGTTCTGTTGTTCGATCAGGCGGTGGTTCGGTCCCCCGACATTGAGAGAATCTATCGCACGAACCCAGACAAGGCGTCGATTCTCTCCAGTGCGCTCGTGCGCAATCCGCCTGAATCTTATGTCGCCGCGACAATTCACCGGGAAGAGCGGGCGGCCCTGCAGGCCGATGTGGATGGCGCACTGGCGCTGTGGAGCCCGGATGGCGTGATCAGGGATGAGAACTTCACACCGCGCGACAGCAGCGATGATCGGGTGTGGCGGGGTCTCGACCAGATCAGGCGGCGGTACAAGGAGGAGTTTCGGGAGCGCAAATACCTCGATCTGGAGCATCGGAATATCTCTTCGGTCATCGAAGGAGACGAGGCATCGCTGGTGAATGATCTGAAGGCGACAATGATCATGAACGACAAGCTTCAGAAGGTGTTCCTTTCCAGGGACGATCGCTGGGTCCTGAGGCAGGAGAACGGCGAATGGAAGATCGCCGGCCTGACCATCAACCGCGCGCCTCGCTGAGCCCCGGGAGGGGTACCGTATGTGTGTGAAACTCCGGATCTCATTGGTGCACAGTGTGCTGCTCGTCACCATGCTGGCGCACGTGGCGGTCGCCGGCGGCAATTGGGAATGTCTAGGCGGCTGGGAAGGCGATTCGCAGGGGCAGGGGTACGCGTTCGTTGGGGCCGGCGGGGGGCTGCCTGTGAGTCACACCAGCGCTGTCATTACGCGTCTCGCCACGAGCCTCCTGTGTTACAGGTTTAGCCAGGGCGACTCGACGACGCGTGTTTCATCGCCCGGCTTGTCCCTGACGAGCGGGATCAGCCACGCCGGACGAGATGTGACGGTCGTTGTGTTGGCCGGGCCGGAAATCAGATGGAATGACGAGAGAACCGCCCCGAACGGAGCAGGACAGATACGTTTCGCCCACGACCGGCAGTGGAGCGGCGTCATTCAGGGCTACTTCAACGCTTCCCTCGCTCCACGGAGCTGGCTCACTCTGCTGGCCAGCTACGGCGGGGCGAATCGGTATGTGTTCAGTCGTCTGATCCTCAGCCATCGGTTCAAGGAGAAAGCACCCCTCTTCGGACTGGAAGGAACCGCGCAGGGGAACGGGGACGTGAAGTCGGCGCAAGTTGGAGCGTCCCTGGAGATTGCAGACGTGATCGGCGCCATGTCTCTGAAGCTGGGTGCGGGCTTCAAAAGCTCCTGGAGTTCGGACCGCACACGGACACCGGCGGCATTTGTTGGGGTCGTCTGGATACCCAACGTGACGGAGTGCTGCCACACGTCCTCGTGTGGCAGCCCATTGTCATTCAAGGCGTCACACGAGGACGTGTGACGCCACTGCCGTGGAGCGGAGCGAGAAATGGGGCTTTTTCAACAGGCCCCTGGGGCTGACCCTCGGCCCTCATGACATCTGCCGTCAGCCCAAGGGCTGACCGGCACAACCGGAAGTTCATTGTGTTAGAAACTCTCAACATAATGACTCACAAATCTGTGGACGCCGGGCGTCCTCACCCGGCGCAGTAACGGCCAGACGGGGACGCCCGGCCTCCACAGTGAAGCCGTTCTTCCTTCAGGATTCAATTTGCCAGAAAGCCTTAGTCCGGGTGTGCCTACAGCTTCACGGTAAACTGGAAGGCGTAGATTTCGTCGTCGAGCGAATGCGGGGCATTCTGGTAACGGACGATCTGCACCACCGCCTTAAGCAGAGCCCGCTCCGTCATCCGGCGCCCCACCCCTGCTTCGTAGCGAAAGATGGGGTAATCCCAGCGCTGGCCTTTGACATCAGGATCGTCCGAAGCGAGCCGCGAGAAGGACAGAGCATCGCAGCGCGCCGCCACCCACCAACGGGTCGCGAATTCAAAGCGGAGATCGGCATATCCGCCGACGTTGTCCAGAAGGCCGAGGAAGGGATGTTCGAAGCGGTTGATGATCCCTTCGGCGTAGCCGTCCCAGTGCCCTTCTGCGACGTGCAGCAACGCCCCCGCCGTCTTCTGCTGGTACTCTTCGATCTTCTTGCCGGCAGGAAGGGTGGGTTTGATCTGAGGAGACAGATAAGGTCCAATCGCACTCCACACTCCCACTGTCAGCCACGGACCGGGGACAAAGTTGACATGCGCCGCCAAGTTCGGGCGGTCATAGAGAATCTGGTGATTGGGGCTGCCGAGGGAGCCAGTCTGAGCCGCCAGGCCGAAATCGAATTGTCCCACCGATGCGTAACCGTGGACGCCGGTGTTCCAGCAGAAGTCATACACGATCGGCATATACTCGCTCTTGCCCCGGTCCTCCAGCATGTCGTCTGTCGTCTGCGCCTGCGTGGTAATCCCCTTTTGGATTCAGAGATGACTTGTACTGGAAGATCACCGGAACGGCTATGAGGGGGTTTTTGTCCGGGTAGGTGCGCGCGCCCCACTGGCCCACCGGCTGCGGAATCAGCCCCGCCTCCAAATGGAGGTTGGGCGTGTGGTCGTAGCGGATGTAGGCGCCATAGAGTGTTCCCGCCCCATAACCATTGAAATACACCTGCACGAACCCCGCCAGCCGGTCGCTCACGGCGGCATCAAAGAACAAGCGCCCGTAGATGGCATCGAACTGCGAGAAACCGTAGTTGGTCTTGTTGCTGATGTCCCGCGCGTCGGAATTGCGGCCGACCATCGAGAGAAGCCCGCTGACGGAGACCTGGGCGTGCACCCCACCGATCGGAAATCCCACCGCCAACGCCGCCGGAATACTAAGCCACCGATACCACATCGTCCCTGACTCCTCTTGCTTCGTCCATTCCTGCTGACATCCCTGCCAACCCGTCCTGGCTATAGGGGAGAGCAATCGTAAACGTGGTTCCCGATCCGGGGGCGGATTGGACGTCGATCTGCCCGCCGTGATCCTCGACTGTCTTGCGCGCCATGGCCAGCCCCAGGCCGGTTCCCTGGGTCTTGCCGAACGAGGCGAAGGGTTCGAAGATTTTCGCCTGAATCTCCTTGGGGATGCCCGGTCCGGTGTCGGCGACGTGCAGACGCACCCATCGGGGGTCGCATTCCGTGCGAATGGAGATGACGCCGCCGGCCGTGAGCGCCTCGGTGGCATTGATGACGATGTTGTCCAGGGTGCGCAGGATGCGATCACGGTCGAGAGCGACCTGAATGCCGGCGCCGGGAGTGAAGGCGACGGTGATACCTTTATCGAAACAGATTTGCTGCCAGGACGCGACGGCCTGCGTGAGCATCTCGTCCAAATCGACGGGTGTACGCGCCATGCGCCGTTCGCCGCGGGCGAATCCCAGCAGGTCCTGCGCCATGCTGACCATGCGGTCCAATTCGCTCATGATCATGCCGGCATAGTGGCTGCGCCTTGCCACCGGCGCGTTTTCGTTGGTGGCCAATTCCACCGCGGTGCGGATCACCTGCATCGGCGTCTTGAAGTCGTGAATGATGGTCGAGGACATCTTGCCGATCACCGCCAGTCGCTCGGTGGTGATCTTTTCGGCATTGGCCTTGCGGATCGCTTCCATCTGGGCGGCCAGGTCGTGGCGCATCCGGTCGACCGCCACCGCCAGTTGCTGAAATTCATCATGCCCCACATGGCTGACCGGCCGCTGGTAGTCGCCCCGGGCCACGGCCTCGACGGCGGCGACCAATTGTGGGACCCGTCCGGTCACATGCCGCGCCACGCTCCATGAGATCGCCACGGCCAAAGCCAGGGCAAACGTCCCGACCCCGGCGAGCGTGCGGCGCACGTCGGCCAAGCGCGGCTTGAGGCGCTCATCCAATGACATCACCACCGCATATCGCCCGCCTTCACCCCCCGCGAGATTTCCCAGGCGATAGAGAAAGCGCTCGCCATGCACGGTGATCGTCGCGGGTGTGTCACCTTCACCCGAGTCGGTTCCGGAGACGCGGAGTTGGCCCATCAATTCGCCCGCTCTGGCGGGTGACAGCGTGGCGCCATAGATCGCCGCGTCGTCGTAGAAGAGCACATCGGCTCCGGCGATGTCGCCGATCGTTTTCGCCAAGACCGAATCGACATGCAGACCCAACGAGAGAAATCCCACCGTATCGGGCCCCACGGTGACCGGCTGGGTTTGCAGCAGGTACAATTGCGATCCATAGCGAATGGTCGGCTCCGTCGGCGGCAGCTGTCGGGGCCAATCCAAGGCACGGAGTTGACCCTCCGGGTCCAGATGAGCCAGCCGTCGGCCCTTATGGTCGCAGACCAGAAGCAGTTGGCTGTGCGCCAGATGTTGAAATTCCCGCGCCACCGGAATCGTGGTGGCCGCGTCTCCGTCGGCCACCGCGGCGAAGAAGCGCGGATCGTAGGCCACGATCAGGGCCTCGGCTTTCAAGTGGTCCTGGTGATCCTTCTTCCAATCGGTGAAGGTCGTCGTGGCCTTCGACAAAAGACCGGTGATCTGCACCGCCAATTGCTTCTCCAACTGGTAACTGAGCGCCCACATCGAGGAGCCGAGGGCGATAATGGCCACGCCACCGGCGACCAGGAGGAATTTCATGCGCAGGGGCAGATACATCGGGATATCCGAAAGCCGGAATGCGCTACTCAAGCGTCAGCGCGACGTGCTGCGATTCACCGTCCGCCAAGGCCAGTTCCTGAATGGAACGCCGCCCGGTCGCATCCACGGCCAGAAGCCGGTAATGACCCGCGGGCAGGTCGCCGAACGTGAAGGGATCGCCCGGCTTGATGATCTGGTAGACGTTGGAATTGACCACGACGATCGTGCCGTACATCGAGGCGTGGATTTCACAGAAGATGCGCACGATGCCGGGATCCTGGAATCGGATGGTGCGTGTCTGCCCCTTCGGGTAGCGTCCCAGATCGAATGAACGCGGCGGCGAATACGAGAACACGTTGTGGAAGAAGGCGTCGTGGTTGGGAAACGTGACCTGTCCCCCGACCGGCACCACCAGGAGATTCGGGACAAAGGCCGTGTTCTGCTGCGCCATAACCAGGGGCGTGTCCGGGACGGTCAGGGGAACTCGGGCGTCGAGTGACTCAAGCGCGACGGCGATGTGATCGCCGGATGCCCCGGTTGGTTCCGAGGCGGCGCCCCGCGGACAAGGGAATCGCCGCCAAAGCAAAGGCCGCAAGACAGTTAGAGTGTCGAATCCGGTGCATCAGTATTGGTATCGGCGCCGCCGCCAATAACCACACCTGTACGGTCCGGTTTGAAAATGTCAGGAATCGACCCGAAAAGAGCCGTGGTGGACTTGACTTAACCCCGTGCTGCGATACATTTACCGGGGGCTTCGTTCAATCAGGAGGTCTGTCATGCGGGTGACATGCTGCGCCGCGCTGGCTATGGGGATAATCCTCTTTGCCGGATGTGGGGATAAGGTCACGAACATTTACAATTCCAGTGAATTGACCGGTATCTCCGGCCTGCTCTCGCCGCCTGACGGAGGGACAGTGGTGGCGACTGCCGGTGAGCAATACGCATCAGCGATTGACGACCAAGGGTATTTCCAGCTGATCGGATTGAAGCCGGGGGCGTACCAGTTGTCCGTGCATCCCAACCATCATACCCGCCGCGAGTTGAATGCGATTGTTGTAATCCCTGGATCGGTGAACTTCATGTTCGTTCCGGTTACGAATTATCCTTACCCGATCACCTCCTTCTACCCGGCTGACAGCGCCCAAGGGATTTACCCCGGAAACACCATTGACCTCGCGACCGACGAAGCGCTCAACCTCGGAGATCTGGCTGCAGGTGTGCAAATCGATCCACCGGCATCGGGACGATGGACCCTGATTTTGCCGAGCTCGGGCATAAAAATCCCCACCGGCTCCGCCGGTCAGTTCCGTTACCAGTTCATTCCGGACAACGGGTTCGAGGCGGGTACTACTTACCATGTGACGGTCAGCGCCTCCGTCCGGACCGACGCCGGAGCGCCGTTGGGCAGGGATCTGACCTTTCATTTTTCTACAGTTGCATCAAAGCCAACAGGACCACTGATGGCTAAACTCTATCTCTCCTCCAATTCACTGACGGGAGGTGTTGCCCTGACGGAATTTCGCCCCGTATTGTCATTTAATGGTTGTGTATTCCCAGACTCGCTTAGACTGGCCGTCACAATCATGCCAGACGTCGAAGGGATCTGGACCACCAGCGGAACTTGTCATGATGGCTATAGCATGGTGGAAATTGGCGATGATCAGCCGTCGACCACGGCGACTGGGACACAGTTCACCCTGTTCCCGATACACGGAGTCCCGCTGCAGGCGGAAACGAAATACTCGCTGGTCGTTAGTGACTCGGTATTTCTCACTGGTTCGGGTCACTTGCCGGCGCCCGATACGTTCCGATTCACCACGGAACCTTATGGAGTGACGGCGGTTTCGCCGCCGCCGTGGGTGACCTCCCAAAGCCCGTTTCAAACGGTTTCCTTGAAATTCAACACCGAAATGGACAGCGCGTCAGTTCAGCCCGCGTTCATGCTCAGAGAGGTCGATGGGCCGGTGGTCGCGGGCCGTTTCATCTGGGACGGAACGCGGTCCATGATCTTCGACCCGGATAACAAGCTCCGTTCAGGTGTTTCGTACCTCATCTCTCTGTCCCGCCAAGCCCGTCGCGCGACCGGCGAGAGTTTGAGTCATGATTTCGAATCGTATTTTGCGGTACGGTGATTTGAGTTTCAGTTCTGTAGGGGCGTATTGCTATACGCCCCTACTGGTGAATGATGACAGCTCCGTTCATTCCTCTTCCAACTTGTAAATCTTCCCGTCGAAGCAGAGGATATAGAGTTCGCCGTCGGGACCCTCGCCGAATGACGCGATGTTGTTTGGCTGCTTGAGAATTGTCTTGTGCGCGATCACCTGCCCACGGGAATAGCGCAAGGCCCAGAGCGTGCCGGTTACATAGTCGGCGTAGACATAGGCGCCCTGTAGATGCTCAAGACGGGTGCCGCGATAGACATAGCCACCGGTGATCGACGCGCCTACGTCGTGGCCATATTCGAGAATCGGTTCGATCAATGAATCGCGGGTTGGAGCCGGCTTGTACGCGTGATTACCCTCACGGATGTTCCAGCCGTAGTTGCCTCCCTTCCTGATCAAGTCAATCTCTTCCCATTCATTCTGGCCCACGTCGGCGGCCCACAGGTTGCCGGTGACGCGGTCAAAACTCATGCGCCAGACATTGCCAACGGATCTGACGCCGAGTAATAGACGAAGAAGTAACCGTTCCTTCTGTACTGCGGGTGAAAAACGAGCGCCAGTAGCCCCTCTTCGTTGTCGACCGTCCGCACTTGGCCGGTCAAGTCGCGGAATGCGGTCGCCTTCTTGACCTCCGACATGCCACTGAAAACATGAATGCGCCCCTGTTGCTCGACCACAAATAGTCGGCCGGAACTGTCATTGGCGTGAACCAGGCATAAGGGTCGGGCGAATTCGAGGTTCGGGAAGGCCGGCACCATGCGGACGTTGGGCAGGTCGCCGGGGGGGATCGGGGCGGCGCGGAGAGCGGCAGTAACACTCAAGATTGCAAAGGCGATCGTGACTTTCACACCAATGTGCCCTGAAAACCGACTACGGGTTGGATGATTGAAGGGAATCGGCATGGCGAAGCTGACTCAAGCGTATCCGTTCTTCAGTGCACCGAGACAGCGTTCAGGTCGATGTTGACAGCTTCCGGGCGGGCAGAAAAGCGAGAATTGATTCCCGTCTGGCTCTGACGCCCGTATCATCAATCTCCAAGAGGCCCATTGATTCGAGAATGCGCAGGTCGCGCATCAGTGTGACTCTTTTCTTCTTTGCATAGGCCTCTGCGGTGCGCGGGGAAACGTGCGTGACTTGTTGCAATGAAACGCGATCAGATTTCTCTGAGAGATCGAGTATGAGGTGCCGACGCCGAACTGCCGGTATGGCCTCGCCCCCAAGTAAGCCGTGAACGTAGTCCGTCCACGCCACACTCCACTGTTGACCTCGGATCACGTCCAGTTGCTGCTTGAGACCGTCGATCAGTCCCTGAACAGCGTATTCGATGAATGGGAGAATATTGCCCCCAGACTTGCTCGCGTACGAAAGCTGGCGATAGTACTCATCGCGTGTCAGATTGTAGTGATTGCTCAGGAGATGTGCCGCGGGCTTTGGCGTTCCCGCACTGACGAGAATTTGAAACTCCACTAATCTTGCCGTTCGTCCATTTCCGTTGCCAAATGGGTGGATCCACGCGAGGTAAAGGTGCGCCATGATGGCACGAATTAAGCCGGCAACCACGGGTGGCACGTCAGGGGGTCTGAAGCTATCGCTATTGAGCCAATCGCATAACCGGTGAAGCAGGTATTCGCAGTCCTGTGGCGGCGCTCCTCTGTACGCGGGAACACCAACTTGCGCGCTGCTGATCTCGCCCGGCACAACGCCCGGCTCCAGTTCCAGTTTATTCAAGACCAGGCGGT
>JACQFV010000063.1 GCA_016199865.1 Candidatus Zixiibacteriota bacterium | reverse complement strand
GCGCGATCCACCGCAGTCCAGCGGCATCAGCTCGCCGCAGGCGCGTGCCTCGATTCCAATTGTTCCGGCGCCGATTTCAAATCCCAGCCCGCCGTCCCATCCCAGCTTCGCCTTGCTGAAATCCCGTAAATCGTTCTTCTCGTTGTAGTATCTGCCGCCGACGAAAGGGAAGAACCGAAACCCCTTCACCGGTCCGGCGCCTCCCAAGATCACATTGACTCCCAGTGACGTGAATTTCGAACCAGCGAACGTCTCGCCCGGGGCGCCATTCGTCGTCCAATCACCGTTGCGAAAATAGGTGAAGTTCGGCTCCAAGCCAAACATTCCCCCCAGGGACAGCCGCAACTGCCCGCCAAAGACAACTCCCTTGGCGGCGTCATCCTGTGCGATGGGGATGCTGACTCCGCCGAACCCGCCGAACCCCCAGCCGGTCGCTTGGGCGGTGGAGGCCAGCCCGACCACCATGGTCAATGCCAGCGTGGCCAAAATGACTCTTCTCATCGATGCTCCTTTCGATGGCTACCAGTCGGAACAACCCTCGGAGCCCAATCTTGGCCGCGGCGCTTGGGGCGTCAATGGAAAAATTCTCCCCCCCCCCGAAAGCCGGGGAGGAAGAGAACTGATTCAGGGTGTCTCTACTTCGGCTGGAGTGCGCCTTGGCAGTCGGGGCAGAAGGCCCGGCGGGCGGGGTGAATGGTCCAGAACGTCAGACGCGATTGCGTGGGAGGAACCGGGAGCCAGCTTCCATCGGGACCAATGTGACGGCCGCAGCCGGGACAGACGGTCCCCGACCCCGCTGCCTCGCTGTCCGGCAGCCAGGGCTCGGGCGGCCAAATCGAATCCAGGAAGAGGCACCTGCCGAGATCTCGAGCGATCGTCTCCAGCCGTTCGATCTTCGCGGGGGTGAAACGATGGGGCCGATTGTCGGCGCAGTGCAACAGGCCCAGAGACAGCCCCTCGCCGCGGATGGGCGTGAGCGCCACAGACTCAAACCCCGACGTCGGGCAGGCGCTATGCAGTGGACCCGAAGCCAAGTTCTTCTGGAGTCGGTGCAATTCCGCCGCGGTGCCAAAAACGACGGAGCCGTAGTCCGTCACGGCCGCCGGAAGCACCTCCAACACCCGGGCCATCACCTCGACGCAGACGCAACGGTCGAATTCGACCGACAGGGCGTTGCACTGTCGGCAAAACCCCTCCGGGAAACCGCGGTGGGCCTCATAGGGCGCGTTACCATCGGCATCGATGAGCCGGATGCCGACGGCCTCGCAGTCGATCGCCGCTCGCACCCTGTCGACAATGACCAGAAGTTCCGGCTCGGAACTCGAGTCACCACGTTCTTGAGGCAGGCGCGATCGGGGTAGCACGTCAGAGCGCCCGTTGCCGATGGATGACTGTATCTCGTTCCGATTCCCTGTTACCAACACCTACTCCTCCGGGAATCCGTTCCCCCGAAGACGCGCCAAACGTTCTGGGAGGTTGACCCTCCTTGGGTACTCTACACCCATCTACGATTTATGTCGGAAGAAAAACCGGGGAATATTGGCCGGTTCAAAAATTTGCCGCGAATTTGACCGGAAAACCAGATCAGTGGGGAGACGCCGTCTTGAAGACGTCAAATTGCCGTTGGGCCAAACCCTGCAAGACGGCAACATACGTATCGACCAGTTCGGTGAGGGCGCGGGCCCCTGCCGGTGGCGCGGCCGCCAGGACATGCCGAAGGTGCCCACGCCCCCGGTCCAAATGGGTCCGAGCGCGTTCCGCCTCGAACTGGGCCAGGCGCAAGTAACCATCCGAGGCGTGCCCTTCATCGCGCATCCGGTACAGGTCGGCGACATCCAGCCCAAAGTCACGCAAGTCCTTCTCCGGCAGATACAAAAGGCCGCGATCCGGGCTCGCCAGATCGGCAGCGACATCCCGGAGAATGTGGACCCAGTAGCAGAAGATCGCCAGATCCTCCGTGGCCGCGACGACCTTGTCGTAGGGCCAGGGCGATCGAAATCGATCATCCGCCGGCCGCATCAGCACCAGATGCATGAAGACAACCGCCGGCGCCACCGAGGCGCCGGCCATGTAGGCGCGGAGGTGCTCCCAATCGCGGAAGATCGGAGTCGATAAATCACTCCGCATCGCCCGGGCCAGATCATCCCACGGCTCGAGGGGCAATTCGAAACGCGCAAAGGTGTCGCTCAGGGCCTCCCAGACCGGATCGGCAACGGCCATCCCCGACTTGGCCTTACGGACCGAGTCCCACCATTCGTCGATGCGGCTGGTGGCCGTCGCTCTCGTCCTGTCATTCAGATGAGCGCGGCCCGGGATGCCGTCGACAAAATCATCGATCAGACGCATCGACGCATACGTGGCGGCGAAGGCCCGACGGGTCTGGGGCCAGCCGAAATGTTGCGCCGCCGCGTACAGGTGGGGTTTGTCCCGTCCGGCGAAGTGCTCGCAGGCCGCGTATGCCGATTCGATCGAAGCCGATGCTACGCCGCTGTTCATTGTGGAGAGGTCAGACGGAAAAGAGTCGGGCGGTTTTCAAGATATGTGCCCTCATCCGGTGAAGGAAGAATTGAGTCGCACCCCGCTGTCATGTGATGGCGTCCAGCACTTCTGCAGATTCGGGGAAGCGTCCCGCTTCCTTCTTCGAGAAGATCAACTTCCCATCGACTTTGACATCGAAGATGCCGCCTGAACCGGCGATCAGTTCGGGCTCGATCCCGAACTTCGCCTTGATCTCAGCCGCCAAACTGGAGGCCCGGGGCAGATAGTTTCACTGCTGGCAGTACTTGATGGAGATTGTCTTGGCCATGAGTCACCTCGCTACACGGGTCGATCCGTTTCAGAGTCTCCTGCCGGTCAATATCCCGAGCGTTGCATTCTTGGTCCAGTGAATTGTAACGGGAGCCGGCTTGGGCTTCCCCTCATTCCAGATTCCCCACCGTCGCCAGAACATAATTCTGCGTGTCGAACCACCGTCGGGCAACGCGTGCGATATCCGCCGCGGCCACCGCCCGCATCTGCGCCGACATCTTGTCGGCGTAGTCGAACCCCCGGCCGAGGAATAGATCGACGCCCATGAAATACGCCTGATTGACCCGTGACAGCCGCGCCGTCAGAGACGATCCCCATAATGTGTTCTGCGCTGTGGCCAGCTCCTCCGCCGACACCGTGTCCTGCTGCAGCCGGAGGATCTCGTTGAGGATACCATCACGGGCCTTGATGTAATTCGCCTTCCCGGTGCCCATCGTGCAGCAGTACCACCCGAAATCACGGTCGAAATTGACCGACGAGCCGACCGAGTACGCCAACCCCAGTTTCTCGCGCAGGTGGTCGCCGAGACGGGCGGAGAGGATTTGGTTGGCCACGATGATGGCCGCGGCATCCGAATCGGCGGCGCCGGGAAGCACGCCGCCCAGGTAGATGTACACCTGCTCTTTTTGCATCGGCTGATGTGCGATCTGCACTCCGCTCGGCGGTTTCGGCGGGGCCACGGCCGAGTTTCCCGGCGGCGTGCCCGTCGGTATCCGTCCGAATGAGGACTCGATGATGGCGAAGGCCGAATCACCCGGCAGGTTCGTCACGCAGGTGAGAATCATGTTCTCCGGGGCATACAAGGTCCGCCGGTGGCGGAGCAGATTCTCCGTTGTGAAGCGGGCCACGGATTCCGGCGTCCCCAAAATGGGCTTCGCCAACGGCTCATCCCCGAACAGGGAGGAACAGAAGAGCCGTCGGCAGGTCTGATTGGTCGAATTCTGCTCCTTGGTCAGAAGTCCCAGAACCTGACGGCGCGTCTGCTCGACCTCGGCCGCCGGGAACGACGCGTGCCCCACCAGTTCGGCCAGCAACTGGGCGCCGGCATTCGCGTAGCCATCGATCGTGGCAAACTTGATGAACGTGTACTGCGGCGTCGTGTAGTAGTCGTCATAGGGAATATTGGGATTGTCATTGGTGGTCAGGTCGGCGCCGATCGCCGCCAACGCCCGCCCGACCTGGTCTTTGTCACGCGTCTGGGTACCGGACATGAGCATGCGGTTGACAAAGTCCGATATGCCGGCCAGCCCCTCCGGTTCCGTTGCGGCGCGATTTTTCCCCAGGACATTGATCGCAAAGACGCGCGAGTCGGGATTGCTCTTGACGATGGCCGCAAGGCCGTTGGCGAGCACACGCTTTTCGTAGCGGCTGTGTTCCGGATGGCCTGGCGGCGGCCCGGCCACCGTCGTGTCCGGCGGCGTGATGATCGTGGCGACATAATCGTTGACCGTCAGGTATTGCGCCGCCGCCTTCTGCAGTTGTGCGGGCGTGACCTGGGCCATGCGGGCGGGCAGGCGATCGACAAAGTCGTACCCGGTCACAACCAGCATCGGCGCCTTCATCAGGGCATAGTAGTGCAGTTTTTCCCGCAGAAAGATGTCCTGCACCTCCAGACGGGTGGTGATCAGGCGAACGTCGGCGGCGGAGACCATGGATTTGGGTAAAGCGGCCAGAGTCCGGGCGATGAGGGCGACGATCGTATCGGCGTTCGCCGGCACATCCGTTGCCGCCCAGATGTGCAGGGCGGAGAATTCGGCTTGCGTTTCCATCGTTGCCGAAACCTGGGTGGCCGGTGCATGGTCGCCTTCCACCAGATTCCTCTGCAGGGGCGACAACGTCTCGTCCCCGAGGATTTCCGCCCAGAGCGCCAGTGCGTCGTACGACGCCTCGGTGAAGAGCGGCAGCCGGATGTGCACGTCGACGCGCGTTTCCCCGATCGGGGCCGTCGTCCGCTGCACCATGCGCCCGTGGACGGACGGGACCGTGACCGCCGGACGGGGCGGGAGGGGCCGGGCCGGATGACGGCCGAATGACTCCTCCACCCGCTCCCGCATCGCCGCGGGGGCAAAGTCGCCGATCACCAGCAGAATCATGTTGTTCGGCTGATAGTATGTGTGATAGTATTCAATGACTTCCTCCCGGGGAAAGGCGGCGACCAGATTCTCGTACCCCATGACTGGACGGGCAAACGGGCTGCCCTGGTAGGCCCAGCGGTCGTGGAAGTTCTCGGAGGCGTTGTCCGGGCTGTCCGCGTCCTTGCGGATTTCCTCGATCACGATCTTGCGCTCCTTGGGGAAGCGGTCCTCCGGAAAAATCGAGTTGAACAGCATGTCCTGTTGGATGTCCAACGCCTCGGCGATGTACTCCGCGGGCACCAGGGACAGGTAGCCGGTCAATTCCTTGCGGGTGAAGGCATTGATATACCCACCCAGATTCTTGATCCGGTCGGAGATTTGTTCCTGCGTGCGCGTGGCGGTGCCGTCGAACAGCAGATGTTCCAGAAAATGGGTCACGCCGTTGTTCAACTCCGTTTCGTACTTCGACCCCGAACGGACAAAGGCCACCGAGGCGATCATCGGGCTGGAGTGGTTCTCCTTCAGGATGACCTGCATCCCATTGGCCATCGTGTAGACGACGGCAGAAGGAGCGGTTCCGGAGCGTGTCGCCGCCCAAGCCGGTGAGATCGCCAGGCGCCCGATCACCGAAAAAAGCAGCATCAATTGTGAGAGCCACCATCCCAATGCTTGCGAACCGTCCCGTTTACACATCTTTCCTCCCCAAGCGAATCGTCGCTCCAGACCCCACTCGGAGAGGAAGATAATCCGCCGAGGGTCGCGGCGATACCCGTGTCCTCCTTTCGCCCATCCGTCTCTGGGAGAGCCGAGACTCACGAAGAGGCGGGGGCGCCAAGACCGGTTCCGGGCGGCCCGCCCAGGGCAGCCATTACCATTTGACAAGAAAAAGGACCGTGGTATATTGTTTGTCTGCTTTTCCGGCGGGAAAGCGGGCGGGACGATTGATCCCGATCTGGGGGAGGTACAAAGAGAGCGCCATGGGACAGGGACAGGGATGGAAAATCGGTCTCACTGCGTTTCTCCTTTTGGGGTCCCTCTGGTATTTGTATCCCACGGCCCGGCTCCTGTGGATGGACCCTGCCGAGCGGGACCAGTTGGCCCAGTCCGACCCCGCCGGGTGGATCAATCTTCAACAGAAAGCGATGAAACTGGGCTTGGACCTCAAGGGGGGGATGCGGGTCGTCCTTGAGGTCGACAAATCCAAGCTGAATCCCGATGAAGCCAAGGATGCCGTCGACCGCGCCAAGGAAATCCTCCGCAACCGCGTCGACCAGTTCGGGGTGACCGAGCCGGTCATTCAGGTTCAGGGTGAAGATCGGATCGTCGTCGAACTCCCGGGGATCAGCGATGTCTCCCGCGCCCGCGAACTGATCGGCCGCACCGCGCTTCTGGAGTTCAAACTGACCGAGCCGCCCGAACAGGCCAGTCTGTTGGTGGATCGGATCGACCGGTCGCTGGAGGCCGCGGCCGGTGTCGACACGTCGACGGCGAGCCCCACCGACACGACCAAGAAGGATGCGGCCAAGACCGATGCCCTGAAGGAACTGTTCTCATCCGATTCCGCCAAGAAGGCCGCCGACACCTCGTTGGCCAACAAGCCGGCCGGCGATACCTCGGTGTTGCCGCCGCAGATTCCCAAGCAGAATCCCCTCTCCTCACTGTTGGATCCGGGTTCCGGCGGGAGCGGTTGGTCAGTGAACAAGGATGATGTCCCGAGCGTGAAGAACATTTTGGCGCGACCGGAGGTCACCAAACTGATACCGCCCGACGTCGCTTTTGCTTGGGGGACCAAGCCGCAGTTTCAGGGAGGGACCCAGGTTAGTCGGTTGTATCTGCTCAAACGCCAGACCGAAATGTCGGGCAAGTACCTGACCGACGCTCGTCCCTCGTTCGATCAGTTTCGCAAGCCCATCGTGAATTTCCAGCTCACCCGCGAGGGCGGCCGCATGTTCGCGCGCCTGACGGGCGCCAACATCAAAAAGCCCCTGGCAATCGTTCTGGACGGTAATGTCGAATCGGCCCCCGAGATTCAATCCCGCATCCAGGACCGCGGCCAGATTACCATGGGCAGCGCCACCAGTTATGACGAGGCCAATGATCTGGCGATCGTGCTGCGCGCCGGGGCCCTGCCGGCGCCGGTGAATATCATCGAGAACAACGTCGTCGGGCCGTCCCTGGGACAGGATTCAATCCACCGCGGCCTGACGGCATCCTTGATCGCGGCGGCAATTGTCTTTCTGATCATGGCGATTTACTACCAATTGTCGGGTTTGATCGCCGACTTCGCCCTCCTGTTGAACGCCGTCTTCCTCCTGGGGGTCATGGCGGCCCTGCACTCGACTTTGACCATGCCGGGGATCGCGGGGATCATCCTGACCATCGGCATCTCGGTCGATTCCAACGTGCTGATTTTCGAACGCATCCGCGAGGAAATGCGTGCCGGCAAGGCGATTCGGAATGCGATCGACGCCGGATATGCCCATGCCATCGCGGCGATCATCGACTCGCACGTGACCACGCTCATCACCGCTCTCGTGCTGTACATCTTCGGCACCGGTCCGATCCGGGGGTTTGCCGTGACGCTCTTTGCGGGAGTGGCAATCAGTCTGTTCACGGCCGTCGTGGTGACCAGGGCGGTGTTCGATATTCGCAAGACGTATCAGACCCTGTCGATCTGACCCTTCATGGTCATGCGGACGCATGCGGACGCCTTAAGACCCTAACAATATGACTCCAAGGAAAAAACTGTGCACGCCAGGCGCCCTCGCCTGGAGTTTCGCCGCCCGAGGGCGGGCGGCGTGCACCTTGTTCGCGGGTACCGGGAGCATCATTTTGTTAGAGGCTCCAAAGGAATTAGAGAGGATATAACGGATGCCCATTCGCGTCATCGGAGACACCAGCGTCGATTTCATCGGCAAGCGCCGCTTTGCGTTTGCCTTCTCCGGCGCGCTGGTCCTTCTCGGACTGGTGGCCTTTGTGATGATCAGTCTGGGCCACGCCAATTTGGGCATTCAGTTTCAGGGCGGAACGCTGGTCGAGGGATTTTTCGACCAGCCAGTCGACGTCGGCCAGATCCGCACGGCCCTGCAATCGGGGGGATTTGCGGACGCCGAGATTCTCGAGATCACCGGGCGGCGCGAGGCGAATTTCTATCTCATCCGCGTCAAAGCCGATCCGGTGGAGGGGACCCACAAGGCGCAGTCGATCATCGACGTGATCAAGCAGTACTTCCCCGACAACGCCTTCCACATGGATTCCGTCCACGAAGTCGGCCCCTCCGTCGGCAAGACCCTTCAGACGCAGACCCGCTGGGCGGTGATCATCTCGCTCCTGGGGATTCTGATCTACATCACCGTGCGCTTCGACTTCCGCTTCGGCATCGCGGCCACCATCGCGACTTTTCATGATGTCCTCGCGGTGCTCGGAATCGCGTATGCCCTGAACATGGAGGTGACGATCCTCCTGGTCTCCTCGCTTCTGACCCTGGCGGGGTATTCACTCACTGACACGGTCATCGTCTATGATCGCATCCGTGAGAATCTGAAGAAGTT
>JACQFV010000030.1 GCA_016199865.1 Candidatus Zixiibacteriota bacterium | reverse complement strand
GACGATGAACTCCCACTGGTGGGTGAAGGCCCCTTGCAGGTGCTCCTTCTTGAGTGTCGTCTGGAGGTCCTGCACGCGCCCATCGGCCTCGGAGAGGATTTCCTGAAAGATCATGGCATTGGCCAGCACCAGCCCGCTGACACGACAGGCCGCGTTTCGCTGCTCCACTGACAGATGGGGAGGCATTATTCTGCTCCTCCCTCAGAGTTGAGGTCCTTTGACCAGTCGACCATTCCCAACACCTATCAGTTGATCGAAGGCGAGCCGCAGGGCCGTCTCCAGGTCATCGACCGTCCCGGCGACAAACTCAGGGGTGGTTGGCGTCGCTTCCGTGACGATTGCCATTCGCAGTCGGCACGCGCCCAGTTCGTCTTTCAGCGCCCGGAAGCCGACGGCCTGAAGGCTCTCGGGGTAGAGTACGCCAATGGCAATATGGGCGATGCCTTCTTCCACGCGTCTCCGCGCAGAAGCCAAGGCCCTTTCGGCTGCCTCCGGGGAGGTGTCAATTTCGCCCTCGATCACCGTGCGCAGGCCATTGAAGTCCACAAGGACGTCGGGCATTCTGTGCCCTCTCAGTGTCTTTGGCCTAAGGATGCTTTCCGGCGCAGAGAGCACCCCCCGTTCCTGCAGCAGCTGCGCCAGAAGCACATTGAAGACTTCCTGCCGGTATTTTGCGCCCATTCCCGGTTGCCGCAGGCGGGCCCAATCGATGATTCCCCGCAGGAGTCAAGATTCGGGACGGAGGTGCAACTGTCAATCAGTAATCGCCCTCCGGCTGACGCGATGGCCCAAGGATTGTGCTTAAGACGACGGAGAGGGAAATCGTGACGCTCAGATCCGGAACGACCGCGCCGGAGCCATGTCCTCGACAAAGGCGCCGAGATCATGGGCCATTTCGGCAGCGGTCTGGTAACGCTGGCGCGGGTCTTTGGCCAGAGCCCGGCCGATCACGAGGTCGAAGAGACCGGGAATGGTCGGGTCGATACGGGACGGCGGGTCGGGATTGGTTTGGGTGATGGCGTAGATCAAGGCCGAGATGCTCTCACCGTTGAACGGACGCTTGTGCGTCAGGAGTTCATGCGCGACCACACCCAAGCTGAACAGGTCGCAGCGACGGTCGACCGCGCCGCCGCGCAGTTGCTCGGGCGAAATGTAGTACGGCGTGCCCAAGGCGATGCCGGTCTGGGTCATCGACATGCCCGATTGTTCGAAGCGCGCGATGCCGAAATCGGTGACCTTGACCAAGTAGTCATTGAGAACCATGATGTTGGCGGGCTTGATGTCACGGTGCACGATGCCGGCCTTGTGCGCGTAGTCCAGGGCGCTGCACACCTGAGTCAGCATCTTCGCCACGATCCGGAAGTTGAGCGCCACTTTCTTGCGCACGAATTCTTCGAGCGTGCACCCCTCCAGATACTCCATGGCGATGTAGTTGAGATCCCCCTCGATGGCGACGTCATAGATCGTCACGATGTTCGGATGGGAGAGCGTGCCGGCGGCTTTGGCTTCACGCACCAGCCGTTCGCGCAGTTCCTCGGCCTGGTCGGCATCGGCCCCGACACCGGCGCGGATCGTCTTCAGCGCCACCAATCGTCCGATTGCCGGGTCTTTTCCCTTGTAGACTGTGCCCATCGCGCCCTGACCCAGCACACCCAGAATTTCATAGCGCCCCAGTTGCGTCAGGTCGGCGGGAATCGGGCCGGAGGTGCGACGGGATGGTGTCCCCGAACCGTCACTGTCCTCCATCGCCTTCTGCCGACGAATATCCTCCACCATGCTCTCCGGTTCGGGAGCCGCCGCCGTCAGATCGACGGCAGGAAGATCATCGTTGATAGGGGCAACTTTCGGCGCCACGGTTGGCCTGGCCGGTTCGGGAGTTGCCCGCATGACGTGCTCCTCCTCGACCGCGACGGTCTTGGACAGGCCGGTGATCGGCCCCATGGCGTGCGACTGGTCGAGATTCCGAACACGTACACCGTCCGAGGCAACATCCGCAGAGGGGAGTGGTGATGCGGCCGTGGCATTAGCCCCGGCGGCCTCGATCATCGGACTCTCGGGCCTGGCTTTGCGTGCTATGACGGGCGCAGCGACCGGCGCCGCGCTCGGCGCCGACTTCACGAACGGCGCAAAGAGAAGGAAGACCAGAATCTCCAGAGTCGGATAGAGCGTTTTGGTGATCACTTTGAACGAATGAAACAGGGCGAAATTGGCGTTCAGGAACAGAAACGCCATGACGACGAGAATCACGATCCGATTGGCCAACGTGACGCGCGGCAGCACGACGGCGCAAAACATCGCGATCATTGCCAGGATCGCCAGGTCCAGAAAACCCGACAAGTTGAGCGTCCGGATATAACGATTATCGAGCATGTTCGCGGCGACCGTGGCGATCTTCTCGGCACGGGGCATCGACGTGTAGCCGCTGGTGTGGAGCGCTGTGCCGTATCCCGACGCCGTGACGCCAACCACGACAATCTTGCCCTTGATGGCGTTCGAATCGACCTGGCCTTCGAGGACGCGGGCGGCGGACACCGAGTGAATTGTCCCTTCGGGGCCACGGTAATCGATCCGCAACATGCCGGATTCGTCGGTGGGGACCGACTTTGACGCCAATGTCACCGCCTTGCCCGGATCGATCTTCACCTGGGCCCGGTGGAGATCGAGGGCGGCGCGCACCAGTTGCAGCGACATCGACGGGTAGTAATTCCCCGCATAATCGACGGTGAGAGGGTCGCGTCGCACCTTGCCGTCGACGTCCTGCCAGGTGTTGACATGGCCCATCCCCCAGGCCGTGTTGCAGGCCGCCGGGAAGGGGTAGGAAACGCCCAATGACTGCGGATAGGGGCGGTCCATTAAGGCGACCGCTTCGTCAAGCACCATGAGACTGGATTTTTCCACAAAATCCGGCGCCGGCTGTCCGGCGCGGCCAGTTTCCGCCAGCGTAAAGCGCAGAGGCAGGACAACGTTGCCGGCCTTCGCGATCATCGCCACCAGGAACTGGTTGCCGACGGGGTCTTCATTGAAGTCGGCGGG
>JACQFV010000062.1 GCA_016199865.1 Candidatus Zixiibacteriota bacterium | reverse complement strand
TCGTTGCCGGGCATGCCGCCATCGGCAATGGTGAAGACCAGGCCGCGCAGATGATCGGTGCAGACACGGTGCGGCACGCCGCCTGCGCCGTCGTCGTAGTGGTGCTTGGAATCGGCGGCCAGCGCCTGAATGATCGGCTGGAACAAGTCGGTGTCGTAGTTCGTGTGTTTTCCCTGTACGACCGCGGCCAGCCGTTCGAAGCCCATGCCGGTGTCGACCGATGGCTTGGGCAATGGGACCAATTGGCCGCCGGATTTGCGATCAAATTGCATGAAGACCAGATTCCAGATTTCCAGGTAGCGGTTGCAGTCGCAATTGACCGTGCAGGTCGGCCTGCCGCACCCGAACTCGGGACCGAAGTCGTAATGAATCTCCGAGCAGGGGCCGCAGGGGCCGACCTCGCCCATCGACCAGTAATTGTGCTCATCGCCAAAGCGCCGAAGGCGCCCCTTTAATTCCGGCGCGATCTTGAGCCAGAATGCAAGGGCATCGTCGTCGCTCGTATGCACCGTCGCCCAGAGGCGGGCGGGGTCCAGCGGGATCGTCTGGGTGAGGAATTCCCAGGCGTAGGCGATGGCCTCGGCTTTGAAATAATCGCCGAAGGAGAAATTGCCGAGCATTTCGAAAAACGTGTGGTGACGCGGCGTGACGCCGACATTTTCCAGATCGTTGTGCTTGCCGGAGACACGGAAGCACTTCTGCGACGAACAGGCGGTCTGGTAGGGACGTTTGTCCTGCCCGAGGAAGACCGTCTTGAACTGGTTCATCCCGGCGTTGGTGAACAGCAGCGACGGGTCGTCCTTGATCAACAGCGACGAGGACGGCACGACTGTGTGGCCGCGGGCGGCGAAGAATTCGAGGAATTTGGAACGGATTTGAGCGGCGGTCATGCGCATCTCGTCATTCGTTACAACACGGTAAGAAACGAATTACCCTCCCAATTCGCAAGGGCGTGGCCCTCACCTCGAAGATCCCGCGCAGCGGGGCCGGCCCTCTCCCCAAAAAGGGGCAGGGGGGTCAACTCGCGTTGTAGATTGCAGATTCTTCCCCTCTCCCCATCGGGGAGAGGGTAGGGTGAGGGGTGCCTCACGCCCAATCAGGGAATTCATGCACGAGAACGTCGTGGATGTCGTCGTAGGCGAAGCCGCGGCGGGCGAGGAAACCCAGAAGACGGTGCTTGATCTTCTGCTTGTCGTCTTTGGAGGCGCCGAGGCGCTCCAAACGGGAGGCAATCAGGTCGCGGAGGGCAGCCCGCTCGTCGGATTGAGTGTAGCGATTGACTGCGCCTTTGATTTCCGGCCCGGCGATCCCCTTCTGTTTGAGTTCATAGATCAGGGCCGCGCGGCCGCGCGGGGATAAACGCTTCCGCGTTTCGACCCAGGCGCCGGCGAAACGGGAATCGCTTTGCAATCCCTGTGCGGCAATCTCCTGCAAGACGCGTTCGATCAGATCGGGCGCGAAGCGTTTGCGTTTGAGCGCTACTGCAAGTTCGGCACGGGAGCGTTCCCGCCGCGCCAGAAGCGAAATGGCGGCCTCACGAACCGCGAATGTTTCCAATTCGCGACGTCGCTCGGCGGAGAGCGTTTCGCCTTCGACAACGTTCTTGGCGCGAATGATCTTCTTGGACAATTCAAACGCGTACTTTCCATCGATGTAAACGCGGACCCGTCCGGGCCGGGCAGGATGGGGGGAGAGGGAGGTGAGAACAATCATTGCTCCCCCAAAACGCGTGCCAAGCACGCAAAGAAGCCGAAGACAGCGGAAGCTGTTGAGTTGAATGAAAGTGGAAGAAGTTGAAAGAAGACACGATTCTGCGTGCGAGCGCCGCTCAGTAAGCGAATTGTGATCTGAAGAACTGCCGCGGAGCAGAGTGTGACGACGAGAACGCTGATCACCAGATACCAAAGCGAAATTCCGGAAAAGTAGAATGCGAGTACTTGCCAAAACAGTCGAGGCCCGGGAGTCAGAATGAACGGTGAAGGAACAGTGGCCGCTGTCAAGCCGAGCAGCACGAGATGTACTCCTCGCATCTTCCCAGGCATTTGTGGCACATAGGTGCGCATCATCCAGACCATGAAGATGGCGGCCGGCAATTGAATGACGGCGAAAATGAGTAGGAGAACCGTCAGAGACGGTGGAGGTGGTTCTGGTATCACAGTCATGGGGGTCATCGCATTATCCGTCAGCGACATCCCCGGCTTGCGCCCTGGGCTACACTGTGCCGCCCCTACGGGGCTTATTGGAATCGTTGCTCTCTTCATTCCCAGGGCTTGCGCCCTGGGCTATTATTGGCCCCTTCGGGGCTGGGATCGGTTTTCTTACATCCTAGTGTCATGTCCCAGGAGTACCGTTGCACGCAAAGCAGAGTCGCGCGGGCCGGCAGCGTCCGCAAGTCTATGCGAGACAATGGGCCCTGGCGCTGTCGCATAAGCGGAGTTCCGAAATTTATGCGAGGAATTCACGGGACATGACACTAGAATCAGTTTCATAACTGTTGTCATATGATTCTCAAGGGGTTATGGAGATTGGCAGGAGTCGGCGAGCAGACCATCGTTCCGGTGAGAACGCCTTTGAGTTGGAGGAGATGTGGCCCGCTCTCCCGCAGGGCCGGACCTGCGGCGGCAGCAATCGGGATAGCACCGGTTCGAGCTGGATGGCTCTTGAACTCGGACCCCATCGGATGACTCAACTTGTTGCAAACCAACAAGAAACGGGTTATGAAACTGACTCTAGGGCTTACGCTTGGGCTACATTGTGACACCCCTATGGGGCTCGTTGGAACCGTTGCCCTTTTCATTCCCAGGGCTTGCGCCCTGGGCTACATTCTGTCGCCCCTGCGGGGCTGACCTTCTGATTAATCATCCATCGAATTCCCAGGGCTTGCGCCCTGGGCTACGTTGTGTCGCCCCTCTGGGGCTGTCCGTGAATCAACTGTGTTCTCAATTCCCAGCGCTTACGTCCTGGGCCAAATTGTCTCGCCCCTTTGGGGCTTCTGGGAATCGGTGTCTTCTCATGGCCCCAGGGCTTGCGCCCTGGGCTACGTTGTGACGCCCCTTCGGGGCTATGCTATTCGGCGTACCGATCATTGCATACGTCTCAGTTTTGGACCTTATGGCCATCCGTCTGTCAACCGATCGAAATCCTTCGAAAGCCGCAAGCCGCGGAAATACAGAATACCATAGAACACATCAAGCCCCGGAGGGGCGGTGGATTCTAGCCCTTATGGCCATCCGTCTGTCAACCGATCGAAATCCTTCGAAAGCCGCAAGCCGCGGAAATACAGAATACCATAGAACACATCAAGCCCCGGAGGGGCGGTAGATTCTAGCCCTTATGGCCATCCGTCTGTCAACCGATCAAAATCCTTCGAAAGCCTCAAGCCGCGGAAATGCAGAATACCATAGAACACATCAAGCCCC